>CANQVH010000074.1 GCA_947627245.1 uncultured Lachnospiraceae bacterium | reverse complement strand
CGTTCACATAAAGACCTTCCCATCGTGTGACACTTAACGTACAGTATCTTCTCTACTTTTTATTCGTGGGTATTATAACAAATATCTTCGAGTTCGTCAAGAATTTATCACTCCTCCGTCACGCGAGGCTGAATATTCTCCGCATGGAAGAAATCATACACCTGCTGCGCGCTGCGGGCGTTCATGGACGGCGCGTTCGCAAGCTCCTCCAGCGTCGCGTCGCGCACCGCCTCAACGGATTTGAACGTGCGCATCAGCGCTTTTCTGCGCGTCGGACCGACGCCCGAAATATCGTCGAGAACCGAATGGACCTGCCCCTTGCTGCGCAGGCTGCGGTGATATTCGATCGCGAATCGGTGCGCCTCGTCCTGAATGCGCGTCACGAGCCGGAACGCCTCGGAATGCGTGTCAATCGGCAGCTCCACATTTTCAAAATAAATGCCTCTCGTCCGGTGGAAATCGTCCTTCACCATACCACAGACCGGAATCGAGATCCCAAGCGTGTCCAACACGCGCAATGCGACGTTGACCTGACCTCTTCCGCCGTCCATCAGGATCAGATCCGGAAAACGGCTGAAGCTTCCCATCTCGTTTCCCATGCCCTTCGCGGCAAGTTCCTTCTGCTCCTCAAGGCCATGCCGGAAGCGCCTCGTCAGCACCTCCTCCATGCTCGCGTAGTCGTCCGGTCCCTGCACCGACTTGATCTTGAATTTGCGGTAGTCGCTTCTCTTCGGCTTGCCGCGCTCGTAGACGATCATCGAACCGACGGACTCAAATCCGTTGATGTTGGAAATATCGTACGCCTCCATGCGCATCGCGCGCTCGACTCCGAGCAGCTTTTCGATCTCATGCACCGCGCCGATCGTCCGGCCCTCCTCGCGCTTGATCCGCTCGCTGTCCTGCCGAAGCACGATTGCGGCGTTCTCCTGCGCCATCTCGACCAGCTTCTCCTTCGTTCCCTTCTTCGGGACGCGCAGGTACACGCGCTGTCCGCGTTTTTCCGAAAGCCACGCCTCCACGACCTCATGATCCTCAATATCCGTCTCCAGCATCAGCTCGCGCGGCACAAACGGCGTACCGGCATAATACTGCTTGACGAAGCTGCTCAGGATCGCGGAGCGTTCATCGTGCGGAGCTACGCGCAGATAGAAGTGCTCCCTGCCGATCATCTTGCCTCCGCGGATGAAGAACACCTGCATCACGGCGTCTCCGCCGTCCACCGCCATCGCGAGCACGTCCTTGTCCTCGCCGTCGCCGTGCGTGATCTTCTGGCGCTGCGCGACCTGATGGACGCTGTTAATCAGATCCCTGTACTCGGCCGCGCTCTCAAATTCCATGCTCTCGGCCGCCTCGTTCATCTTATTCTCCAGCATCCGAAGCACCGGAGCATAATTCCCGTTCAAAAAATCCAGCGCCTCGTCGATCGAGCGGCGATATTCCTCCTTTGAAATCTTTCCTTGGCAGGGCGCGTTGCACTGCCCGATGTGATGATACAGACAGGGGCGCTCCTTCCCGATATCGCGCGGAAGACTGCGGTTGCAACTGCGCAGCTTATACAGTCTGCGAATGAGTTCGATCGTGTCCTTGACCGCGCCCGCGCTCGTGAACGGTCCGAAGTAGCGCGACTTGTCCTTCTTCATATTGCGCGAAAAAAGGACGCGCGGATAGTCCTCGCCGAGCGTCACCTTGATGAACGGATAGCTCTTGTCGTCCTTGAGCATCGTATTATATTTGGGACGGTGCTCCTTAATCAGATTGCACTCGAGCACAAGAGCCTCCAGCTCCGAATCCGTCACAATATACTCGAAACGGCGAATCCGCTCCACCATCTGCTCGATTTTCACGCCCTTGTTGCGGCTGCTCTGAAAATACTGGCGCACCCGGTTTTTGAGGCTGATCGCCTTGCCGACATAAATGATATCGTCCCTCTCGTCGTGCATGATGTACACGCCCGGGCGTCCGGGGAGCTTTCTCAGCTCTTCTTCGATATTGAAGCCGGCGTCGCTCTTCCCGGCTTCCGATGCGCCGGTCGTCGGCGTACCCGCCTCGTCCGCCATGAAAACCGCTCCCTCATCCTTTGCCTCCGGCGCGCATTCTTCCTGTCCCCGCAAGTCGATCGCCTCCCTTCCTTTATAATTTCTTTCTGTTTTTTTCCGTTTTACTTTTGTTTTCTTTTATAGTTTGACCACGGTTCTGACACATTTTTCCGCTAAAATATGATCTATCAAAAGAGGTCACAGCAGTGCACGGCGCGTCTGCGCTGACTATGGTCTCGCCAAACAACACTTCCGGATTTCCGGATTCTCATACAATTTGCGGCAGTACAGACAAGGCTGCCGCAATTATCGTGTCTTCTTATTTTTTTTCATCAACCGGCCACAGAGCCCATGTAGTGGGCAGAAGCCGCCGCAGTTATCGTGTCCTCTCATTCTCTTTCATGATTTTCCGGAAATACGACGCGAACATGCACGCCGTCGTCATTACCGCAAGGAAGTCCGCGACCGGCTCCGCCGTGAAGACCGCGCGCGTCTTGTCTGCCGGAAAGAGCGCCGGCATGAGATAGATCAGCGGGATCAGCAGGATGATCTTGCGCAACAGCGCCAGAAACAGAGAATTCTTCGCATTGCCAAACGCAATAAACGTCTGCTGGCACGCAATCTGAATCCCGAAGATTCCCGTCATCAGCATATAAATCCGCAGACACGGAACCGCAAATTCGATCAGCGCCGGATCGCTGTTAAACATATGGATGAACATCTGCGGCACGAACATCGCGAGCGCCCACAGCGTCATCGAGTAGCATACGCTGACGCACAACAGAATGCGAACCGCCCGCTTCACTCTGGACATGTTGCGCGCGCCGAAATTGTAGCTGACGATCGGCTGCGAACCCTGCGTCAACCCCTGAAGCGGCATCAACGAAAACTGCATCACGCTTGAAGCGATCGTCATTGTCGTCACCGCGATGTCGCCGCCGTATTTCAGCAGAGAGGAATTGAAGCAAATTGACAGCAGGCTCTCCGTCGACATCATGATAAACGGAGAAAGCCCGAGCGCCACCGCCGGCAAGATGATCTCCGCCGAGAGCTTCAGATTCTCCTTGCGGATGCGCAGCACCGTCTTCAATCCGGTCAGAAAACGCAGAATCCAGACCATCGACACACACTGGGAAAGGATCGTGGCAAGCGCCGCGCCCGACACGCCGAGCTTCAACACGAAAATAAAGATCGGATCCAAAACGATGTTGCAGACCGCCCCGATCATCACCGTCAACATACTGGTCTTCGCAAAGCCCTGCGCCGTGATAAACATGTTCAGCCCAAGCGTAAACTGCACGAAGAGCGTGCCGAGACTGTAGATCCTCATATAGTCCACTGCGTAGTCGATCGTGTTCCCGCTCGCGCCGAACATCAGCAGCATGTCCCTCGAAAACACTAGAAATACAACCGTCAGGACCACCGCGATCAGCGTCAACAGCGTGACGGAATTGCCGAGCGTCCGCTCCGCCTTGTCCTTTTCACCTTTTCCCAGAAAGATTGAAGCGCGCGGCGCGCTGCCCATGCCGACCAGACTTGCGAACGCCGAGATCAGCGTAATCAGCGGCACGCAGACGCCAACTCCGGTCAGCGCCATCTGTCCGACCCCTGCAATATGTCCGATATAGATCCGGTCTACCAGATTATACAAAAGATTGATGAGCTGCGCCGCGATCGCCGGCGCTGCAAGCCGAAGCAGCAGACGTCCGACCGGCTCCGTGCCGAGCTGATCCGTCCGTGTCTGAGACCGCTCCTGTGACTGTTTGCGAGTCTGCGCCTGCGGCTGCATATTCCCATCGGTCTGTGCCATCTGTCATGCCTTCTTTCCCGTCCTGTTTGTCCTCACATTTTTAACTTGCCCGTACACACCTGATAGGGAATCAAAAACCTCTCAGCTTATCGTTGCTGTCGTCGCTCGTGTTTTCGATCGACTTGATCTGAACATCATAGCCGTATTGCTCGTTCACCTGAATATGCACGCGATCGCCGACCTTGTGTCCAAGGATCGCCTTGCCGAGCGGAGACTCGATACTGATCAGCCCGTTGATCGAGTTCCCGCGCACCGAAGTCACGAGCCGGTATTTCTCCGTCTCGTCGTCCTCCTCAAAATATATCTCCACCGTGTTGTTGATCCCGACCTCGTCCTCCTTCGAATCGTCCGAGATCACCTGCGCAGTCCGGATCATCCGCTCCAGATAATGGATGCGGCTCTCGTTCTTGTTCTTGTCCCGCTTGGCCGCATGATATTCAAAGTTCTCGCTCAGATCGCCGTGCGCCCGCGCCTCCTTGACCGCCTCGATTGCTTCCTTGCGCACCACGAGCTTGCGGTACTCGATCTCCTCCTCGATCTTCTTGATATCGCTCTCTGTCAACTGCTCTCGCATGTGTACTTTCCTTCTTTCCTAATATAAACTTTTCGTGTTTAGTAAACAACCGGACGCCGCAAGAGCCGATGTGCCTGCCCACCGCAAACAAGTTGTTCTCCTTGATTCGCTCCGCCGCCTATTGACAACTGTCTCCGCAAACTCGCGTTGCTCAAACATGCTCCGACAGTTGTCGCTATGCTCGCGAATCTGCGTCGAACTGCCTATCGTTTGCTTGCGGACAGGCAACATCCGGCTCTTTTGCGGCTGTTCCGTCCGTATATCATATTGAACTAAACACGAAATCCATTCACGTACTTTGCGAACCGCCCGAACGCCTCCTGCCCCTCCGGCGTGCGTTTGAACACCCCGGCATGCTCCAATACTTTGCAGAACACAAGGCCGACCTCATCCTGAATCACCCTGTCGATCGTGTCCGGGCTGAACGAGCCGTACTTCTGCTTCAGCTCCTCCAACCAGTCCGCGTGCTTGGCAAGCTCCGCATCCCCCGAAATATCGCGGTCCTCCAGCATTGCCGCTTTCAGATGCTCCAGCTCGTCCTTCAGTCTGGCCGGGAGCACGGCAAGGCCCATCACTTCGATGAGTCCGATATTTTCTTTTTTGATATGATGAAGCTCCGCGTGCGGGTGATAGACGCCCAGCGGATGCTCTTCGGTCGTGATGTTGTTGCGCAGGACAAGGTCAAGCTCAAACTTATCCCCTCTCATGCGCGCGATCGGCGTGATCGTGTTGTGCGGCTCACCATCCGTCTCCGCGAAGATAAACGCCGCCTCGTCCGTATACCTGCGCCACGAAACAAGGATTTTATCGGCCAGCGCGATCAGCCGCTCCCGATTGACGCTGTCCAAGCGGATGACCGACATCGGCCACTTCACGATACCCGCGTCGACGTCCTCAAATCCTGCAAACGTGAGCTTCTTCTCCACAGGCGCCTTCGCCATCGCAAACTCGTAACGGCCGCCCTGAAAATGGTCGTGGCTCAGGATCGACCCGCCGACGATCGGCAGATCCGCATTCGATCCGACAAAATAATGCGGGAACTGCGCGACAAAATCCAGCAGCTTCTCGAACGTCGCGCGCTCGATCTTCATCGGAACGTGCTGCGAATTGAACACAATACAGTGCTCATTGTAATAGACATAGGGAGAGTACTGGAAAAACCACGGGCTCCCGTTCACCGTCACCGGTATAATGCGATGATTCCCGCGCGCAGGATGATCCAGCCGCCCCGCGTAGCCCTCATTCTCCATACAGAGCTGGCACTTCGGATATGCCGTCTGCTTCGCGCTGCGCGCCGCCGCGATCGCCTTCGGATCCTTCTCCGGCTTCGAGAGATTGATCGTAATGTCCATGTCTCCGTACTCGGTCGGCGCAATCCATTTGCGATCCCGCGCGATGCGGTATCTGCGGATGTAGTCCGTATCCTGACTGAATTTATAATAAGCATCCGTCGCCTTCTTCGGCGATTCTCGGTAGAGCTCCCGAAATCTGCGGATCACATTTGACGGACGATCCACGAGAAGCCCCATCACCTTCGTATCAAACAAATCGCGAAAACCTACCGTGTTCTCCTCTATGAGTCCTTTCTCATACGCATAATCGCAGATCACGCCGAGGATTTCCTCCAACTGCGGATTACCTGCCTTTACCTGCTCTTCCGGATTCGCTGTCTTCTGCTGCCCGGCCGGATCCATTGTTCCCGATTGCGCGGCCGCATCGCAATTCTTCGGCTGCCACGCGAGGATCGCTCTCTCCGCCTCCTCGTCCAGCGCGTCAATCTTCAGCAGCGCCAGCAGACGATTCGCCGTATAAATGGCGTCCTCCCTCTCAATCAGACCAGTATCCAATCCATAGCAAACCAATTTTGCAACATATTCCTGTATCATATCAGTCTCCATTCCGCTGCCTTTTCAGTTGGCAACACAAACAACAATGAGAAATTTTGCCTCGCCTGCATCATCTACAGCGTTTGCGGGCCGTCCCCGATCTCGACCACATAGAAATCCGCCGCGTAGCCGATCTTCTCCTTGTACGCTTTTCCGACCTGCGCGATAAAGCGGTCGATCGCCTCATTCTTCACGATGCTGACCGTACAGCCGCCGAAGCCCGCGCCGGTCATGCGCGAACCGATCACGCCGTCGATCTTCCACGCCTCTTCCGTCAGCGTATCCAGTTCGACCCCCGTCACCTCGTAATCATCCCGCAGAGAGACGTGCGAATCGTTCATCAGCTTGCCGAACCGCGCGATCTCGTTCTTCTTCAGCGCCTCCACGGCCCGGATCGTCCTCCGGTTCTCGTACACCGCATGGCGCGCCCGTTTGAGCCGCACCGGGCTCTTGATCGCGTCCTTGTACTGCTCGAACTGCTCCTCCGTGAGATCGCCGAGCGTCCGGATCTTGCACACCGTCTGAAGCTCGACAAGCGCCTCCTCACATTCGCTCCTGCGCTCGTTGTATTTGGAATCCGCCAGACCGCGCTTTTTGTTGCTGCATGCGATCACGATCTTTGCGCCCTCCAGCACGATCGGGGCATACTCAAACTGCAGCGTATTCGTATCAAGAAAGATCGCGTTGTCTTTTTTCCCCATGGCGATCGCAAACTGATCCATGATCCCGCAGTTCACGCCGTTGTAATGGTTCTCTGCATACTGTCCGATCAGCGCAAGATCCTGATTGCTCACTTCAAATCCATACAGCGCGCGCAGGATCGCCCCGGTAAGCACTTCAACCGACGCGGAGGACGACAATCCGGAGCCGTTCGGAATATTTCCGAAAATAACCAGATCCATCCCGCAGTCCATCTTCATGCCGCGCCCGGCAAACGTCCACATGACTCCCTTCGGATAATTCGTCCAGCCGGTCGTCCTGCCGGGCTCCAATTCGTCCAAACCGGACTCGATCACGCCAAGCTGACCGAAATTCACGGAATAAAACCGAAGCTTCCTGTCGCTCCGCTTTCTTGCCGCACCATAGGTGCCGATCGTCAGCGCGCAGGGAAAAACATGCCCGCCGTTGTAATCGGTATGCTCCCCGATCAGATTTACGCGCCCCGGCGCGAAGAAAACCTCTGCACCCTCCGAGTCTCCAAATACCTTTGCAAAATATTCCAACATCTGCTGTTTCACGATCGTTTCCCCCTCCAAAAAAATATCCGTTACATTCAATTCAAGCGCTTCTAGTATAGCACAAAACGGCCCCGGTGTATATCCTGCAAATGAAAAGAAGCGGCAGATTGCAGGCATTTCAATTTCTCTGAATAGCAAGCGGAATCGTGACGTTTTCTGAAAACTCAGCTTCCTGCACTTGTGATTCCAGATCATTTATGGTACAATTCATTTATCGATAACGTGAGGGGGATGCCCTTATGAGCGAATTGAAATTATATCGAAAACGCATCATTCCGGCAGAATGCCTTTTGCTGGACGAGGACGAGATCTTGTATCAGGATCGCGAGGTGATCATCACGCGCTGGAACACGATCCGTCCCAAAAAAACGCTGCATCACGGCTACTCCTGTTATTTCATGGAGCGCGGATACAAGGTCAGCAAATTCTACGACCACGATGGGAATCTGATCAGTTGGTACTGCGATATCATTGACACTGCATACGACGAGTCCGAAAATGCGTACACATTCACGGATCTTCTGGTTGATGTGATCGTCTATCCGGACGGCTTCGTGCGCGTCGTCGATCTGGACGAGCTTGCGGACGCGGCGCGGGACGGCCTGCTCTCGGAGGAACAGATGCAGCTTGCGCTGCGCCGGACGGACAAGCTCCTCTCCGTGATCTACAAGGGAGCGTTCCCGAAGCTGCAGAAATACATAGAGGATCAGGAGCGATAAAATTCCGCTCCGTTCCGATTGTTATTATAAAATATATTCTATATTGATTAAAGTCAGCCCGTGCGCCGGCGCGGTCTCTCCCGCACGGCCGCGATCGCGCGCCGCCAAAATCTGCGGCATTTCGTCCGGCTCCAGTCTTCCGCTGCCGACACGCAGCAGCGTCCCGACAATGATCCGCACCATATTATAGAGAAAACCGTTGCCGCGCGCACGCACGATAACCATATCTCCCTCGCGCGTCACATCCAGACCGTAAATCGTGCGCACATGATCCGTGATCTCCGGCTTGTTTGTGCAAAAGCTCGTGAAGTCGTGCGTCCCGACCAGATGATCTGCCGCCTGCTGCATCCGCTTTTCATCCAGATCCCAATAATAAAACAGAGAATACAGCCGACTGCACGGATCCGGAAAACGCCGGTTGCAGATCCGATATTCATACGTCTTGATCGTCCTGCAGAATCGCGGATGAAAGTCCGCCGCCACCTCGCGCGACTCTTGGATCCGAATGTCCTCCGGCAGCCGCGTGTTCATCGCATAGGAAATTTTGTCCGCGGGCATTCGCGCCGTCGTATCGAAAACCGCCACATTGCCGCGCGCATGGACGCCTGCATCCGTTCGGCTCGCGCCGATCACATGGATCTCTTCGCCAAGCAGCTCGCTCAAATGGCGGTTTAGCTCGCTCTCGATCGTGACGCCGTTCGGCTGAACCTGCCAGCCGCTGTAGTTCGTCCCGTCGTAGGCGACAGTCAGTTTCACGCGCTTTACCATCGTATAACCCCCGCAAAAAATCCGATCCGATTCACCAGAAACATTGCGATCAAATACAGCAGCATCGCCAGATACGCAAGCTTGTCCCGGCGCGCGTAGACGAGCGGACGCATCTTCGTCCTGCCCTCTCCGCCGTGGTAGCCTCTCGCCTCCATCGCCATCGCCAGATCGTTCGCGCGGCGAAACGCCGACACGAAGAGCGGCACCAGAAGCGGGATCATATTCCGCACCCTCTGGATCAGATTTCCGGATTCAAAATCCGCGCCGCGGGCCGTCTGCGCCTTCATGATCTTATCCGTCTCTTCCAGCAGGATCGGAATAAAACGCAGCGCGATCGACATGATCATCGCGATCTCATGCACCGGCACCCGAACGCGGCGCAGCGGAGAAAGCGCCTTCTCCAATCCGTCGGTCAGGCTGTTCGGCGTGGTCGTCAATGTCATCACGGAGGAGCCAATGATCAGATAGATCAGACGGATCGCCATAAACACGGCCGTCTTTACTCCTTCCTTCGTCACCGTAAGAATCCAGAAATGAAAAATCGGCGTTCCTCTCGTAAGAAAAAGATTGAACATGACCGTAAACAAAAGCAGAATAAAAATCGCTTTCAGCCCGCGCAGCATGAAGCGAAGCGGCACCTTCGAGGCCCGGATCACCGCAGCCAGCACAAGCGTCGCCAGCAGATAAGCCTCCACCGACGCGAACGCGAACAGAGACACGATGAAGACCAGTGTCCCTGCCAGCTTAACACGCGGATCCAGCTTGTGTATGACGGAATCCGCCGGATAATATTGTCCGATCGTAATCTCTCTGAGCATAATGCAACCTGTCTCTCCAGTATTTATTCAAAGCCGCCGCTGACAGCGGATCTGTTTTCCACCCGGCGTATGTTCCTCTCGGGACACGCGCGCACGGTTCACGGAAACAAATCCGTCGTTCCCGATATAAATGCCGGTAAGCTTCTCTCGGGATACACGCACAGTCCGGAAAAGCTCACGACGTCCGGGACGATTGTCCGAGCGCCCCGAGAATCGCCTGCGCGGCCTCCTCCACCGTCGTCACATCAGTCGGAACATCCCAGCCCTTCTCCCGCAGCTCGTTTACCAGATACGTCACCTGCGGCGCCGCGAGGCCGACCTCCTCCAGCTTGCGGTAGTGCCGGAATACCTCTCGCGGCGTGTCGTCAAACAGGACGCTCCCGTGATCCATGACAACGATGCGCTCCACATAGCGCGCGATATCCTCCATACTGTGCGAGACGAGCACCACCGTGATCTTCCGCTCGCGATGCAGCTTCGCGACCTGATCCAGTATATCGTCGCGCCCCTTCGGATCCAGACCGGCCGTCGGTTCGTCAAGGACAAGTACCTCCGGCTCCATCGCAAGGATCCCGGCGATCGCGGCACGGCGCTTCTGCCCTCCGGAAAGCTCAAACGGAGACATTTTGTAATACTTCTCCTTCAATCCCACCTGCTCGAGCGCCGCAAGCGCCCTTGCCTCGACCTCTTCTTTCGGCAATCCGAGATTTTTCGGCCCGAAACACACATCCGTGAACACATCGGTCTCAAAAAGCTGGTGCTCCGGATATTGGAAGACCAGTCCGACCTTGCTGCGCAGGCGCCGCAGATCAAATCCCTCCGAAAAAATATCCTCCTCATTGTAGAGCACCCGCCCGGACGTCGGCTTCAAAAGTCCGTTCAAATGCTGTATCAGCGTAGATTTCCCGGAGCCCGTGTGTCCGATCATCCCGACAAACTGCCCGTCCGGCAGCTCGAGATTGACGTCGCTAAGCGCCAGTCGTTCAAACGCCGTACCGGCGCTGTATCTGTAATTCAGGTGTTCGATTCGAATCGACATGCGAACCCTTCCCTTCCGTTATTGACGTATCGGCCGCATCGGTCTCAAAAACCGTCGGCTTGCACGGTTCATTGTCTTCGCAACTTCTCAAGCGCATCGACCAGCTCCTCGTTCGAGAGGATCCCGTCCGGAAGCGACAGTCCCGCCTTCTGCAGTTCGTGCGCGACCAGCGTCGCCTGTGGGACATCGAGCCGATACCCCTTCAATTCCTCCACATGAGAAAACACCTCGCGCGGCGTCCCCTGCATGACAATCTTCCCCTGATCCATGACGATGACCTTGTCCGCCTCGATCACCTCTTCCATGTAATGGGTGATCAAAAGGACCGTCACATGCTCCTGCCGGTTCAGCTCCTGCACCGTGCGGATCACTTCTTTTCGTCCGTTCGGATCCAGCATCGCGGTCGGTTCATCGAGAACGATGCATTTCGGCCGCATAGCCACGACGCCCGCGATCGCCACGCGCTGTTTCTGTCCTCCGGAGAGCTTGTTCGGAGAATGCGACCGATACTCCCACATGCCGACTTTCTTCAGGCTGTCCTCCACTCTCTGCCAGATCTCCTGCGGCGGGACGCCCATATTTTCGGGGCCAAAGCCTACATCCTCATCCACGATCGTCCCGATGATCTGATTGTCCGGATTCTGGAAGACCATACCGGCCGTCTGGCGGATCTCCCAGAGCTTCGATTCGTCGCGCGTATCCTTGCCGTCCACATAGAGCGTCCCTTCGCTCGGAAGCAGGATCGCGTTGATATGCTTGGCGAGCGTGGATTTTCCGGAACCGTTGTGTCCCAGAATCGCGACAAAGTCCCCCTCCTTCACGTCCAGATCAACGTCGTCGATCGCGCGGGACTTTGACTCGACGTTTCCGTCGTCATCCATTTTCAGATAATCAAACGCCAGCTTGTCAGCTCTTATGATCCCCATGCACAAAACCTCTCCGCAAATTTTCCTTTTCGGTTTTCCCGTACATGAGTCAAATTATAGCAACTGGCACGAGAAAAGGCAAGGACAATCGGCAAAAGAAAACGAGGGCGCTGAAAATCGGTCGCCCTCTGTCTTTCCTTTAACCCTCCTGAGCCGCTGTGGCGGCGTCTACATCTCTTTGATATTTCTCATAATCCTCGTCCCATGAGCGATACGCCGCGTCCCCTCGATGATCCGGAAGCCCATAGCGCTCCGCGATGTAATTCCCGAGGTGTCTCGTAATCTTCGCCGCTCCCTTCGCATTCAGATGCGTTGCATCCGAGAAATCCTCCGCGAAGTCAATCTGCGCTTCCCCTGTCTTCTGATAGAACAGGAACGGGATATCCTGCCGCGCGCAATACTTCTCAAGCGACAGATTGATCGCCTGTCTTCTGAGATATTTTTCTTGTGTGTCAACTACTCCGTACGGAGTCGCGTAAATGATCAACTGTATCTCGTTCTCGTCGCACAACTGTATGATCTTTTCCAGATATTCGCGGACGCCCTTCGATATTCGCTTTCTCTTGTCGGGAAGTCCCGGATCCTCCTGCGAATAGACGTTGTACGACAGGACTGACCCCTTCAGATACGTCTTTGCGTTGAAATCCCTGTCTTCCAGACTGTTCCAGCGCGAATGATACTTAAAAAACGGCAGACAGTACGATATCTTTTCCTTCCACGAGAGATCCTTCCTCAGATCCATAATCGCCTCAAGCTTGGTCTTTCCCATGCGCATGCCGTCGAGCGCGAAACGAAGCGGCACTTCCAGCTCCCAACTGTCCGTCCGCATGTAGTACGACTCCAGAAGAACCACCTTGGGATGCTGATAATTCAGCGCTTCCTTCAGCAGATAATAGGACATGGCAATCGGCTGCTGCGGACTGCACAGCACATAGGAGGTCATGCCGAATTCCTTCCACAGAATATTCGGCTGGATGGAGGTGTAGCCGTGGCTGCTTCCAAGGCTGATCACGTCGATCGAATCTCTGTCAAGCGAATAAAACGAGTGTACCATGTCGGACGGATGGCCGCCCTTGTTTCTGAAGATCTGCGTCGCCCTTCCCAAAAGAAACAGGAAGCATATCAAAAATAATGCGATTGAAAAAATCCATCGAACTGTTTTCTTCATAATATCATGCAGCTCCCGTCAGAACTGGAAATAAATGAACGCGCTCGCATCATAACCGGGGCCGTACACGCCAAAAATCAGGATGCCGAAGATGGCGGCATAATAGACCAGCCAGCGGAACCAGACGCCCTGTTTCGCGAGCCACGAAATCAGATGAATGCCGTTGTATTTGCACAGGTCGGCTATGAACATGATCAGGAGAGACACCAGCAGAAGATTCAGCATCTCCGGCGTCAGACCCATTGCAGTCAGGTTGCCTCCCCACGTGAACCAGTAGTTCACGCCGTTTCCGGCCATGATATTTAGGATCTCAAGACCCTGTCTGAGCGACCCGGCCCGGAAAAAGATCCAGCTCACATCAACGAGTCCGAACGTAATCAGTATCTGCGCGACCCGATGACTGAACGCGGTCTTGTCCACATGAAGAACGGTCATCACCTTCTCGCGGATCGGCTTCAGCCACTCGCCGATCACCTGATACGCGCCGTTCAGCACACCCCACGCGACAAAATGCCAGCTCGCCCCGTGCCACAGTCCGCTCACGCCGAACACGACCATGAGGTTGAACCATTTGCGCACTTTTCCCTTGCGGTTTCCGCCGAGCGGGATATAGAGGTAATCACGGAACCATGTAGAGAGCGAAATGTGCCAGCGTCTCCAGAAATCCGCAACCGATACCGCGAAATACGGCGTATTGAAGTTCTCCATGAGACGGAAGCCCATGACCCTCGCCGCGCCGATCGCGATGTTGGAATAGCTTCCGAAGTCGCAGTAGATCTGAAGCGCGAAGCATATCGTCGCCACGATGAGCTGGAAGCCCGTGCGCTGCGCGTAGGTGTTGTATACGGAATCCACCACGATGCCGAGGTACTCCGACAGCACAACCTTCTGGAAATACCCGTACAGCATCAAAAGCAAACCGCTGCGCACACGTTCAAACTCGAACTTGTGCTTCTCATTGATCTGAATCAGCAGGTTCTTGGAGCGCTCGATCGGGCCCGCCACAAGCTGCGGGAAGAACGAGACGAACAATGCATATTTGAAGAAATTCTTCTCCGCGTAGATCTCCTTGCGGTACACATCCATCGTATAGCTGAGCGCTTGGAAGGTGTAGAACGAAATACCCACCGGCAGGATGACGTCAAACGCCGGGATCGCCACATGGAGACCGAGCCGTCCGAAGATGCGCGTGGCAGTCTGCGCGGCAAATCCATAGTACTTGAAGAAGAACAGGATCAGCAGATTGCTCGTAAAGGAAAGCGCCACATACAGCTTCTTGCGGCGGGTGCGCTTCTTTTCATCCTCGATCTTTTCCGCAGAAGAGATCAGCAGACCCGACGCATAGGTGATGATCGTCGAGGTCAGCATCAGAAGCGCGTATTCCGGGTTCCAGCACATATAGAAGAAGTAACTGCATACGAGCAGGAACAGGTACCTTACCCGATGCGGTATGATGAAATAGCCGAGGCAGACCGCCGGGAAAAACAGCAAAAATTCGACTGAGTTAAACAGCATTTGTTTTTTCCTCCATAACAGTATAAGGGTCAGATATCATCCGCACTTTCACCCGCGGCGTTCTTGTATCTTAGATAATCCCTGTTCCATGATTCATAAGCCGGATCCTCTCTATGATCCTCCATATCAAATTCCTGCGTGAGATATGTCCCGAGATATCGCGTGACCTTGACCTCTCCGTATGTGTTCATGTGGGTCGCGTTGCGAAAATCCGTCGAGAAATCGATGCCCGCCTCCGGAATCTTATTATAATTCAAAAATGGGATTCCCTCTTCCGCAAGATAAATCTCGAGCGCATTGTTCACTTCCATGTCCGTTGTGTACTTCTCGACGTTTCCGTCCGAGATGCTGTACGGAACAGAGTAAAGAACCAAGTGTATTCCGTTTTCCTCACAGGTCTGTCGGATCTTTTGCAGATACTGCAGGGGGATCTCCGGAATCTCCTTTGTTTCCTCCGTCATTCCCGGATCCTCCACCGGGAATACCTTATAGTTGAGAATGCTTCCCTTCAGATACATATTCGTTGTGTGGAAATCGTAATATCTGAGATCATTCCACCGGGAATGATACTTGATAAACGGAATGTAATAGGTCAGGCGCTCCTTAAATCCCATCTCGTCGGTCGACGGCAGAAGATCTCCCAGCGCATCAAGCTTCACCTTCCCCAGCCGCATTCCGTCAAATACCTGACGCAGCCGCGCCTCCATCGTGTATTTCTTTTCATAATGCATCATAAACGCTTCCAGCAGAACGACCTTCGGCTTTTGGTATTTGAGTGCTTCCAACAGAGCATAATAGGAACTGGGCACCGACTGGCTGGGACTGCACATGACGTACGAGGTGATCCCGTGCTCGTGCCAGAGCGTGTTCGGCTGAATGGACGAATATCCGTGGCTGGAGCCCAGCACCAGCACATCAATCGAATCCTTCTCCAGCTTATACAGCGAATGGATCATGTCTTTATTCGACGCGGTCTTTGCACGGAACAGCTCTGATATCTGCGCAAAAATGAAAATCCCGACCGCAAGGAACATTGCTACGCCAAAGATCCGGCAAATTTTCTTCTTCATCCCCGCCTGCTCCCTTGTGATAAATCGATTCATGTATATAAAAAACTAATACATTATATCGTTATCCGGATACTTTGGCAAGGCTTTTTTCAAACAAAGCCCAGTTTTTCGGCTAATTTTCGGGACGCCTGATTGCCTTTCTCTATGCGAACCCATACCTCATCAGCGTGCAAATGTCCGTATGCATAGGCGAGACTTGCGCGGCACATTTCCTCAGCGTAGCCCCGCCGCCGAAATCCGTCCGCCACAATGTACTGAAGCTCCAGACGGACGGCAGCTTCGCCGTTTTGTTCCGCCGACCCGGCCCGCCTGCACAGATTCACCAGACCGCGGTTGTCCGTGCCAATCCGATCCTTTGCATGATCCGAATCTTTTGCACGCCCCGCATCGTCCGAATATTCCGCGAAGCCGCAGCAGCCGATCAGCGTCCCGTCATGCAGAAGCACGCTCCACAGTCCATATCCGAAGAAACGGTACGCGCAGCGGATATACGCCTCCATCTTCTCCGGCAGAAACCGGCGGTCGATCTGATACAGACCGGGAAGATCCTGCTCGGTGATTTCCCGGATAATCAGACGGTTCGTCACGGCAATCGTGACCGGGCGGCCGGTCCCGCGAAGCAAATACTCCTCAAGCACGCCGGCGTCCAGAGACTCAACGGCATCCGTCACCAGCGCCGCTCCTTCAAAAAAGCTGCCTTCCCCTTCATCGCAGCCGACGCAGACAACGCCGCGTCCCGCCAAAACGGCCGCCAATCTCCGGTCGTCCGTGATCACGACCGTGTCCGCCGCGTTTATCGATCCCAAGTTTGTCAGTTTTTCGCCTACCGGTTCCTCATCTATCGAGTCCCTGTTTTCCCGTGTTTCCATCCGACCTGTATAAAGCCGGTTGCAGCAAACGCCCTGTAAAGAAAGCCGCTCCTTCAAAAGATCCGCCTGAGCGTCCCGCTTCACCTCAAGCGCCAAAAGCACCTTTCTAAGTTCCATTTTCCCGTCCTCCCGCTTCATAGACATGCTCCGTCCGCAGCAGCCTGTTGTTCTGAGAATCCGCTTGCTTTCCATGTCCGGAACGATTATAATACAAACTACCACAATAAGGAAGAGAGAGGATACGACAATGGCACAAAATCCAATCGTAACGATCACGATGGAAAACGGCGGCGTTATCAAAGCGGAGCTTTATCCGGACGTCGCGCCGAATTCCGTCAACAACTTCATCAGCCTCGTCAAGAAGGGCTTTTACGACGGGCTGATCTTTCACCGGGTCATCAACGGCTTTATGATCCAAGGCGGCTGCCCGCAGGGAATCGGCACGGGCGGTCCCGGCTACTCGATCCCGGGCGAGTTCGCCCAGAACGGATTCAAAAATGACCTTGCGCACACCGAGGGCGTCCTGTCCATGGCTCGCTCCATGCATCCGGACTCCGCAGGCAGCCAGTTCTTCATCATGCATAAGGCTGCTCCGCATCTCGACGGCGCTTATGCGGCGTTTGGCAAGGTGATCGAGGGAATGGACGTCGTGAACCAGATCGCCGAGACGGATACGGACTTTCAGGATCGTCCGATCACCAAGCAGCGGATCGCATCCATGACGGTTGACACGTTCGGCGTGGATTATCCGGAGCCGAAGAAAGCCTGAGCGCGACGGTACAGCAGCATGCAAAGCGGCGGGAATCTGAACCGCTCCCCGTCAAGTAGACAATCAAAAAAATAAAAATTTTCTGCCATCAGATTTCGGTCTGGTGGCAGTTTT
>CANQVH010000073.1 GCA_947627245.1 uncultured Lachnospiraceae bacterium | reverse complement strand
GAGAAGATCTCCCTGAACGCGGTTTGCCCGAACGGCTGGACAGACTGGCAGGCTTCCATGGAGCTTGTAGCTGCGGCAGGACAGGCGATCGGTGTTGAGATCACGACCTACTATCCGGAAGCGGATGCTTACAATACCGTATTTACGGATCCGGATCAGACCGAGTACGCAATCTTCATGTGGTCTCCGGATGCTTCCACACCGTCCAATCCGTGGACACGTATCAACCAGTTCATGGGCATGGACTACGTAGGAGTTACGAATAACTGGTCCGGTAACTGGGGTCAGTACAAGAACGAGGAAGCGGATGCTCTGATTAAGCAGATCCCGCTTACCACGGACGAGGCTGAGCTGAAGAACCTCTACACAGAGCTGACGAAGATTTATCTGACCGAGGTTCCGAGCTTCTCCCTGATGTATCGTCCTTCCGTATTCCACGCGGTGAACGAGTCCGTATGGACGAACTATCCGTATGAGGGCAGCACCTACACGATGGCTGACGGCACGGAAGTGCTTGTTCCTCCGGCAGACTGCACCGACGGTTTCGGTATTGCAGCTCTGTACAATCTTGAATTAGTTGGCTAATCGATAGCTTTGGAGTGGCCATGCTCTTCGGAGCATGGCCGCTTCTTTTGAAAGCATCTTTTGAAGGAGGAACTTACCATGAAAGGTTACAGAAAATATTTCGGGAAAAAGCTGCTTTGGTTTGTAATCACGTTCATTGTAGCCGTTATCCTGAATTTTATTTTACCGCGTCTGATGCCGGCCGACCCCGTGGCGTCGATCACCGGCAAGCTGGCGGGCGGCAACAGTGACGCTTCCGCGGTCGCGGAGATCTACAAGCGTTACCAGAAGGAGTTCGGCACGGATCTCCCGATGATCCAGCAGTTCTTCCGCTTCTGCAAGAACGCAATCCACGGGAACTTCGGTCTGTCCTTCAGCCAGTATCCGCGCTCTGTGAGCAACATCATCGCGAGCTCCATTGGCTGGACCATTGCGCTGCAGTTGCCTGCGATCCTCGTCGGGTGGCTGCTCGGAAATATCTTGGGCGCGCTGGCAGCGTACATCCGCAAGGGGTACGACAAGGTGCTTCTGCCGATCGCGCTTTTCCTCGGCAATGTCCCGGCGTTTGGCATGGCGGTCATCATGCTCGTGATCTTCGGCGTGTATCTGAAGATTGCGCCGATCTCAGGCGGCTACGCTTTTGACATGATCCCGCATCTGAGCTGGAATTTCATCAAGTCCGTGATCTCGCATTATCAACTGCCGTTCTGGTCGATCGTCATCATCTCGATCGGCGGTCAGGCGGTCGGCATGCGTTCCATGTCGATTTACGAGCTGAATGCGGACTACGTGAAGTATTCCCGCTTCCTCGGCATCAAGGACCGCAAGATCGTGGGCTACGTGTTCCGCAACGCGATGCTTCCGCAGGTGACCGGTCTGGCGATGAGCATCGGTACGATGATCGGCGGCGCCCTCGTAGCGGAGATCATTTTCTCTTATCCGGGACTGGGCAGCACGATGTATTCTGCCGTTACCTCGGCGGATTATCCGCTGATCTCGGCGACGACCCTGATCATCACGATCATGGTTCTGATCATGACATTCCTGCTGGATATCATCTACGGCTTCATTGACCCGCGTGTCAAGGCCGCGCAGTTTGAGTAAAGGAGGAGCTGACCATGAAAAATACATTACGTCAGGTGTTTCATTCCTCCAAATTTGTGGCGGGCTTTATCATCTTTGTGGCGATTTTGCTGCTGATGATCATCTATCCGCTGATCAATCCGGGCAATCCGCTGCAGCAGATCGGTGTCGGTACGTTTGCAAAGCCGGGCACCTATGTGTCGCTTTATGACGCGACGAAGGCTCCGGTCTCGACCTTCCGTCTGCCGGATGCGGCGGAGAAGCGTATGGCCACCAGCCTCTCGGAAGAGGATAAGGTAGCGATGGTCGAGTGGTTTGAGGCAGTCGGGGCGGATATTTCCGATCTGGATACGAACGACACCGAGAAGATGCTCGAGATGTGGGATGAGTACTACGATCCTTCGGTGAAGCCCAAGGGAATGATCCGCGCGAAGATTCTCTACTACGGGCGTCTGGACAATGCTCTCAAGGAGATGGGAAGCGGCGACGGCGACAGCATCAGCATCGCCGAACCGAACGAAGAGGGCGTCCTCGAGGAGACGAAAAAGATCCTTGATACGGATTATGTGAATACGAAAGAAGTGGCGAACGTGAAGACGCTGCCGCTGGGCACTGACAACTTCGGCCGTGACGTGTTAAAGGAACTTGTCAGCGCTACGGGAACGTCGATCCGCATCGGCCTGATCGCGGGTATTGTCGCGACGCTGATCGGCCTGACGCTCGGCTTGCTGGCCGGCTATGTGGGCGGTTTTCTGGACGACATCATCATGTTTGTCACGAATATCTTTACGGTTATTCCGGGTTTTGTACTGCTGATCCTTATTTCCTATTCGATCGGACAGGAGCAGCGCGGCGCGGCCGTGGTGGCAATCGTTATCGGTTTCACGAGCTGGACGTGGACGGCGCGTAGCGTGCGTTCGCAGGTCATCAGCCTGCGCAACCGTGACCATGTAAATTTGAGCAAGCTGTCCGGACATAGCCTTGTGCGCATTGTGTTGACGGACATTCTTCCTTACATAGCTTCTTATGTAGTGATGGCGTTTATCCTGCAGGTTTCCTCCGGTATTCTCAGCGAGGCGCAGTTGAGTCTTCTCGGACTCGGGCCGAAGACGACTGAGGTTCCGACTTTGGGACTTATGATGAACTGGGCGATGCTTTACTCCGCTCATACCAACGGCTCGTGGTGGGCTTACTTCCCTGTGATCCTGACGATCACCCTCATCTCGTTCTCGCTGAACCTGATGAACACAGGTCTGGATCAGGTGTTCAACCCCACGTTGCGAGATTAAGGAGGGAACTATGGGAAAAGCAATGTTGGAGGTCAAGAACCTCAAGACCAAATATATCACACGTTTCCATGAGGACGTGTACGCGGTGGACGGCGTCTCCTTCACGATCGAGGAGGGCAAGAGCCTTGGTATCGCGGGTGAGTCCGGCTGCGGCAAATCTACGCTGGCGCTTTCCATGATGGGATATTATTTCGCGCCTCTGCATTATATGAGCGGCGATATCATCATCGACGGGAAGAACATTTCCGGCATGGACCCCGATACGGTGCGCAAGACGATTCTCGGCACGGAGATCGCCTATATCCCGCAGGCCGCGATGAACGCGCTCAATCCGACGCAGAAGATCATCCGTTTCATTGAGGATGTGGTGCACGCGCACGACCCGAAGAAGGACAAGAAAGAGATCCGGGAGATGGCGGAGAAGCGTTTCGCGGAGCTGGGACTTCCGGCTGAGGCGCTGAACAAGCATGCCGTGGAGCTTTCCGGCGGTATGAAACAGCGTACCGTTATCGCGGTCTCTACGATCCTGAATCCGAAGGTGCTCATCGCCGACGAGCCGTCCTCGGCTCTGGACGTGACGAGCCAGAAGATGGTAATTAAGATGATGCGCGAGCTGATGGAGAAGGGTTATATCAAGTCTATGCTCTTCATTACGCATGAGCTTCCGCTTCTGTACAACGTGACGGACGACATCATGGTTATGTATGCAGGCCAGCTCGTAGAGAAGGGAACCGCGGAGCAGATGGTGTTCGATCCGGTTCACCCGTATTCGCACGGGCTGATGAAGTCCATTCTGGTGCCGGAGGAAGGTACGCGCGGACAGAAGCTGACCGCGATTCCGGGCGCTCCGCCAAACCTGAAGCGTCCGCCGGATGGTTGCCGTTTCGCGGCGCGCTGCAAATACGCGAAGCCCGAGTGCCGGTATTCCGCGATCCCGGAGAGAGAGTTTGAAGGGAACAGGATGTACCGCTGCCTGATGGGCGTGGACGAACTGAGGGAGGTGTACGGCGATGAGTGATCAGGTACGTGAACAGAAAGACTTTACCAAAGCACCGCTTTGTCTGTCCGGCAAGGGCGTGACGAAGGTCTTCGGTTTCGGAAACAAGAAGACTGTGGCCGTAGACCATGTGGATTTCGAGTTCCACGAGGGCGAGTTTGTCTCCATCGTGGGCGAGTCGGGCTCCGGCAAGACGACGTTGTCAAAGATGCTGTTGGGCTTAAGCAACGCGACGGAGGGAGAGATCTTCTTCCAAGGCAAGCCGAGAGACATCTCAGGCGGAAGGAAAAAGCGTGAGTACTGGAAGGGCATTCAGGCCATCTTTCAGGATCCGTTCTCCTCGTTCAACACGTTCCAAAAGATCGACACGGTCCTGCTCGACTGCATTCATATGCGCGGCGGCAAGAACCTGTCAAAAGAAGAGAAATTTAACATGATGACAGAGGCCTGCCATTTCGTGAACCTCGAGTTCAAGGAGCTCACGAACAAGTATCCGTTCGAGCTCTCCGGCGGCCAGATGCAGAGGCTGATGATTGCCCGCATCTTCCTGCTGAAGCCGAAGATCCTGCTGGCCGACGAGCCGACGTCGATGGTGGACGCGTGCTCAAGGGCGACGATCCTCGACATGCTGCTGAACCTGCGTGACGAGATCGGCATGACCGTCATCTTCATCACGCACGACATCGGTCTTGCCTATTATATTTCTGACACCGTCTATATCATGGAGCACGGCAAGTTCGTGGAGTACGGCAAGGCGGACGAGGTGATCCTGAATCCGAAGGCGGCCTACACGAAGCGCCTCATCAGCGACGTGCCGAAGATCCATGAGGAGTGGGATCTGTCGACGGTAGACCTGATGGCGTAGGAAAGGAGTTGTGTGAAAAGGAATATGAGTAGTATAAAAGAACTGATCTCTCAGATGACGCTGGAGGAGAAGGCGGGACTGTGTTCCGGGCTGGACTTCTGGCACACGAAGGCGGTGGAGCGGCTGGGCATACCGTCGGTCATGGTTTCCGACGGGCCTCACGGTCTGCGCAAGCAGGACGACAAGGCGGATCATCTGGGCATCAACGACAGCATCAAGGCAGTGTGTATGCCGGCGGGCTGCGCGACGGCGGCTTCCTTCGACCGGGAGCTGATCGGGCGCATGGGTGCCTCGCTCGGCGCGAGCTGCCAGCATGAAAAGGTGAGCGTGATCCTTGGGCCGGCCGTGAACATCAAGCGTTCTCCGCTGTGCGGACGGAATTTTGAATATCTTTCGGAGGATCCGTATCTGGCGGGCGAGATGGCGGCGGCGCACATAGGCGGCGTGCAGAGCCAGAACGTCGGCACGTCGATCAAACACTTCGCGGCGAACAATCAGGAGCACAGGCGCATGAGCTCGAGCTCCAACGCGGACGAGCGCACGCTGCGCGAGATTTATTTCCCGGCGTTTGAGACCGCAGTGAAAAAGGCGCAGCCGTGGACCGTGATGTGCTCCTACAACCGCATCAACGGTACCTACGCCTCGGAGAATCATTGGCTTCTGACCGAGGTACTGCGCGACGAGTGGGGCTTCAAGGGCTATGTGATGAGCGACTGGGGCGCGGTTTCCGGGCGCGTAGAGGGCATCGAGGCGGGGCTTGATCTTGAGATGCCGTCCTCGGGCGGAGTCAACGACCGGAAGATCGTCGAAGCGGTGCGCGCAGGAAAGCTCGACGAGGCGCTTGTGGATCAGGCCGTGGAGCGGATCCTGACGATCAATGAGCGGTATCTGAAGAACGCGAAGCCGGAGACGGAATGGGACAAGGAGGCGGATCATCTGCTCTCCGCAAAGATCGCGGAGGAGTGTATGGTTCTGTTGAAGAACGACGGAGTTCTGCCGCTTTCCAAGGAGGACGCGGTCGCGTTCATCGGCGAGTTTGCGGAAAAACCGCGTTTCCAAGGCGGCGGTTCCAGCCATATCAACTGCTTCAAGACCACGTCCGCGCTGGAAGCGGCGCAGGGGATGAAGGTGAGTTATGCGCAGGGCTACAGCGTTGCGCAGGACGATGCGCCTGACGCGATGGTTGCGGAGGCGGTCGCGGCGGCGAAGGCGGCAAAGGTGGCCGTGGTGTTCGCGGGCCTGCCGGATTCCTATGAGTCCGAGGGCTACGACCGGACGCATATGTCACTCCCGGCGAGTCAGAACAAGCTGATCGAGGCGGTGGCGGCGGCCAATCCGAACACGGTGGTCGTGCTGCACAACGGTTCCCCGGTGGAGATGCCGTGGATCGACAAGGTGGGCGCGGTTCTCGAAGCGTATCTGGGCGGTCAGGCGGTCGGACTTGCGACGGTGCATGTGCTCTTTGGCGACGCGAATCCGTGCGGCCATCTGGCGGAGACCTTCCCGCTGAGGCTGGAAGACAATCCGTCCTACCTGTTCTACGGCGGCGAGGGAGATACGGCGGACTACCGCGAGGGCGTCTTTGTCGGCTATCGTTATTATGATAAAAAGAAGATGGACGTTCTCTTCCCGTTCGGGCACGGCCTGAGCTATACGACGTTTGAGTATTCGAACCTGCGCCTGAGTCAGAGCGAGATCACGGATCAGGATACCCTGACTGTCACCGTCACTGCGAAAAACACGGGCAGCCGCGCCGGCAAGACGGTCGTTCAGCTCTACGTGGGCGACAAGGAGAGCACAGTCCTGCGTCCGGTGCGCGAATTGAAGGGCTTCGAGAAGGTGGAGCTGCAGCCGGGCGAGAGCAAGGATGTGACCTTTGTTCTGGATAAGCGCGCGTTCGCTTACTGGAATACGGATCTTAAAGATTGGCATGTGGAGACCGGTGAGTTCACGATCGAAGTCGGACAGTCGTCCCGCGCGATCGACGTCTGCGGCACTGTCACGGTGCAGAGTACCGTGAAGCTGAAAAAGCATTACACGAAGGATTCCATCTTTATGGATATCATGGCGGATCCGGACGCGCAGAAGGTGATCCAGCCGATCCTCGACGGATTCCGGCAGGTGTTCGGCGGAGGCGGCGGAGATTCCGAGGCAGCTTCCGAGGCGGTGTCCGACGAGATGGGCATGGCGATGATGCAGTACATGCCACTGCGCGGCGTGATGAGCTTCGCAGGGCAGGAGGCAGATCAGGATATGCTGGAGAACATGCTGAAAGCGCTGAACAGTCTGTAGTTGAATTGAGAGCGGTTAAAAAAGCAAAAAAGTATTGCTTTCTATGATTGTCTGTGCTACAATAATTTTGTCTTAAAATGTTAGAATAGTTTTCAAAAATGAAACGCGAAAATCCCGGAGAGTGGCTTTCTCCGGGATTTTCTTGTCGTTTTGCGGCTGACCGGGCCGAGGCTGTTGTTTATCTATCACCGTCCAACCATTTGTTGATGCAGTGTGCAACTACAGCAGCCATGACAGCGATATAAAATGCTAGAATAGTTTTCATCGTACCACCTCCTTTCTGTTACCAGTGTGGGGCAGTAACAATGTAATTATATCATAAAATTTATCTTAATCAATAAATGATTTATTAATAAGCAATATAAGATATATAAACACAAAAAGAAGTATCAGGAAAATTCTTACATAATTATAGGGGGAAACCTGTTGAAATGTGCCGCCTTTTATGATAAAATCTTAGCAATTTGAGGATTGGATTACTGAGTGCCGCTTTGTGCGGCGCATTTCATGCATAGACCCGCCGATGGAAGCCAGATGTCATTGCGTGCAGGTCATGCGGTGAGCAGGAAGAACATTCTTGCTTGATTGAGGATATAGAAAGGAGCCGGAAGAGATTATGAAAGCATTCTTGATTCTGGAGGACGGCACGGTATTCACCGGACAGAGCATCGGCGCGGCGCGTGAGGTGATCAGCGAGATCGTTTTCAACACGTCGATGACCGGTTATCTGGAGGTATTGACAGATCCTTCCTACGCGGGACAGGCGGTGGTAATGACTTACCCTTTGATCGGCAATTACGGCATCTGCTATGAGGACATGGAGTCGGATCGTCCTTGGCTGGATGCCTTTATTGTGCGCGAACTTTCCCGCATGCCGAGCAATTTCCGCTCGGAGGATACGATACAGAATTTCCTGCTGAAATATGATATCCCGGGCATTGCAGGCATCGATACCCGGGCGCTGACGAAGATTTTGCGTGAGAAAGGCACGATGAACGGCTGCATCACGACGGACGAGAATTATTCGACGGACGAGCTTTTGCCGCGCATAGCCGCATACAGGACCGGCAAAGAGGTAGAGAAGGTCACTTGCAGGGAGAAATATGTGCTCGCAGGCGACGGGCCGAAGGTCGCGCTTTTGGATCTCGGCGCAAAGCGGAACATTGCGCGCAGCCTGAACGCGCGCGGCTGTGAGGTGACGGTCTATCCGGCACTGACCCCGGCGGCTGAAATTCTTGCCGCAAAGCCGGACGGCATCATGCTTTCGAACGGTCCGGGCGATCCGAAGGAATGTGCCTCGATCATCGAAGAGATCAAAAAGCTGTATGATTCGAACGTGCCGATCTTTGCGATCTGTCTCGGACATCAGCTCATGGCGCTTGCGAACGGCGCCGACACGCACAAGATGAAATACGGACACCGCGGCGGCAACCATCCGGTGCGGGATTTGTCCACAGGCCGTGTGTATATTTCCTCACAGAATCACGGTTATGTGGTGGACACGGACAAGCTCGACCCGGCGGTCGCGGTTCCGGCGTTTGAGAATGTAAATGACGGGACGAACGAGGGACTGGCCTACACCAATAAAAATATTTTCACGGTGCAGTACCACCCGGAGGCCTGTCCGGGGCCGTTGGATTCCGGATATCTGTTTGACCGCTTTATGAAGATGATGGAGGTGGGAAGATAATGCCGAAGAATCCTCAGATCAAAAAAGTACTTGTCATCGGCTCCGGCCCGATCGTGATCGGTCAGGCGGCCGAGTTTGACTACGCCGGGACGCAGGCGTGCCGTTCCCTGAAAGAAGAAGGAATCGAAGTCGTTTTGCTGAACTCGAATCCGGCGACGATCATGACGGACAAGGACATCGCGGATAAGGTTTACATCGAGCCGTTGACCGTGGAAGTGGTCGAGCAACTGATTTTGAAGGAGCGGCCGGACAGCGTGCTCCCGACGCTCGGCGGTCAGGCGGGGCTGAACCTTGCGATGGAGCTTGAAGAGCGCGGCTTCCTGCGCGATCACGACGTGCGGCTGATCGGGACGACCTCGGAAACGATCAAAAAGGCTGAGGACCGTCTGGAATTTAAGAGCACAATGGAGAAGATCGGAGAGCCGGTCGCTCCGTCGAAGGTCGTGGAGAGCGTCGAGGAAGGCATAGCCTTTACGCGAACGATCGGCTTCCCGGTCGTGTTGCGCCCGGCTTATACGCTCGGCGGCAGCGGCGGCGGCATCGCGCATGATCATCATGAACTTGTCGAGATCCTTGAGAACGGTTTGCGCCTAAGCCGCGTCGGTCAGGTGCTCGTGGAGCGCTGTATCGCGGGCTGGAAGGAGATCGAGTACGAGGTGATGCGCGACAGCGCGGGCAATGTCATCACGGTCTGTAATATGGAAAACATTGACCCGGTCGGCGTACACACCGGGGACAGCATTGTCGTCGCTCCGTCCCAGACGCTGGGTGACAAAGAGTACCAGATGCTGCGTACCTCCGCGTTGAATATTATCACGGAGCTGAATATCACGGGCGGCTGCAATGTCCAGTTCGCGTTGCATCCGACCAGCTTTGAATATTGCGTCATCGAGGTAAATCCGCGTGTCAGCCGTTCTTCGGCGCTGGCGTCCAAGGCGACCGGTTATCCGATCGCGAAGGTAGCGGCGAAGATCGCGCTCGGCTACACGCTCGATGAGATCAAAAACGCGATCACGGGCAAGACCTACGCGAGCTTCGAGCCGATGCTCGACTACTGTGTCGTGAAGATGCCGCGTCTGCCCTTCGACAAATTTATCAGCGCGAGCAGAAAGCTGACGACGCAGATGAAGGCGACCGGCGAGGTCATGAGCATCTGTGACAATTTTGAGGGCGCTTTGATGAAAGCAATCCGCTCCTTAGAGCAGCATGTCGACTGTCTGCTGTCCTATGATTTCTCGGAGCTGAACGAGGAGGAGCTGATGCAGCAGCTCGCGCGCGTGGATGACCGGCGGATCTGGGTGATCGCTGAGGCTTTGCGCAGAGGCGTCCCGTATGACGAGATCCATGAGATCACGATGATCGACAACTGGTTCATCGACAAGCTGGCGATTTTGGTCGAGATGGAACAGGCGCTGAAGACGCAGGAGCTGACTGCGGAGCTTTTGAAAGAGGCGAAGCGCATCGAGTTTCCGGACAACGTGATCGCCCGGCTGACCGGACGCACGGAGGCCGAGATCAAGCAAATGCGTTATGAGAACGGCATCACGGCGGCGTATAAGATGGTGGACACCTGCGCGGCGGAGTTCGCGGCGGAGACGCCATACTATTACTCGGTGTTTGGGAGCGAAGATGAGGCGGGGATGTCCGGCGAAAGCCATGCCGGCGGGGAGCCTGAGTCGGCAGCAGACAGTGCAGACCGTGTGGATAAAACATACACGGGAGCGCGGGGCTGTGAGAATGGTACGCCGTCCGCCCGGAAAAAAGTGCTCGTGCTGGGCTCCGGCCCGATCCGTATCGGACAGGGAATCGAGTTTGACTTTTGCTCGGTGCATTGCACTTGGGCGTTTGCAAAAGAAGGCTACGAGACGATCATCATCAACAACAATCCGGAGACCGTGAGCACGGACTTCGACATCGCGGACAAGCTCTATTTTGAGCCGTTGACGCCGGAGGATGTAGAAAATGTCGTGCGGCTTGAGAAACCGAACGGCGCGGTTGTGCAGTTCGGCGGACAGACCGCAATCAAGCTGACCGAGGCGCTGATGAAGATGGGCGTCCCGATCCTCGGAACCTCCGCGGAGAATGTCGACGCGGCCGAGGACAGGGAGTTGTTTGACCGTATTCTCGAGAAATGCAACATCCCGCGCCCGGCGGGTGATACCGTGTATACGGCCGAGGAGGCCAAAGCGGTCGCAAACCGCCTCGGCTATCCGGTGCTCGTGCGTCCGTCCTACGTGCTTGGCGGACAGGGAATGCAGATCGCGATCAATGATGAGGACGTCGACAGCTATATCGGCATCATCAACCGCATCGCGCAGGAGCATCCGATTCTCGTGGACAAATATCTGGTCGGCAAGGAGATCGAGGTCGACGCGGTGTGCGACGGGGAGGACGTGCTGATCCCCGGCATTATGGAGCATATCGAGCGCGCGGGCATTCACTCCGGCGACAGCATTTCCGTGTATCCGGCGCAGAGCATATCTATGAAGATCAAACGCGTGATCGAGGATTATACGCGAAAGCTGGCGCGCTCTCTGCATGTGATCGGACTGATCAACATTCAGTTCATTGTGAGCAACGACGAGGTGTTTGTCATTGAGGTGAACCCGCGCTCGAGCCGCACGGTGCCATACATCAGCAAGGTGACGGGTATCCCGATCGTGCCGCTTGCGACGAAAGTGATCCTCGGCGCGAAGATCCGCGAGCTCGGCTACGAGCCGGGACTGCAGCCGGAGGCCGATTATTTTGCGATCAAGATGCCGGTCTTCTCGTTTGAGAAGATCCGCGGCGCGGACATCAGCCTCGGACCGGAGATGAAGTCGACCGGTGAGTGCCTCGGCATCGCTGCGACCTTTGACGAGGCGCTGTACAAGGCGTTCCTCGGCGCGGGCATCAACCTGCCGAAGCACAGAAATATGATTATGACGGTCCGCGACGCAGACAAGCTCGAGGCGGCGGATCTCGCGAAGCGTTTTGAGGCGCTCGGATACAATATCTTTGCGACGAAGGGGACGGCGCGCGCCTTGATGGAGGCGGATGTGCAGGTGCGCATGACGCGCAAGATCGAGCAGGAGTCGCCGAACATCATGGACCTGATCCTCGGGCATGAGATCGACCTCGTCATCGACACGCCGTCGCAGGGCGTCGGACATTCGAAGGACGGTTTCCTGATTCGCCGCAACGCGATCGAGACCGGCGTCAACGTGCTGACCTCGCTCGATACGGCGGAAGCGCTGATCACGAGTCTCGAAAACAACAACATCCACGGTCTGACGCTCGTGAATATCGCCGAGATTGCGACGCGCGGGCGGGCGTGAATGTTACAAAGACAGATACGTATCATTTAGAAAACCTGAAAGGCTGTTTTCTGCTTCGGTGGCAGGAGCAGTCTTTTTTCCAGTACTTTTTAGAGAAATGCGGTCAGGAGCGCTTGCGCCGGAGATGATTTTATCGTAATATAGTTAAGTAAAAATAAATTACGGCTGATATTTTGAAGACGATGAGAGTCAGAATAAGAATGGATACGGAAGAGTGGTAGAACAGGAGGATCGCCATGCGCAAGAAATCACATGTTGCACTTGCACGCTACCTTGTCAGGGGACTGGGGTCGCCCGAGCTTATCCGCCACAGAAAGGCATTCTGCCTCGGCTCGATCCTTCCGGATTTAAATCCGAAGATGCTCGCGGTGCCGCACGAATATGATACGACGTTCGGAACCTTTCGGCTGCTGTGCCGTCAGGTGCTGGACGAGGCGGCGCGGACAGACGAGGAGAATGAACGTGTCCTCTGGCGCAGGACCGGCGTGGCGATGCATTATCTGGCCGATTATTTTACGTATCCGCACAATGCATCCTTTGAGGGCAGTGTGAAGGATCATTGCATGTACGAGAGCGAGATGAAATACCGGATGCGCGTGCTGGTCTGGATGCCGGAGGGACGGGAGATCTTCGCCCGGGCGCGCAAGACCGCGGAGGAATTTGGAAGCATCGAGGAGTTGTTCGGCTATATTGCCGGGATGCATGCGAAATACATGCGTACCCGAGTCCATACGCCGGAGACGGACTGCAGGCAGATCTTGGAGCTGTGTGCGACGGTTCTGAACGCGTTTTCGGAGTTAGTTGCAGAGGCGCGCCAAAGTGAAGCGGCGAGATTGTGCGCCTGATTCGGTTAGCGATACGGGACAAGCTGTGTTCCGGCAGGAGAAGCTGCAGGGCAGGACTACGGCGAAATGTGTGTGAAATATAGAAATAAAAGGGCAGGATATCTTCGGAAGGAAGCCGAAAATGTCCTGCCCTTTGTGACAGCACGGATGTGCGTCAGAATGTCGATGCTACTTCACCAGCCGGATTACGTTCCACGATGCTTTGTGCAGCAGGCTTGTGAGCGTGCCGCCGTCGAGCGCGGACTGTGCGACTGCCTTCGGCGTGACGGTTTCTCCCGCGGAGCTGTTTACCGCCTTGAGGTCGCTGTGCTCGAGCACAATGTGCTCGGCGAGCCGGTATCCCTCGAAGCTGCGGACGTCGGTCGTCAGTGTGACGTCGTCTTCGAGATTGCGGTTGACCGCGAAGATCGTCAGCTCGCCCTTTTCCTCGTTGTAGACGGAGACGGATTCGACGTCGGTCACGTCGCCGTGATTCTTTGTCGTGTGCAGCGGAGAGTCGATCGCCGGGAGCAGAGCGATGCCGCGTCCGTATTTTGACGCGTGCATGAACGGCCAGAAGATCGTCTGGCGCCATGCCTTGCCGCCGTTCTGGTCAGTCATGATCGGAGCGATGACGTTCACGAGCTGCGCAAGACACGCCATGCGCACGCGGTCGGAGTTGCGCAGAAGCACGATGATCAAAAGCCCGACCATCAGCGCGTCCTCAAACGTGTAGATATCCTCGAGAAGCGGCGGGGCGATCTGCCACGGATTTTTCTTCATCTCTTCGTTGTCCGCTTCGGTCGTGTGGTACCAGACGTTCCACTCGTCGAAGCTCAGCATCATCTTCTTGGAGCTGTGCTTTTTCGCTTTCACATAGTCGCAGATTGCGATGACGGAATGGATAAAGTCGTCCATGTCGTTGGACTTTGCGAGGAAGTCATTGGTATTGCCGGAACGGTTGCCGTAGTAGCTGTGCAAAGAGAGATAATCTACATTGTCGTAGGTGTGGCTGAGCACCGTATCCTCCCATGTCGCAAACGTCGGCATATCCTTGTTGGAGCTGCCGCAGACAACGAATTCAACGGTCGGATCGATCAACTTCATCGCCTTCGCGGTCTCCACCGCAAGTCTGCCGTACTCGTTTGCCGTCTTCTGGCCGAGCTGCCACGGGCCGTCCATCTCGTTGCCAAGACACCAGACCTTAAAGCCGTAGGGCTCTTTCTGGCCGTGTTTGATACGCAGGTCACTGTATTTCGTGCCGCCGGGATGATTGCAGTATTCAAGCAGGTTGCAGGCGTCCGCAATGCCGCGTGTGCCGAGGTTGACTGCCATCATCACTTCGGAATTGGCGGCTTTCGCCCATTTGCTGAACTCGTGCAGACCGACTTTGTTGGTCTCGAGGCTGCGCCATGCGAGTTCGAGCCGCGCCGGACGCTCGTCCACCGGGCCGACGCTGTCCTCCCAGTTGAAGCTGGAGACAAAATTTCCGCCCGGATAACGCACGATCGGGACGTTCAGCTCGCGCACCAGATCGATGACGTCTGTGCGGAAGCCGTCCGCATTCGAGAGCGGGTGTCCCGGCTGATAAACGCCGTCGTAGACCGCGCGGCCAAGGTGCTCGATAAAGGAGCCGTAGATGCGGTCGTCGATCTCCGAGATACGGAAGGCTTTGTCGAGTATCATCTTCGCATTCTTTGCCATTTTATGTTCCTCCCTTTTGATTTTCTGATACCATTAATATGGTAAAATTTTTTCGGTCTTTAACTTCAGGCTATAAAAAGGGCTGCTGCAATCTGTGAGAGCGGAGAGAAAGACGTCTCACCGGCACAGGCTGCGACAGCCCCGGGTGCGTCTGCGGTGCATGGCGCAAAATTCTACTCATCGAAGAACCTGCACTCTGCACACGCGAAACATGTAAGTATTTTTTGAGAGATCAACCCTTCACGGCTCCGCTCGTCATACCTGCCACCAGATAGCGGTTGAAGATTAGGTAGATGATGAGGATCGGGATGATACCGAACATGGAACCTGCGATCAGCAGATCGTAGTTGTTGCCGTACGGCGTCAACAGCGTGTTCAGACCGATCTGAAGTGTGAACTTGTTCGTGTCACGGAACACAAGCATCGGCCACAGCATGTTGTTCCATGAACCCATCGCGCAGAGGATCGCCATGGAAGCGAAGGCCGGCTTCGTGATCGGCATCATGATCCTTACGGAGATGCCGTACTCGGTACAGCCGTCCACGCGCGCCGCGTCAAGCAACTCCTTTGGCAGTCCCTGCATGTATTGCCGGAAGAAAAAGATCGTGGCGGCTGCGCACAGGCCGGGCAGGAATACGCCGGCGTTCGTGTTGATGAGGCCGATCGTCGTGACCTCTTGATACAGTGGAAGCATCAGGATCTCGAACGGTACGGACATCGTAGCGATTACCATAAAGAACAGAAAGCCGCCGAGCTTCGTCTTGTACATCGTCATGCCGTAGGCGATGAAGTAGCAGACGAGAAGCGTCAGGACGACCGTCGTGATCGTCAGGATCAGGCTGTTCTTGTACCACATGAAGTATTTGTTCGAGTCGGCGATCGCCACCGAGTCGGAGGTCTTCGGGTTAATGAATTTCGTGAACAGGTACGCGTAGTTATGTAAGCTCCACTCTTTGACCTTTAAGTTCAGCGACATACCGTTCTGGAAGATCTCACGCGCCGGACGGAACGAAGCCGTCAGGCCGGCGAGCAGCGGAAACGCAATGATCGCCGAAACAAACACAAACAGCGCGGTCGAGAGGAAGGACGCCACCTTATGGTTCGATTCCATGGTTCTTGGAGCATTTGAATTTTTCGCCATAATCTTAGTCCTCCTTCTTCTTAAATCCGATCGTGCCGGTTGCAAAGAGCTGGATGAAGTTGATGACAAGTGCGATCACCATCAGCACCACGCCGACTGCGCAGGCGTAGCCGAGCTCATTCGTCTCGATACCGCGCTTGTACAGGTAACCGACGATCGTAAGACCGATATTCTTCGGCGAGGAGTTGCCGTTCCACAGCATGAAGCTTTCGAGGAACATGGACAGACCCGCGAAGACGGAGATCGTGATCACGTAGACAGTGGTCGGCTTCAGCAGCGGAAGCGTGATATACCAGAATTTCTGCTTCGCGTTCGCGCCGTCGATATCGGCCGACTCATACAGCGTACTGTCGATGCCGTTCAGGCCGGAGACGAAGTACAGCATGTTGACGCCGGTCCATCTCCACATACAGAGCAGAAGCAGCGCCACCCAGCCGGTGCCCTTCGACTTCAGCCACGGGATCGGCGCCTGACCGAGCCACTGCATGAGCTGGTTCATCTGGCCGCCCGCGCCCTCGGAGAACATCAGGCGGAACAGCATACCGGAGATAACCACGGAGGTGAGCGCCGGGATGTACATGATGATCTTCCACAGGCCTCTCGCCTTGGTGATACGGCTCTCGATCAGGACTGCGAGCAGCATCGGGATCGGGACAAGCAGCAGGAGCGTCAGCGCCATGTACTCAATGCTGTTCAGGACGGCCGTCTTGAAGAACGGATCCTTCGCGAGCTTGGCGTAGTGCTGAGTCCCTACCCATGTCGTTACACCGAAGTCTACCGTCTGGAAGCTCATCAGGATACCGGTCACCAGCGGATACAGCCAGAAGACAAGCAGGCTGATGACGAACGGAAGACAGAAAACGAACGGTGCGATTTTCTGAGAATACAACAGTTTTTTGACTTTGTTCACTGTGTAATTCCTCCTTTTTCAATGTTACGATAAGAACGGAGACCCGGGAATGCGATTTCCCGGGCCTCCCTGAAATTCTAGAAACTATGCTTTATTCGTGCCGCAGGGCTTACATGATAGCAAAGCTGATGTAATCCTGAGCTTCCTGCAGAGCCTCGTCTACATCCATGCCTTCCTCAAGAACCTCGTTCAGAGTCGTGGTGCAGAAGTAGTCGTTGATCGTCGGAGAAGCGGATACGGAGTAGATTCTGCCGATCTCGTTGTTCTCAGCGAGCTGGTTCAGGATCTCGTACGGCTTCACGCGGAAGAACGTGTTGTAGTAGTTGCTCTCGTCATATGCGAAATCTTCATCTGCCCAGTAAGCAGTGTTACAAACGTCAAATCCGAGCTCGTTCCAGATGTACTGCTCGCCTTCCTCGGAAAGCTTCGCCCATGCAAGCCACTCAGCAGCCAGCTCCGGGTTCTCGCACTGGTTCGTTACAACCGTACCGGTTCCGCCGATACCAACGGAAGACGGCTGACCCTCTTCGAATACCGGGATCTTGGTGATATCATACTTGCCTTCCATCTCCGGCATATAATCCTTGAAACGGCTCATGTACCACATAGCCTTCGGGAAGGATGCGATCTTGCCGTCCATGATGTTCTTGAAGCCGGCCTCAAGGTCCACATGTCCGTCGGTGGAGATCATCGCGATGCCGTCATTCAGCCACTGCTGTTGCATCGTGAGCATCTTCTTCACGGAGTCAAGCTGTACGTTCACTTCGCCGTCCGGGCCGCCGGTCCAGTCTTCGCCGTACTGAGCCATTGCGATCCACAGCCAGTCAACACCGCCCGTGTCAACGGAGGTCAGGTAAACTTCGCCGTTGGAAGCTTCCTTGAGCTGCTCGCCGAGTGCGGTATAATCGTCCCAAGTCTTTACGGACTTGTAATCAAGGCCGTACTCTTCAAAGATCTCTGCGTTCCAGTACATAACCGCTGCGCCTACGTGAGTCGGAACACCGACACGGACGCCGTCGTTTCTGGAATAGATGTCCAGTCTGGAGGTGACAACGCTGTCCTCATACGGAGCAAGCGCGTCGGTCAGATCGTACAGCGGGCAGTTCTCGCCGGTGTAGTTCGGGAACTGGCCGATCTCGATGTCGCACATGTCAGGAGCGCCTGAGCCAGCCTGCAGGGACATCATCAGTTTGTTGTGGTGATCTGCATACGGATAGGTGCTGAACGTGATCTGGATCGTGCGATCCGGATTCTGCTCGTTCCAGAGGTCTACCATCTTGCCGTAGAACTC
>CANQVH010000072.1 GCA_947627245.1 uncultured Lachnospiraceae bacterium | reverse complement strand
CGGACGGAATGCAGATAATCAAAAATTTTATGGAGGGAATCAGACATGATTAAAGAAGCAATCATCAAACTTTCGAAGAAGCAGGATTTGACCTATCAGGAGGCGGAGGCCGTCATGGACGAGATCATGAGCGGCGAGGCTACGACGATCCAGATGTCCTCGTATCTCACGGCGCTGGCGATGAAGGGAGAGACGATCGACGAGATCACGGCATCGGCGGCGGGTATGCGCGCGCACGGGCTGCGGCTGCTGCACGAGATGAACGTGCTGGAGATCGTGGGTACCGGCGGGGACGGCTCGAACTCGTTCAACATTTCCACGACGTCTGCGATGGTGATCGCCTCGGCGGGTGTGCCGGTCGCGAAGCACGGCAACCGCGCGGCGTCCTCGAAGAGCGGCGCGGCGGATGTGCTGGAGGCGCTCGGTGTGAAGATCACGGTCTCTCCGGCGAAGAGCTTGGAGCTTCTGCAGAAATTGAACATCTGCTTCCTGTTTGCGCAGAGTTACCACACGGCGATGAAGTACGTGGCTCCGGTGCGCAAGGAGCTGGGTATCCGCACAGTGTTTAACATTCTTGGACCGCTTTCGAATCCGGCCGGCGCGAACATGGAGCTCATGGGTGTGTACGAGGAAGAGCTGGTCGAGCCGCTTGCGCAGGTCATGATGAACCTCGGCGTGACAAAGGGCATGGTGGTCTTCGGGCAGGATAAGCTCGACGAGATCTCGATGAGCGCGCCGACCTCCGTCTGCGAGATCCGCGACGGGAAGCTGACGAGCTACACGATCACGCCGGAGCAGTTCGGCTACGAGCGCTGCGGCAAGGATGACTTAAAAGGCGGCACGCCGCAGGAGAACGCCGAGATCACGAGGGCGATCCTTACGGGAGCTGACAAGGGGCCGAAGCGTCAGGCGGTTTGCCTGAATGCGGGCGCGGCGCTGTATATCGCGGGCAAGGCTTCCTCGATGGAGGAGGGCGTGCGCATGGCGGAGCGCCAGATTGACAATGGAGAGGCGCTCAGGGTGCTCGAGGAGTTTGCAAGAGAGAGCAATCGGGAATAATAGAAGCGGATTCGGCAAAGAAGAACTGCAAGTCGGAATGATGGATTCGGCAAAGAAGAATCCGATTATGGGCAGATTTGCCGAAAACTGAAAATGGTCGATGGGAAAATAGGAAAATGAACATTTTACAGGAAATTGCGGAGAAAACAAAGGAGCGGATCGCGCGGGAGAAGGCGCAGTTGCCGCTTGAGGAGCTGCGACGGGAGGCGGAGTGGATCGCGCGGGAGAAGGCACAGTTGCCGCTTGAAGAACTGCGCCGGGAAGCAGAGGAAATCGTGGCGGTGCAGACAAATTCAGCAGGGCAGACAAATTCAGCGGTACAGACAAATTCAGCGTCGCAGACAAATTCAGCAGGGCAGGCAGAGAACCGTCCCGATAACGGCTCCGACCGAGGCATGCCGGAAGATGTGACACGGCTGGGAGGTCATGTCAGCCCGTTTTCGCAGGGCAGTTTCCCGTTCGCGCGCACTCTGGCGCAGGAGGGCATTTCCTTCATTTGCGAGGTGAAGAAGGCGTCGCCCTCGAAAGGTCTGATCGCGCCGGATTTTCCGTATCTGGAGATTGCGAAGGACTATGAGAAGGCAGGCGCATCGGCGATCTCGTGCTTGACCGAGCCGTTCTATTTTCAGGGGCAGGATCAGTATCTGCGGGAGATTGCGCAGACGGTGCAGATTCCGGTGCTTCGCAAGGATTTCACGGTGGACGAATACATGATCTATCAGGCGAAGACATTGGGGGCTTCGGCCGTTCTGCTGATTTGCGCGATCCTCGACGACGGACAGCTTAGCGCCTACGGGCAGCTTGCGACGGAGCTCGGCCTTTCGGCGCTTGTGGAGGCGCACGACGAGGAGGAAGTCGAGCGGGCGCTGAGGGCGGATGCGAAGATTGTCGGGGTCAACAACCGCGACTTGCGGACCTTTAAGGTGGACATCAACAACAGTCTGCGCCTGCGGCGTCTGGTGCCGCCGGAGATTTTATTCGTCTCAGAGAGCGGCATCCGTACGGCGGAGGATATCCGGAATCTTCGTGAGAATGGCACGGACGCGGTGCTGATCGGCGAGACATTGATGCGATCCAAGGAGAAAGAGCGGCTGCTTAAAGAGTGGCGCAATGCGTAGGTTGAGAAAGGTTTGTATGAAATGGATGGCAGACAAAAAGTGAAGATCAAGCTCTGTGGCATGAGTAGGCCGGAGGACATTTTATGTGTCAACGAGGCGCGGCCGGATTTCTGCGGCTTTGTGATCAACGTGCCGAAGAGCATCCGCAACGTGTCGCTCGAGCAACTCCGCGAGCTGGTGAAGCTGCTCGATCCCGGAATCATTCCGGTGGGTGTGTTCCGCGATGAACCTCTCGAGAGCGTGGCTGCTTTCCTGAAGGAGGGCGTGATCCAGATGGCGCAGATCCACGGGCATGAGGATGAAAATTATATCCGTGAGCTGAAGTCGCGGGGCGATTTCACCGTGATTCGTGCGTTCAACGAGTGGACGTTCGGCGAGGCGGAGGGAAGCTGCGCCGACTACGTGCTGCTCGACCACGGCGAGGGCGGCACCGGGGAGAGCTTCGACTGGACGATGACGAGAGGCATCCGGCGTCCGTTTTTCCTCGCGGGAGGCATCGGGCCGGAGAACATCGAGGAGGCGCTGCGGCAGGTGCGGCCATGGGCGGTCGACATGAGCAGCGGACTCGAGACGGACGGCAAAAAGGATCCAAAGAAGATCCTCGCGGCGGTACAGGCCGTGCGGCGTTGGAACGAAGAGTAAGGGTAGTAGAGACAGTCAGAACTAAAAGCAGGAAAATGTCGGAGAAGATAGCAGAGAAGATATTTTGTCAGAACACAGGGAATGTCAGACCGACAGAATAATAAAAATCTGGGTCTGCCGGATAGAAAACACAACAGGAAAGATGAAATACAGCAATAATATCTGAAAGGACTTGCGGCGGAATTCAAAGAACGGAAAGAGACGGAGAAGCCGCAAAAAGGCAGAAACAGAAACAAATCCACAGGAGGACAGGAGAATGAGCGGAAGATTTGGAACGCACGGCGGGCAGTACATCCCGGAGACGTTGATGAACGCCGTGATCGAGCTGGAGGAGGCGTACAATCATTATAAGGATGACCCGGAGTTCAACCGTGAGCTGACGGAGCTGTTCAATGATTACGCGGGCCGTCCGTCGCGGCTTTACTTTGCGAAGCGGATGACGGAGGACTTGGGCGGCGCGAAGATCTACCTGAAGAGAGAGGATCTGAATCATACCGGCGCGCACAAGATCAACAATGTGCTGGGGCAGGTGCTCCTTGCGAAAAAAATGGGAAAGACGCGCGTGATCGCGGAGACCGGGGCAGGACAGCACGGCGTGGCGACGGCGACGGCCGCGGCGCTGATGGATATGGAGTGCGAGGTGTTCATGGGCAAGGAGGACACGATCCGTCAGGCGCTCAACGTCTATCGGATGCGGCTCCTCGGCGCGCAGGTACACGCGGTGGAGAGCGGCACCGGGACGCTCAAGGACGCGGTCTCGGAGACGATGCGCGAGTGGACGAAGCGGATCGACGATACGCACTATGTGCTCGGCTCCGTGATGGGACCGCACCCGTTCCCGACGATCGTGCGCGACTTCCAGAGCGTGATCTCGAAGGAAATCAAGGAACAGCTCATGGAGAAGGAAGGAAAGCTCCCGGACGCGGTGCTGGCCTGCGTCGGCGGCGGTTCGAACGCGATCGGGGCGTTTTATCATTTCATCGGGGACGAGAGCGTGCGGCTGATCGGCTGCGAGGCGGCGGGCCGCGGAGTGAACACGGCGGAGACGGCGGCGACGATTGCGACCGGGCGGCTCGGGATCTTCCACGGCATGAAGTCTTATTTTTGTCAGGACGAATACGGGCAGATCGCGCCGGTGTACTCGATCTCGGCGGGGCTGGATTATCCGGGCATCGGACCGGAGCACGCATACCTGTACGACAAGGGACGCGCCGAGTACGTGCCGGTGACGGACGACGAGGCGGTTGAGGCGTTTGAGTATCTGGCAAGGATCGAGGGCATCATCCCGGCGATCGAGAGCGCGCATGCGGTGTCCTATGCGATGAAGCTTGCGCCGCAGATGAGCAAGGACCAGATCATTGTTATCAACATTTCCGGGCGCGGCGACAAGGACTGCGCGGCGATCGCACGCTACAGAGGGGAGGATATCCATGAGTAAGATACAGAAGGCATTCGAAAACGGAAAAGCATTTATTCCGTTTCTGACCTGCGGCGATCCTTCGCTGGAGGTCACGGAAAAGCTGGTCTATGCGATGGAGGAGGCCGGGGCGGATCTGATCGAGCTCGGCATTCCGTTCTCGGATCCGACCGCGGAGGGGCCGGTGATCCAAGAGGCGAACATGCGCGCTCTCTCCGGCGGCGTGACGACGGACAAGATTTTTGACATGGTGCGGAAAATCCGCAAAAATACGCAGATTCCGATGGTGTTCATGACTTACGCAAACGTAGTCTATTCCTATGGGACGGAGCGCTTTGTGAAAACGGCCGCCGAGATCGGCATGGACGGGCTGATTCTGCCGGATGTTCCGTTTGAGGAAAAAGAAGAATTCAGCTCTGTATGCGATGCGCATGGTCTGGCGTTGGTGTCTCTGATCGCGCCGACTTCGCATGAGAGGATCGCGACGATCGCGGCATCCGCAGAGGGCTTTATTTACTGTGTTTCTTCGCTCGGCGTCACAGGCGTGCGCACGGAGATCACGACCGACGTCGGCGAGATGGTGCGCCTTGTGCGTGCGAACAGCACTCTACCCTGCGCGATCGGTTTCGGTATCTCCACGCCGGAGCAGGCGAAGCGTATGGCAGGGTACGCGGACGGTGTGATCGTCGGCTCCGCGATCGTGAAGCTGTGCGGGCAGTACGGTGCGGACTGTGTACCGTATGTGGCCGAGTATGTGCGCTCAATGAAGGAGGCCGCGGCGTCGGCGGAGTAAACATTTTTTCTGTTTTGATGTGACAGGGCTTTTGCTTTTTGCAAGGGCCCTTTTTGTGTTCGTTTTTCGGGTGTGAAGCTGCGTCGAATCCCTAAAAATGAGTAGAACAGAGCGGATTTGTATGTTAAAATATTGAAACAAAAGGACACGTATTTCGGGAAGACGTATCGGGAGATATGCCGGTTTCCCGTATCTGAGAATGTGGAGAAAGGAGCAGGTATGATCAGAAAAGCGAAGACGGAAAACGGATGGGTGCGCGGCATAGAGGCGGCGGATCCGAGGATCACGGCGTTTAAAGGAGTGCCGTTTGCGGCGCCTCCCGTGGGAGAAAATCGCTGGCGCGCGCCGCAGCCGTGCGAGGATTGGGAGGGCGTTCGCGAGGCGTACCGTTTTGCGCCGATCTCCGTGCAGGACACTCCGGGCATCGGGGATATTGTGTACAACCGCGAATGGCATGTGGATCCTTCGATCGAAATGTCGGAGGACTGTCTGTATCTGAATATCTGGACGGGCGCGAAGTCGCCGAAGGAGAAGCAGCCTGTCCTTGTGTGGTTTTTCGGCGGCGGTCTGCAGTGGGGCTATCCGTCGGAGATGGAGTTTGACGGGGAACGGCTTGCGCGCCGCGGCGTCGTGGTGGTGACGGTCAACTACCGTATCAATGTGTTCGGTTTTCTGGCGCATCCGGAGATCAGCGCGCAGCAGCCGGAAGCGCCGGCGAATTTCGGAAGTCTGGATCAGCAGGCGGGTCTGCGCTGGGTGGTTCGCAATATCGCGGCGTTCGGCGGAGATCCGGAGAATATCACGATTGCCGGGCAGTCGGCGGGCGGCGGAAGCGTGATGAGCCAGATGACCTGCCCGGACAATTACGGATTGTTTAAACGTGCGGTGGTGATGAGCGCGATGATCCGCGATCCTTACGGAGAAGGCGGCATCGGAAAGCCGTGTACGCTTCGGGAGGCGGAGGAGAACGGCAGGCAGTTTTTCGAATATCTGGGCGTATCCACGCTCGAGGCGGCGCGGAAGCTCGACGCGTTTTACATACGCGACCGCTATGCGGAGTATGCGGCGGAGCATCCGCGGATGTTTACGGTGCAGGACGATGTTTTCTGCGTGGGTGATCCGATGGTGCTGTTCGCGCAGGGCAGACATGCGCCGGTGCCGGTGATGGCGGGCAATACCGCCGATGAGTTTCCGAATTTCCTCAAGGCGTCTTCGCGCGAGGAGCTCAGGGAAAAGGCGGGGAAGCTTTTCGGAGGGCGCGCGGAAGAGTTCCTGAGCCTCCCGGAGCTGCAGGAGCCGCAGGACGGCGATCTGTGGGGAAAGGCGAGCGGCATCGAATGTACCGTGAAAGCTCAGTTCCTGCAGCATGAGAAGAACGGGAAGGAGGAGCCTTGCTATTATTACCGATTCGACTCGGACATTCCGGGCTGGGACGATCCGGGCACTTTTCACTCGGTAGACCTGTGGTTTTTCTTTGAAACACTCGCAAAATGCTGGCGGCCGCTTGTGGGCAGACATTACGATCTGGCGCGTCAGATGTGTAATTACTGGGCGAACTTTATCAAGACCGGAGACCCGAACGGGCCGGATGCGGACGGAACGCCCATGCCGCAGTGGGACGCGTACACAGACGCAAATCGTTGCGAGATGGTATTCACGGGGGACGGCGCAAAGCCGCGCGCGGAGGAGCCGTCTGCATTTCGTAGTATGCTGATGGATGCGGTCGCGGCGGAACTTTTATAGAAACTGTGAAAAATTTCAAATATAAGAAGCAAACTGTCCGGATTTTGGGCCAATTTTTTGAAGAAAAGATTGCATTTGTCGGAATAGTGTTGTATACTACCTACAATGGCGTAAATATTTTGAGGACATAATTGTCAAAAATATACAAACGGGGGTGTGGGATGAGCGACAAGAAAAAGAACCCAAAGAAGGTCGGGAACAAGATCAGCTTCAGGGCCTATATGAAGCGTTATTGGCAGCTTTATGCACTGCTGGCGCTGCCACTTCTGTATCTGCTGATCTTCAAGTACATACCGATGATCTACATGCAGATTGCTTTCAAGAAGTACAGTATCGTGCAGAGCGTGTGGAAGATGCCTTTGGCGAAGAATCACGGATTCGAGTATTTTATCAAGGCGTTCCAGAACCGTGATTTTATCAACGCCCTGCGCAATACGCTCACGCTGAATCTGCTGGATCTCATTTTCGGTTTTCCGGCGCCTATCATTTTTGCGCTGATTCTGAATGAACTGGCGTTCAAGCGTTTTAAGCGGGTTGTGCAGACGATCGCATACATGCCGCACTTCCTTTCATGGGTTATCATCTACGGACTGGCGCTGCAGTTGTTCGCGCCGACGACGGGTCTTATCAATCAGGTCATCACGAAGCTTGGCTTCGAGGCGGTTCCGTTCCTCAACGAGCCGGGACACTGGGTGGCTACCTATGTATCGCTTGGCGTATGGCAGAATTTCGGCTGGAATTCCATCATCTATCTGGCGGCCATCGCCGGGATCAACCCGGAGCTGTACGAAGCAGCGTCCGTGGACGGCGCGGGCCGTTTCAAGAAGATCTGGCATATCACGCTGACAGGTATAAGGCCGACCATCGTGGTGTTGCTCATCATGAACCTCGGCAACATCCTCGGAAGCGGATTCGACCGTCCGTTCGCGTTGCAGAACAATCTGGTCATGAACGTGGCGGAGGTGATCTCCACCTTCGTGTACAAGAACGGTATCAAGGGACTGCAGTTCTCGCTGACTACCGCGGTGGGCTTCTTCCAGTCGGTGATCTGTCTGTTCTTCCTGCTGGCGGCTAACTGGATATCCAGAAAGCTGGGCGAGCGCGGAATCTGGTAAGAGTCGGGGAGGAGAAGCTATGATCAAATCAAAGAGAACGAAAACGGGCGACCTGCTGTTTGTCTTTATCTGCATTATCGTGAGCGCGATCTGTCTCCTGCCGATGCTGAACCTTCTGTCGCGGTCCTTAAGCTCGACCGACGCGCTGATCAAGCGGGAGGTGTATTTGCTGCCGAAGGGCTTCAATCTGGATGCCTACAAGATGGTGTTCGGGGACATGACGTACATAAGGGCGTTTTTCTGGACGGTGTTCCTGACGATCGTGTGTACGTTCGTCTCGCTTCTGATGACGATGCTCTGCGCATACCCGCTGATCTTTGAGCATCTGAAGGGGCGTAGCGTAATCAATGTATTTATCATCATCACGATGTTTTTCAATGCGGGCACGATCCCGAACTACCTGCTGATGAAACAACTGGGTCTTCTGAACACTGCGCTGGTGCTGATTATTCCGAGCTGTATGAGCGTGTACAACATGATCATCATGCGGAGCTTTTTCTACGGGATACCGGAGAGCCTGCGGGAGTCGGCCGAGATCGACGGGGCGAGCTATTTCCGCATTCTGGTGAGCATCTATATCCCGCTCTCCAAGCCGGTGTTCGCCACGCTTGCCCTGTTCTACGCGGTAGGCCGCTGGAACGGCTACTCCGACGCGCTGATGTACGTGACGGACAAGGCGCTGTATCCACTGCAGTTGTTCCTGTACAACATCCTGAACTCGATCAACAGCGTGGAGATTGCGACACAGGAGGGCTTCACATCGCCGGGACTTTCCGAGGCGCTGAAGGCGGCGATCGTCATGTTCTCCACCGTTCCGATCCTGTGCATCTACCCGTGGCTGCAGAAGTACTTCATCCACGGCGTGACAATGGGCGCGGTGAAGGAGTGATTGAAATGAAGTCTGCTTTTCGGCGCGACAACGGGAGAAGGACTGGGTTCTGGCTCACAGGGCTGCCATGGGAGAGGCGGAGGAGCGGGCAAAGCAATTGGAATGACCGGATCCGGGCTGTGAGATCCGTTTATTCATACCTGTAAACCATTTTAAAGGAGGGATTTATGTTGAGAAGTAGTTTTTCAAAGAAGGCACTGGCTGTTCTTCTTGCAGCCGGCATGACGCTGCCGATGATGGCGGTGAACGTGAGCGCGGATGAGCTGACGGACGGCAAGTTCGCGGAGACGAAGCACATCACGGTTGAGGTGTATGACCGCGGCAACGACGGCGGCTCTGACCCCACCAACAACAAGTACACGAAGTATATTCAGGATCAGATGCTGGAGCGCTACAATGTAGAGGTAGAGTTTGTCGCGGTTCCGCGCTGGACCGAGGTTGAGCAGATCAACAACCTGCTGGCGGCCGGCGACGCTCCGGATATCTGCGTGACATACGATTATCCGACGATCCAGACCTATGCGAACATGGGCGGCGTGCTGGATCTGGCCTCCTATGTAGACGACAACAAGGACGTTCTGCCGAACCTTTGGGACTGGCTCGGAGAGACGAACCTCTATTGGGACAAGGATCCGGAAGCCGGGACGATCTGGGCGATCGAGGCAAAGCTTGCGACGAGCAACCGCATCAACACCTTCGTCCGCAAGGACTGGCTGGATAAGCTGGGACTGGCTGAACCGACCACGAAGCAGGAGTTCGAGGACATGCTGATTGCGTTCCGCGACAATGCTGAGACGCTTCTCGGCGAGGACGCGGACAAGATGGTTCCGTATTCGGTGAGCTACGACGTGGGCTGGAGAGCCGCTACACTGCTCGAGTCCTTCATCGATCCGGACATCTCCGACAAGGATTTCTACATCTACGGCTTTGACGACAGAAAGTTCACGGAGCCGGGCGTCAAGGAAGGCGTAAGACTTCTGAACAAGTGGTACAACGAAGGCCTTATGTGGAAGGATTTCGCTCTGTACGGCAGCGGCGACACCACCGAGGACGACATGATGAAGGCTGGCTATGTAGGCGCGTTCACGCACAACTGGGATTACCCGTACCGCAACGGCGAGGACAGCATCCAGACCAACCTGCAGAGAATGGTCGGCGAGGACGCGACCTATGTCGTGATCGATCCGTTTGAGGACAGCAAGGGTACGCACACCAAGTTCGTTCCGGGTCCGATCGACCGCAAGATCTTCTTCCCGTCCACGAACGACGAGCCGCTGGCTTCCATGCTGTATCTGGATTTCATCAGCTCTCCGGAAGTGATCGAGTATCTGCAGATCGGCGACGAGGGCGTTACGCATAACGTGCTCGACGACGGCGCGGTGGAAGTGATCGCTGCTACGGGCGACGACATCCAGAACTCCGGCTTCAACATCGACTACACGATCACCTGCAACGGCCTGAAGCTCGTTGACGAGGAGCAGACTCTGAAGTCCACGGCTCACAGCTACGCGGGCATCGATCCGGCTCAGGTTGAGCATGCGAACGAGGTTGCGAACACCGATCTGCGTGTTGGCAAGAATGTAAATGTTGGCACGATCGAGGCGGAAGAGGGCCAAGGCCCGGCGCTTTCCGAGAAGAAAGACGTTGTATTTGACAATGCAGTGATCGCAGCTACGGATGAGTTCGACAGCGTATGGGATGCAGGTATGGAAGACTACTTAAGCTCCGGCGGACAGGCGATCATCGACGAGCGCACCGAGAAGTTTGAGGCGACCTTCGGCGATGTTGACATGCTTCCGTAAAAGCGCTTTAAATGTCCGAACATCAATTTAAAACTGCAATAACGTAAATGACGCGAATGAAAATCCCCGGAGCGGTTGTCTCCGGGGATTTTCTATTGACGTATTCCCGAATTTCCTGCATAATTTACTGTAAGGGATGAGCGGGGATTTTTTGTCCGCGGCTGAACCGGTTGATCGATAAGAGGATTTGACGAAGGCAGGAGAGAGCGGGATGATTTTCGACACACATGCGCACTATGACGATGAGGCGTTTGAGGAGGATCGGGAGGAACTGTTCACGCAGATGGAAGCTGCCGGGATTGGCGGGATTGTGAATGTCGGCGCGTCCGTGCAGGGCGTCCGGGCGAGTCAGGAACTGGCGGAGCGGTATCCGTTTGTGTGGGCGGCGGTCGGCGTGCATCCGGATGAGGTCGGCTCACTGAATGAGGAGACGCTGCAGTGGATGTATGAGCTGTGCCGGAAGCCGAAGAGCGTGGCGGTCGGAGAGATCGGGCTGGACTATTATTGGAACAAAGAGCCGCACGAGCTTCAAAAAGAATGGTTCATCCGGCAACTTCAGATGGCGAAAGAGACCGGACTGCCGGTCAACATTCACAGCCGGGACGCCGCGCAGGATACCTTTGACATCATGAAGGAGTATCACGCCGGGACGACGGGCGGAATCATTCACTGTTTTTCCTCGTCGGCGCAGATGGCGCTGGAATATGTGAAGCTCGGATATTATATCGGGATCGGCGGCGTCGTGACGTTCAAAAATGCCCGCGTCATGAAGGAGGTGGCCGCGGCGGTGCCGCTTGACCGCATCGTTGTGGAGACGGACTGTCCGTATCTGGCGCCCGCGCCGAACCGGGGCAGTCGCAACTCCTCTCTGTACCTGCCCCTGATCATTGAAGAGATCGCCCGCATCAGAGGCATAAGCGCGCAGGAGGTCGAAGCTGCGACATGGGAAAACGCGCATCGGGTGTACGGGCACGGCTCGTTGTCGCGATAACCATGAACGCCGCAAGAGCCGATGTGCCTGTCCACCGCAAACAAGTTGTTCTCCTTGATTCGTTCCGCCGCTTATTGACAACTGTCTGCGCAAACTCGCTACGCTCAGACATGCTCCGACAGTTGTCGCTATGCTCACGAATCCGCGTCGAACTGCCTATCGTTTGCTTGCGGGCAGGCAGCATTCGGCTCTTTTGCGGCTGTTCCGTGGCATGCGCAAGAACATGCACGTTGTTTTGCAGAACTCGTTGCTTTTTGGAGATCGACACGTCCCTCTTGGGGTATAGCCCGCTGTTTGACGGAACTTGTTGCCATTGCAGTGTTGCCATATATCGCAACACAGCCCGAATAGAGAATTGCGATGCATGCGCACACAAGCCGCTGATTTTTGCAGAATTGTCGCATTGCTTGGCAGGCCGATCTTGTAAATTTTGAGACGCAACAGCGTGCAATGGGCTGTGGGTGTTCCGCCGAAAACGATAGGCAGTTCGACGCAGGATTCGCGAGCATAGTGACAGGTGTGTGAGCATGTCTGAGCGAAGCGAGTTTGCGAACGCACCTGTCAATAGGCGGCGAAGCGAATCAAGGAGAACAACTTGTTTACGGCGGAACATTCGCAGACATTGCATGCGTCCGATTTTAAGTGTTAAGTAAACTGTACACGAATTTCATAATAGAAACGGAGATCGTATGGACAGGCTTTCCAATCCGCAGAAGACAATCGAAGTGATCCGAAAGCACGGCTTTGATTTTCAGAAAAAGCTCGGGCAGAATTTCCTGATCGACCCGCATGTGCTGGACAAGATCATCGCGGCGGCCGAGATCACGAAGGACGATTTCGTGTTGGAGATCGGGCCGGGCATCGGGACGATGACGCAGGCTCTAGCCGAGGCGGCGCGCGAGGTGACGGCGGTCGAGATCGACCACAAGCTGATCCCGATCCTGCATGAGACGCTGGCGGACTGCGGCAACGTCACGATTCTCAATCAGGACGTGCTGAAGACAGATCTTGCGGCGATCGCGCGGGAGAAAAACGGCGGACGGCCGATCAAGGTGGTCGCGAATCTGCCGTATTATATCACGACGCCGATTATCATGGGATTGTTTGAAAGTCAGGTGCCGGTGGATAGCATCACGGTGATGGTGCAGAAGGAGGTCGCGCAGCGGATGCAGGCGGAGCCCGGGACAAAGGATTACGGGGCGCTGTCGCTCGCGGTGCAGTATTACGCGCAGCCGTATCTGGCGGCGAATGTTCCGCCGAACTGCTTCATCCCGCGTCCGAACGTCGGGAGCGCGGTGATCCGGCTGACGCGCTATCCGAAGCCGCCGGTACAGGTGAAGGACGAGCGGCTGATGTTCGCGCTGATCCGGGCGTCGTTCAATCAGAGACGCAAGACGCTGCTGAACGGACTGAAAAATGCGCCGGAGCTTTGGCTTGACCGGGAGGCGATCCTGCGTGCGCTTGCGCAGACTGGGCTTTCGGAAAATGCGCGCGGCGAGACGCTGACGCTTGCGCAGTTCGCGTTGCTTTCCGACGCGCTGGGAGAGTGATGTTTGCGCAAACCGGGCTTTCGGAAAATGTGCGCGGCGAGACGCTGACGCTTGTGCAGTTCGCGGCGCTTTCCGATGCGCTGGGAGAGTGACGCTTGCGCAGTTCGTGACGCTTGCGCAATTTCAGGCACATCAAGCTGTGCAGGAGCGAGGATTTTTTATACTGTTTACAGGGTTTTCCGGGTTACAGGGAATAAGCGGAGCGCTGCGGTTGGACCGAGACCCGGAGGAATAGGAGGTTTCTCGTGATTCGGGAAGAACATTTTCATTTTACAACGGAAGGCGGCGCGGTTGAGAACCACGGGATGTGCTGGATCCCGGAGGGCAAGGCGCGCGCCGTCGTACAGATCCTGCACGGGATGTCGGAGCACATCGAACGCTACCGTGCTTTTGCGGAATATCTGGCCGGGCAGGGGATACTGGCGGTCGGGCATGATCATCTCGGACACGGCAGGACGGCGGCGTCCGAGGAGGATTACGGATATTTTGCCGAGGAGGACGGAAACCGGCTCATGATTCAGAACATCCGCCGGGTATATCAGATGGTGAAGGAGCGCTGTCCGGACGTCCCGTACATTCTGTTCGGGCACAGCATGGGCTCGTTTCTTGCCAGACAGTATCTGTGCGAACACGGGCAGGGACTCGACGGCGCGGTGATCTGCGGAACCGGAGATCAGCCGATGGCCGCGGTGCGGATGGGGATGCTGATCAGCAAAGCGGAGGCGAAGCTGTTCGGCTGGAAGCACAGGAGCCGTCTGCTGCGTTTTCTGACGTTCGGCAGCTACAACGCGAAATTCAAGCCGCAGCGTACGGACTGTGACTGGCTATGCCGGGATGAGAAGATCGTGGACGCATACGTTGAGGATACGATGTGCGGGTTCGCGTTTACCGTCAACGGGTATTACAACATGTTTCTCGGAATATCTGAAATCCTCCGTGACGAGAATCTGCGGCGGATGCCGAAAAAGCTGCCGGTGCTTTTTGTCGCGGGCGAGGAGGATCCGGTCGGGAATTTCGGGAAGGGCGTGCAAAATGTCGCGCGCAGATTTCGCGAGATCGGGATGGAGCGCGTCGCGTGCAGGCTGTATCCGAAGGATCGGCATGAGATCCTGAACGAGCTGGACAAAGAACAGGTATACGCGGATATTTTCGCGTGGATGGAGCAAAACGAACTGCTGAAAGGAATGCAAGGAAATTGAAGGAGGCGGATCACAGATGAGCAAAAAGAAACAAAAATCAAGCTTTGGGAGCATTGTGGCTGCGGCGGGAGTCGGCGCGGTGCTGGGGCCGATCATTATCCCGAAATTCGAGCCGTACATGCTGGCATGGAAAAGCAGGATTCAGTTCGGCCGTTCCGATAAAAAGCGGGACGAGGGGCTTCGGACGCCGGACGATATCACGCGCGTGGACAATCTGAAATACGGAGACCACAAGCTTCAGACGATGGACATTTACTATCCGAAGGGAACAAAGGAAGCTCTGCCGACGATCGTCAGCATCCACGGCGGCGGCTATGTCTACGGGGACAAGGGCGTGTACCAGTATTACTGCATGAATCTCGCGCAGCGCGGGTTCACGGTCGTCAATTTCTCCTACCGGGTCGCGCCCGAGAGCCGTTATCCGGCGCAGATCGAGGATACGAACGCGGTGCTGCGCTACGTCTGCGCGCACGCGGAGAAATACCATATCGACACGAAGAACATTTTCTTTGTCGGAGATTCCGCCGGAGGCCATCTGAACGCGCAATACAGCGCGGCTGTAACGAATCCGGAATACGCGGCGCTTCTCGGACTGGATATTCCGGAATTCGTGCTGCGGGCGACCGCGCTCAACTGCGGCGTCTATGACATGAATGAGCTGGGCAAGGATCTGATGGTGTGTTATGCCGGAAAGAATTATCAGCAGCTTAGAGAGCAGCAGGACATTCTCGGGCATATCACGACGGCGTTTCCTCCGGCCTTTGTCATGAGCTCGACCGGTGATTTCCTTCTGAAGTGCGCGCAGCCGATGGCGGATTATCTGACAGAAAAAGGCATCGAAGCAGAGCTGCATATCTACGGCGACGAGAAGACGAAGCCGGGACATGTGTTCCACTGCGATATCCGGAATAAGTACGCGACGGCCTGCAACGACGAAGAATGCGAATTCTTCCGGAGGCATATCGAATAGAGTCTGTAAAGGGACTGGAGGATGACATGACAGTAAAAGAGATCGTACAAAAGCTTGCCCGGAAATATCCGCCGGAGCTGGCGCTTACATGGGACAATCCGGGACTTCAGGTGGGCGATACGGAAAGACTGGTGCAGAAGGTCTACGTGGCGCTGGAGGCGACGGATGCGGTGATCGGGGAATGCATCGCGTGGGGAGCGGACCTTCTGGTGACGCATCATCCGCTTCTGATGTCCGGGATCAAAAAAGTAAACAGCGAGGAATTCCTCGGGCGCAAGGTGCTCCGTCTGGCGGAAAACCGGATCGCGCATTATGCGATGCATACGAATTACGACGTGACGGAGATGAACGCGCTCGCGCGTTCGGCGCTGGGCATGGAAGAGACGCAGGTGCTGGAGGCGACAGGCTCTTATGCGGACGGGACGGAGTACGGCGTCGGGTTCGTGGGACTTTTGCCGAGGGCAATGGCGGCGCAGGAGTGCTGCGATTTTGTGAAGAAGGCGTTTGACCTTCCGACCGTGCGGCTGTTCGGAGATTCGCACAGATCCGTGCGAAGGATCGCGGTCTGTCCGGGCTCCGGAAAGGGCATGGCGGCGCCGGCGCTCACCGCGGGGGCGGATCTGCTCGTGACCGGAGATATCGGACACCATGACGGGCTGGACGCGGTCGATCAGGGGCTTTTGATGATGGACGCCGGGCACTACGGGATCGAGCATATTTTCATCGGGCAGATGGGGGATTATCTGCAGAAGGAATTCCCGAAGCTTGAGGTGCGCAAGGCGGAGATCAGGCATCCGTTCGCGGTGCTGTGACGTTTGTGACTTCTGCAAAGACGGCTTGCCGGGCAGGCAGAGAGTGTGGGCACAAAGTCGATTTGCGGATGACGTACGTTTGGTCAACAAATGTCTGCGGCCGATCTGAGACAAAGCGTGACAGACTGATTGAATAGGAATACACGACAAACGGGGCATGGATGATTGGAGCATGACATAGAAATAGAAACAGTAGCACGGGGAGGCGGGACAATATGGAGAATAGTATCACGGTAAAAATTCACGGAAAGCAGGAAAGCTATCCCGCGGGGACGACTTATTTGGAGATCGCGAAGCGTCATCAGGCGGAGGCGGACAGCGCGATCGTGCTGGCGAGAGCGGACGGACGTCTGCGCGAGCTTGGAAAGAAGGCGGAGAACGGCTGCGATCTGGAGTTCTTGACGCTGCGCAGCAATGCCGGACACAATACCTATGTGCGCAGTCTGGTGCTGCTGATGCTCAAGGCGATGTACCATGTCGTGGGGGACAACAGCAACATCGACCGGGTAGGCGTGCATTTCGTCGTGAGCGACGGCTATTACTGTACACTGCAGGGAAAGACGGAGCTCACGCAGCAGTTTCTGGACGACGTGAAGCAGAGCATGAGAGAGATGGCGGATCAGGGACTGCCGATCAAAAAGAATAATATGGCGACCTACAAGGCGCGCAAAAAATTCCGGGAATACCGGATGTACGACAAGGAGGAGCTGTTCCGCTACCGTCGTGCGTCACGGGTCAATCTTTATGACTTGGAGGGGTTTGAGGACTATTTTTACGGGTACATGCTGCCCGATACGTCCTTCCTGAAATACTTTGACCTGCGGTTGTTTGACGACGGCTTTGTGCTCATGTTCCCGACAAAGGAAGAGCCGGAAAAGCTGCCGGAATTCGCGCCGGAGCAGAAGATCTTCCATGTGCAGAAGGATTCGATGGAGTGGGGCGCGAAGCTCGGCATCCCGACGGTCGGCGCGCTGAACAGCTACATCGTCAGCCACCGCCTCAAGGATCTGATCATGATACAGGAGGCGTACCACGAGAAGAAGATCGCCGAGATGGCGGCGCAGATCGCGTCCTCCCCGGAGAAGAAGATTATCCTGATCGCGGGGCCTTCTTCGTCGGGCAAGACGACGTTTTCTCACCGCCTGTCTACGCAGCTTGCCGTCTACGGGCTGAAGCCGCATCCGATCGCGGCGGACGATTACTTTGTGGACCGCGAGTTCACGCCGCTCGACGAGGACGGGAAGCTGGATTTCGAGCATATTGACGCGATCGATACGATCCAGTTGAATAAAGACATGCGCGCGCTCTTGGCGGGCGAGACGGTGGAGCTCCCGACCTTTAATTTCAAGACCGGAAAGCGCGAGTACAAAGGGAATTTCAAGACGCTCGGCAAGGACGATATCCTGATCATCGAGGGAATTCACTGCCTGAACGACCGGCTGACGCGCGATCTCCCGGCGGAGAGCAAATTCAAGATCTACATCAGCGCGCTGACGCAGCTCAACGTCGATGAGCACAACCGGATTCCAACGACGGACGGACGGCTGCTGCGCAGGCTGGTGCGCGATGCTAGAACGCGCGGGGCGGACGCAAAGCGCACGATCGGCATGTGGGCCTCGGTGCGCCGCGGCGAGGAGAACAATATCTTCCCGTATCAGGAGCAGGCCGACATCATGTTTAACTCGGCGCTGATCTACGAGCTGGCCGTGCTGAAGCAGTACGCGGAGCCGCTGCTGTTCTCGGTGGAGCAGGGCGAACCGGAGTATGACGAGGCCAAGCGGCTGCTCAAGTTCCTCGATTACTTCCTGCCGATTCCGGCCGACGACATCCCGAACAGCTCACTGATCCGGGAATTCATCGGAGGCGGATGCTTCGACGTATAGCGTCGGAAAAAATGGGTTTGTTATGTAAATCTGGTTGTTTTTTTTGACGCCGTATTATATAATATACAACTGTATTATATACAATTATTTTTTAATAACGAGAAGCGCGTAGAGCGCTTCGAGTAGTGGGTTTAATTCCCCGCTGCTTGCAGCGGAGGAGCCTCCTG
>CANQVH010000071.1 GCA_947627245.1 uncultured Lachnospiraceae bacterium | reverse complement strand
GGGAAGCCGTTGAAGTTGCGGATACCGGTCTTCTTGGAGTAGTCCGGATCGGTCTGGGAAGCGGTGATCTCTTCCTCAGTGCGATAGCGGTTGCCGTTCTCGTCGATCTCGTAGTTTACGCCCTCAACGCCCCAGTTGAACAGGATCTGTCCTTCGTCGGAGCAGAGGTAGTCGAGGAATTTGACCGCACGAACCGGATCTTCACAGCTCTTCGTGATGCCCATGCCCCAGCCTACCTGCAGGCCCTGATACATAAGGGTCGGAGCCTTGTCGTCCGCGTTCAGGGTAACCGGAAGCGGAGCGTAGGTCTTATCGGTCTTGCCGTCGCTGATCAGCACGGCCTCAGCCGCTGAGTAGTCCCAGTTCGCGTCCGTGATTGCAACCACGCGGCCGCTGGACAGCTTCGCAATATAGTCATCATGTGTCTGCGTAGCGAAATCCGGATCAAGGATGCCTTCGTTGTACATTCTGCACAGCCAGCGGAAGTATTCCTTCTCGTCGTCGCTTGCATGCTTGTAGTAGAAGTTGTTGTCGTCGTCGTAGATCCACTGACCGTTATCCGGCTTCGCGTCTGCGATGAAGCCTGCCGGGTTGCCCAGCGTGATCATCCAGTGCCAGTCAGATGCGCTGATGCTGATACCGATCATGTCAAGCCCGTCGTCCGTCTGCGGATGAGCCTCGAGGTACTGCTTGATCAGAGCCTCGTACTCCTCGATGGTCGTCGGGTACTTGTAGTCGTTCTCTTTGAGCGCCGCCCACTGGATCTGGCAGGTACCGCCGGTCTGCAGCGTGGTAGCGCGCGTGTCTGCGTAGGAGAGCTGGTAGATGCCCGGGTCGTCGGCACTCCATCTCAGCTTTTCAAACTCGTCGCCGTACATCTTCTTGATGTTCGGGCCGTACTCTTCGATGAGGTCAGTCATGTCGATCAGAGCGCCTGCCTCATACAGATCGGTTGCGGAGCCCTTCGCGAAGATCAGATCCGGATAGTTGTCTTCCGCGATCATCAGGGCGATGTCTTCCGCCTGTGTGCCGTCCGAAGTACCTACCGGGTAGGTGACGTCCAGCGTTACGCCGGTCGCTGCGGTCATCGCCTCAGATACAGGGTTGTCCCATGCGTTGTTCGTGCCGTCTGCGTCGTAGTAGGTAAACGTGATCGGCTCGAGCTCTTCATCAGCATGGACAGCAACTACGGAACCGGCCATAGAACCGGTGATCGTCGCTGCTGTGAGTAACAGTGCCAATGCTTTTCTTTTCTTCATTTTGTCATCCTCCTTCATTTTTATATAAGATTCCCGGCCTCATGGCGGGACTTATATCAACCTTGGAACCGCCGAAATTCTGCACTGCGGTAACGGCGGCGTATACTGAGTGAACCTGCAGATTGAAAAATGGACTCAGTCCTTTACGGAACCGACGGTCATACCGCCGATGAAGTATTTCTGCAGGAACGGATAAACGACAACGATCGGGACGGTCGCCACGATCGTGACGGCCATACGCACCGACATCGGCGTGACCGCGGCCGTGCGGTTCGATGCGCTGTGCGGGTCGATCTGTACCGTCGCCTGCGACATGATCTCATACAGCTTGTACTGCAGCGTCGGGAGCTTCTTCGCGTACAGATAGGTGTCCATGAAGGAGTTCCACTGACCGACCGCGTAGAAGAGCGCGACCGTAGCGATCACAGGCTTACACAGCGGCATGATGATCTTGTACCAGACCTGAAAATCGTTCGCGCCGTCGAGCACCGCAGCCTCCTGCAGCGCGTAGGGCAGACCGTCGATGTAGGAGCGGACGAGGATCATGTTGTAGACCCAGATCATGCCCGGCAGAATGTAGACCATGAAATTGTTGCCCAGCTTCAGCGTGCGCATGATCAGCAGGTACTCCGGGATCAGGCCGCCGCTGACGTACATCGTGACGACGAAGAGCAGCGTAAAGGGTTTGCGGAAAATGAAATCCTTGCGGCTTAAGGTGTACGCGAGCATCGCCGTGCAGATGACGCCGAGCAGGGTGCCGACGATCGTCTTGAGCACGGAGATCACGAACGGCATCGCGATGCCGCCTTCCTTAAATACGTAGCGGTAATTGCTCAGCGTGAAAACACGCGGTATGACGAAGTTGATGTTGCGCACGGTATCCGTCGCGTCGTTGAACGAGATCGCCAGCACGTTCAGGAACGGATAGAGCGTGATGATCATCAGAAAGATGAAGAATACGAGCAGAAAATAGTCGAACCATGTTTTTTTCTTTTTGACTGCCATATCCACACCCCCTTAGATCAGTTTGTCCTCGCCGATCTTGCCGGCGATCTTGTTGGCGATCAGAAGAAGCGTGATGCCGATAACGGACTGGAACACGCCGATCGCGGTACCGAGGCCGTAGTCGCTGCTGCCGATACCACGGGTATACGAGAACCATGAGAGAACCATCGTGTGATCCTGTACCAGAGGATTGCTCAGAAGCATCTGGCGCTCCATTCCTACGCCGAGGATGCTGCCGATGCTCATGATCGTCATGACGACGATCGTCGGCCGGATCCCGGGAAGCGTGATGTGCCAGATCCGCTGGAAGCGATTCGCTCCGTCCATCTCGGCCGCCTCATAGAGTCCCGTGTCAATCCCGGCCATCGCGGAGAGGTAGATGATCGCGTTCCATCCGACCTCTTTCCAGCAGTTGATGATGACGATGACGACCCAGATCAGCGGGGAATTCGTGCTCATCAGATGGAATCTTGTATTGAAGAGGGTATCGATCACGCCGCCGTCATTGAAGATGTTCTTCGCGATGCTGGCGATGATAACCCACGACACGAAGTGCGGCAGATAGGAGATCGTCTGCGACAGCTTTTTCGTGCGCTTGAATTTCAGTTCATTGAGCAGGACTGCGAAACCGATCGCCGACACCGTGCCGACGATGATATCAAGGATGCTCGTCCCGAGCGTGTTGATCATGACCTGTGTGAAAAGACGGTCGTGAAACGCTTTGGTGAAATTCTTGAATCCGGCGAAGGTACGCTCCCAGATGGGCAGCGAGAAGGTTGCCGGCTTGACCTCCTGAAAGGCCATCGTCCAGCCCCACAGAGGTATGTACTTGAAAATGATGACCCACACGACAAAGGGCAGCGACATCAGCAGGAGATACCGCTGACGCCAGATCGCATGCGGGGTGATCTTTTTCTTCTTCACCGCGACGGCTCCTTGTTGTTTTTTCATGACTCGATCCTCCTGATATGAAATTAGCAAAATATAACTACACGCCTATTATAAATGATTAATGCCATGTGAAAAATTGTAGAATTTAACGAGTTGAGCTATCATTTTTTAATATTTTTTGTTGCTTTTGTTATGATGAAATGATATAATTTTGGAAAAGCAGTAAGCAGTGTGAACAAGGAAGGTGAGATACGATGGATGATGAGGACAGAAGCGTGCTTCTTGTGCGGCAGGAGGATCTGACCGGGAGGATGCTTCGCGCGCAGTCCTGCTTTGAGATAATCTGTGTGCTGGACGGAAAATGCCGTCATGTGGTAAACGGCAGGGAGGAGGAGCTTCTCGCGGGAGACCTCTGCATGGTGCCGCCGCGCGCGGTCCATGCGGCGAACGCGGAGCCGGGCAGCAGGATCGTCTATATTCTGGCGCGGCAAGAGAACATGGAGAACATTTTTTACAATATCCTGCGCGACAAAAACGAGATCTCGGATTTTATGCTGGACAGCGTGTACATGAAGAATTACAGTTCCTGCCGGGTCTTCCGCACCGGAGCGGATGAGGAGGTCAGACGGCAGATCATGAAGATGTACGCGGAGCAGCAGGAGCATGAGGATCTCGGCAGTGACCGGATTGTCGCCTGTATGCTGGTGGTCTTCCTCACAAGGCTGATGCGGCAGTATAAGGGGACCGTGTCCGTGCCGGACAGACCGCTTGCCCGGTCCGGGGATACACAGTTTCTGCGCGATATTTTTCGCGATTATCGGACGATTACGCTCTCGGAGCTCGCGAAGCGCCTGAATTATTCCGTGCCGTACTGTTCCCGGTATATTAAGGAGACGACGGGGCAGACGTTTCTTCAGATCCTGCGCGGCGTCCGCTTTCGGAAGGCGGAGGATTATCTGTGCACCACCGGTTTTTCGGTTCAGAAGATCAGCTCTCTGGTCGGGTATGAGAGCCCGGAGAATTTTATCCGCGCGTTCAAGAAGGAGCACGGGGTCAGTCCGTCGCAGTACCGGGCGCAGCATAAGTGAGATGTTGCAGCGGAGAATATAATATTAGGAAGCAAAGCAGAAAAGCAAAAAGACAGAACGCAAAAGTAAAATGCTAAAGTAAAACGCAGAAAGAGAGGGAACGTATATGTATGATATGAAGCCGTATCTGGAGGAGATCGACCGGGTGATCGCGCGCGGACCGTACCGTGACGACTGGCAGTCGCTCGCGGCTTACCGTGTGCCGGAGTGGTATCAGGAGATCAAATTCGGAATTTTCATCCACTGGGGCGTGTTCAGCGTGCCGGCTTTTGCCAGCGAGTGGTATCCGCGGTGCATGTACATGAAGGGAAGTCCGGAGTATGAGCACCACAGAAAAACATATGGGCCGCATACGCAGTTCGGCTACAAGGATTTCATCCCGATGTTCCGCGCGGAGAAGTTCGACCCGAATGCGTGGATTGAGCTGTTTGCGCGCGCCGGGGCGGAGTATGTGGTTCCGGTGGCGGAGCACCACGACGGGTTTCAGATGTACAAGAGCGAGATTTCCGAGTGGAATGCGGCCGATATGGGACCGCGGCGCGATGTGCTTGGGGAGCTTTCCGAGGCGGCCCGCGTGCACGGACTGACCGCGGGTGCGTCGAGCCATCGCATCGAGCACTGGTTTTTCCTCGGACACGGGAGAGAATTCGACAGCGATATCCGCGGAGAGCTGAAGCGTGGGAATATGTACTGGCCGTCGATGCCGGAAGCGGATCTTTTTGACCTGTTCAGCGAGCCTGTTCCGACAGAGGAGTTCCTGCAGGACTGGCTGGTGCGTACCTGTGAGATCATCGACCGTTATCACCCGCGCATCCTGTATTTCGACTGGTGGATCCAGCATTCGGCGGTGAAGCCGTATCTTCGGAAGGTGACGGCGTATTATTACAACCGCGCGGCCGAGTGGGGGACGAACGTCGTCATCAACTACAAGCACGACGCGTTTCCGTTCGGGACGGCCGTGCCCGATGTGGAGCGCGGGCAGTTCGCGCAGGCTCAGACCTTCGCATGGCAGGCGGACACGTCGATCGCGCTGAATTCATGGTGCTACACCGAGAACAATCAGTTCCGGCGCGCGGGAGAGCTTTTGCAGGTGCTTGCGGACGTCGTGAGCAAGAACGGGCGGCTGCTTCTGAACGTGGGGCCGAAGGCGGACGGGACGATCTGCGAGACAGAGCAGAAGGTGCTCCGGGAGATCGGCGAGTGGATGGATATTAATAAAGAAGCGATCCGCGGCTCGCGTCCGTGGAAAATCTGGGGCGAGGGAGAGGCAAAGACGGAGGACAGGAAGTTTTCCGAAGGCACCGATCCCGGCTACACGAGCAGAGACTTCCGTTTCACGGCGGCAGGCGGATCTGTTTACGCGATCGCGATGGTGTGCAGCGACGACGGGAAATATTGCATCCGATCCCTGAGAAAGACGGGGGACGAGAACGCGAACCTGAGTTTTCAGGGCATTATAAAACGCATCCGAGTGCTCGGATGCGCGCAGGAGCCTGTGTGGAAGCAGACGGAAGAAGGACTTGAGATCAAGACCGATTTCCGCAGCGACAAGCCGGTGGTATTTCGGATCGAAACGGAATGAGCGATGCTTGAGTCGGATTATGTCTCGGATTCGGCCGCGCGGGCGCTCTCGATCTTTTCAATCTGCCCCACCGCATAATTATAGATGAAGCGGTAGTCGTCCTGCGAGTAGTGGATCCCGTCGATCGTCGGGATCTCGCCGGCCTTGATCTGCGTGTAGCTGTCCAGATAGGTATCCGGGGACAGGGCTTTCAGATGATCGTTGAAGTCTGCGATTTCCTCATTTGTGATGTTCTGGCACTGCTCGGGATCGATCGGATTGACCGACAGAAAATAAAAGTGCGTGCTCGGGTACTCCTCAAAAAGAAATTCGTACAGCTTCATATAGTTGCTCAGATTGTCATAATCGTTGACACCGAAATTAAATACGACCACGGATTTCGGGTGCGCCTTGATCGCGGCGCGCATCTCGTCCAGTCCGGTCTCGAGAAACCAGTTGTAGCCTTCGCCGGCGGCGCCGATGTACACGTCGCTGTTGGCGACGGCTTTTTGCATGCCGAGCGTCCGGGAATCGCCGACCCAGATCACAGAGGGAGCGGACGCGGCGTCCTCTGAGGATGCCGGTTCTGCCGCGCCGGACCCGGAAAGCTCTCCGCCTTCCTCCGATCCGGATATTTCTTCGGATTGTTTTTCGGAAGCGTTCTCCTGCAGCGCCCGGATGACGGCGTCCGCGTCGGATTCCACGCTCTCGTCCGGAGTGTGAAGCGGCTGATCGCGGAACTGCCATGTCAGATATCCGGCGAGCAGTCCGAGCGCTATGATCGCCAGAACTGCCAGAATAACGCCGACAGCAGTATTTCTCTTCATATAATATGTCCTCTCATAAAAATCAAACAGTTAAATTCATGCTGACATATACTATACCATACAAATTCAAAATGTCAAATAATATCATATGCATCATTTCGACAGATTTTGCCGAATGAAAAGAAAGAAAAATAAAAAAACTATTGACAAAAGGTTTAAGCGGTATTATAGTAACAACGTAGATGTTAGCACTCGTTTGAGTAGAGTGCTAACAGAACAGGGAAAGGAGGAGTTCAGATGCAGTTGGATGATCGGAAATGGACGATCCTGAAAGCGATCATCAAGACGTACCTTGAGACAGGGGAACCGGTCGGTTCAAGGACGATATCGAAGTTTGCGGATCTGAATCTGAGCTCTGCCACCATACGGAACGAGATGTCGGATCTTGAGGAGATGGGGCTGATCCTTCAGCCGCACACCTCGGCGGGGCGCATTCCCTCCGATGCAGGCTATCGCCTGTATGTGGATTACATGCTGGAGGAGAAGGACCGCGAGGTCACGGAGATGAAGGAGCTCGTGCTGCAGCGGCAGGATAAGATGGAGCTTCTGCTCAAGCAGATGGCGAAGCTTCTCGCGGCGAACACGAACTACGCGGCGATGATTTCCGGACCGCAGTATCACAGGACGAAGCTGAAGTTCATCCAGCTCTCGATCGTCAGCGAGACACAGATCCTTGCAGTGATCGTCGCTGAGGGGAACATCGTCAAGAACAAGATGCTGAACCTTGAGCACGGGCTGGATCAGAAGACGATCTTGGAGCTGAATATCCTGCTCAACAGCGCGCTGAACGGACTGACGCTCGAAGAGATCAATCTCGGCACGATCGCGAAGCTGAAGGAACAGGCCGGCATCCACAGCGAGGTAGTCAACCGGGTGCTGGACGCGGTCGCGGAATCGATCCAGAAGGAAGAAGAGGTCGAGATCTACACGAGCGGCGCGACCAACATTTTCAAATATCCGGAGCTGAGCAGCAGCGAGAAGGCGAGCGAGCTGATCAGCGCGTTCGAGGAAAAGAGGGATCTGGTCGGGATGATCAGTCAGGAGGACGGACAGACGGACGAGACCGGGATCCAAGTGTACATCGGACAGGAGTCGCCGCTTGCGACGATGCAGGACTGCAGCGTGGTTACCGCCACGTATGAGCTCGGTGAAGGGATGTATGGAAGGATCGGCGTGATCGGCCCGAAGCGCATGGACTATGATAAGGTAGTCAGCACGCTGCGGACGCTGATGGCGCAGCTTGATCAGATATTCAAAAAAGAGTAGAGAGGTGGAAGACCGGTGGAAGAGAACAGGAACGAAGAGGTTCGGGAAGAAGCTTCGGAGGAAACCTTGCAGGAAACTCCGACGGAAACCGGCGAGACGTCGGCAGGAAGCGCGGAGGCGGATCCGGACAAGGAAGCGTCGGCGCAGGGAGCTTCCGGGAAGATGCCGGATGCTGACGGAAACGGACAGCATGAGAACGGCGAAGCCGAAGAAGGACAGGAGGAAAGCTCCGGAAACGGACAGGACCGGGATGACGGTTCTTTGGATGAAGAAGCGGAGGACGGACAGAGCGCCGAGGAGCCGGACGATGAGAATACAGAGGACTCCGGGCAGGGCGAGAACGTCCGCAGAGGTCTGTTCGGCAAGAAAAAGAAGGATAAGCGGGATCAGCAGATCGAGGAGCTGACCGATCGGGTGCAGCGGCAGATGGCCGAGTTCGACAACTTCCGCAAGCGTTCCGAGAAAGAAAAATCGGCGATGTACGAGGTCGGCGCGAAGAGCGTGATCGAGAAGATCTTGCCGACGATCGACAATTTTGAACGCGGGTTCGCGGGACTTACCGACGAGCAGAAGGAAGATCCGTTCGTGCAGGGCATGGAAAAGGTCTACCGTCAGATGCTGACGACGCTTGAGAGCATCGGAGTCACCCCGATTGAGGCGGTCGGCAAGCCGTTCGATCCGAATTTCCACAACGCGGTGATGCATGTGGAGGACGAGGAGGCGGAGGAGAACGTCGTCGTCGAGGAGTTCCAGAAAGGTTATCTGTACCGCGACGCAGTGGTTCGCCACAGCATGGTGAAGGTCGCGAATTAGCAACAGTCAAAGACAGCAACGATTTACGAAATTTACAGAGAAACAAGTGTAAGGAGGAATTTATTATGAGTAAAATTATCGGCATTGATCTGGGAACCACAAACAGTTGTGTGGCAGTGATGGAGGGCGGCAAGCCCGTCGTCATCACGAACACGGAAGGGTCGAGGACGACTCCGTCCATCGTAGCATTTTCCAAGAACGGGGAGCGTCTCGTCGGCGAGTCTGCAAAGCGTCAGGCCGTGACGAACGCGGATCGCACGATCTCTTCCATCAAGAGACACATGGGCAGCGATTACCGCGTAGAGATCGACAGCAAGAAATATTCTCCGCAGGAGATTTCCGCGATGATCCTTCAGAAGCTGAAGGCGGACGCGGAGAACTATCTCGGCGAGAAGGTGACGGAGGCGGTCATTACCGTTCCGGCGTATTTCAACGACGCGCAGCGTCAGGCGACCAAGGACGCGGGCAAGATCGCGGGCCTCGACGTGAAGCGTATCATCAACGAGCCGACGGCTGCGGCGCTTGCTTACGGCCTCGACAATGAGAAAGAGCAGAAGATCATGGTCTACGACCTCGGCGGCGGTACGTTCGACGTATCGATTATCGAGATCGGCGAGGGCGTCATCGAGGTGCTTGCGACGAACGGCAACAACCGTCTCGGCGGCGATGATTTTGACCAGAAGATCACGGACTACATGATTCAGGATTTCAAGAATAAAGAGGGCATCGATCTTTCCAACGACAAGATGGCGCTGCAGAGACTGAAGGAGGCGGCCGAGAAAGCGAAGAAGGAGCTTTCCTCCTCCACCACGACCAACATCAACCTTCCGTTTATCACGGCGAATGAGACCGGCCCGAAGCACTTCGAGATGGATCTGTCCAGAGCGAAGTTTGACGAGCTGACCCACGATCTCGTGGAGATGACTGTGATCCCGGTACAGAATGCGCTGAAGGACGCGGGGCTTTCCGCGAGCGAGCTCTCCAAGGTGCTCCTCGTAGGCGGTTCCACGCGTATCCCGGCGGTGCAGGATAAAGTGAAACAACTGACTGGCCACGAGCCGAACAAGAGCCTGAATCCGGATGAGTGCGTGGCGCTGGGCGCTTCCATTCAGGGCGGCAAGCTCGCGGGCGACGCAGGCGCGGGCGATATCCTTCTTCTGGACGTTACTCCGCTGTCGCTGTCCATCGAGACGCTCGGTGGCGTCGCGACGAAGCTCATCGAGCGCAACACGACGATCCCGACCAAGAAGAGTCAGGTGTTCTCGACCGCGGCGGACAATCAGACCGCAGTGGATATCCACGTCGTACAGGGCGAGCGTCAGTTCGCGAAGGATAACAAGTCCCTCGGCCAGTTCCGTCTGGACGGGATTCCGCCAGCAAGAAGAGGCGTGCCGCAGATCGAGGTTACATTTGATATCGACGCGAACGGCATCGTGAACGTGTCCGCGAAGGACCTCGGCACCGGCAAGGAGCAGCATATCACGATCACGTCCGGCTCGAACATGTCCGACGCCGAGATCGACAAGGCGGTCAAGGAAGCTGCCGAGTATGAGGCGCAGGACAAGAAGAAGAAGGAAGCGATCGATACGAGGAACGACGCCGACGCGATGGTATTCCAGACCGAGAAGGCTCTCGAGGAAGTGGGAGACAAGATCGACGCGTCCGACAAGGCTTCCGTTGAGGCTGATCTGAACGCCCTCAAGGAGCTCGTCGAGAAGACGAATCCGGAGGAGATGACGGATGCGCAGATCGCGGATCTCAAGGCCGGCAAGGAGAAACTGATGGAGAGCGCGCAGAAGCTCTTCGCGAAGGTCTACGAGCAGGCGCAGGGCGCGGCAGGAGCGGCAGGCGCAGGCCCGGATCCGAACATGGGCGGCGCGGCAGGCGGAAGCGCTCCGCAGGATGACGACGTCGTGGACGGAGATTACAGAGAGGTCTAATGTTTTCCGGATAGATGATAAGAAATGCGATACCCCTGAGGTGGTAAACTTCAGGGGCATCGTTGAGTTAGTATTGAATGAAAAAAGACGGCCGCAGTATACGGCCCGGGAGGTTATAGAGTATGGCTGAGAGCAAACGTGACTATTACGAGGTCCTTGGCGTGGACAAAAACGCGGATGATGCGGCTCTGAAAAAAGCATACCGTGCTCTGGCAAAGAAATACCATCCGGACATGAATCCGGGAGACGCCGAGGCGGAGAAAAAATTTAAAGAAGCGTCGGAGGCGTATGCGGTCCTGAGCGACCCTGAGAAGCGCAGACAGTATGACCAGTTTGGGCACGCGGCGTTCGAGCAGGGCGGGCCGGGCGGCTTCGGCGGTTTTGACGGCTTCAATTTCAGCGGAGATATGGGCGATATCTTTGGCGATATTTTTGGTGATCTCTTCGGCGGCGGCAGGCGCCGCGGCAATTCTTCGGGACCGATGCAGGGCGCGAATCTGCGGACGAGCGTGCGCGTTTCCTTTGAAGAGGCGGTCTTCGGCTGTGAGAAGGAGATCGAGCTGACGCTCAAGGACGAGTGCACGAACTGTCACGGCACCGGCGCAAGGCCCGGCACATCCCCGGAAACCTGTCCGAAGTGCGGAGGCAGAGGTCAGGTCGTCTTCACGCAGCAATCGCTGTTCGGCACGGTGCAGAATGTACAGACGTGTCCGGACTGCCACGGCAGCGGAAAGATCATAAAGGATAAATGCCCGCAGTGCTCCGGCACAGGCTACACCTCCAGCCGGAAGAAGATCAAGGTGACGGTCCCGGCCGGCATCGACAACGGACAGAGTATCCGTATCCGAGAGAAGGGCGAGCCGGGAACGAACGGCGGCCCGAGAGGCGATTTGCTTGTGGAAGTGATCGTTGGCAGACATCCGGAGTTCCAGAGACAGGATATGGATATCTATTCGACCGTGCAGATGACTTACGCGCAGGCGGCGCTCGGCGGAGACATCCGCATCCGCACGGTGGACGGCGATATCGTGTACACGATCAAGCCCGGAACGCAGACCGACACGCGGGTGCGTTTCAAGGGGAAGGGCGTTCCGTCCCTGCGCAACAAGAACGTGCGCGGCGACCATTATGTGACGCTCGTGATTCAGGTGCCGACAAAGCTGAATGAGGCCGCGAAACAGGCGCTGCGTGAGTTCGATCAGGCGACAGGCAACAGCCTGAACCAGACGGCAGGCACGGAGAAGAAGAGCGAGAAAGCGAAAAAGAAGAGTTTTGTCGATAAGTTGAAGGAGACATTTGAAGACTGATGCGAACGCCGCGACAGGCAGGAACATCTCCGGGTGGACACCCCTACAGGTCCTTCCCGGAGACGTCCTGCCTTTACGCGGCTGTTTCCGAATATTAGTATTGAGTGATCGCTGTAGAAGTTTGGCGTGCGGAAACTCATGTGATACGTGAAACGCTGGCGCATGAAAGACAGAGTGATCCGGGGACTGAGTAAGTCCTGCGGGAAATGTTTCGAATACGGAGGTTTGTATGAGGTGGAATAAGTTTACCCTGAAGACATTGACTGAGGTCGAGGATATTGTGATTTCTTCGCTGGCGGATGCCGGTGTGGAGGGCGTCGAGATCGAGGACAAGGTGCCGCTCTCGGAGTCCGACAAACAGCAGATGTTCGTGGATATTCTGCCGGACATTCCGGAGGATGACGGGATCGCGTATCTGAGCTTCTATCTGGAGGAGGACGCAGACTGTGAAGCGATTCTCGCGCGTGTACAGGAAGAGCTGGATTCGCTGCGTGAATTTCTGGATATCGGCGAGGGCACGATCACGCGCAGCCAGACCGAGGACAAGGACTGGGTCAACAACTGGAAGGAATATTTCCATCAGTTTTATGTGGACGATATCCTGATTATCCCCTCATGGGAGGAGATGAAGGAAGAGGACCGCGACAAGATGGTGATCCATATCGATCCGGGTACCGCGTTTGGGACCGGAATGCACGAGACGACGCAGCTCTGCATGCGCCAACTGAAAAAATATGTGACGCCGGAGACGGAGCTTCTGGACGTGGGAACGGGCAGCGGTATTCTGTCGATCGTCGCGTTGAAGCTCGGCGCAAAGCATGCGGTGGGAACGGATCTCGATCCCTGCGCGATCACGGCGACGAAGGAGAATCTTGAGGCGAACGGCATCCCGGAGGGCGCGATGGACGTCATGATCGGCAATATCATCGACGATGCGCAGGTGCAGGACGCGGTCGGCTATGGGAAATACGACATCGTAACCGCGAATATTCTGGCAGAGGTGCTTCTGCCTCTTACGCCCGTTATCGTAAATCATCTGAAGCCGGGCGGAATCTACATCACGTCGGGGATCATCGACGAGAAGGAGCAGACGGTCGTCGAGGCGGTGAAGGCGGCCGGACTGGAAGTGCTTGAGGTGACGCACCAGAATGACTGGGTGTCGGTGACGGCGCGGAAGGCTCGTTGCTATTGAAATTAAGGAGAAAGTACCATGCATCATTTCTTTGTGACGCCTGAACAGATCGGGCAGAGAGACATCTGCATCACAGGTGGGGACGTGAATCATATCCGAAATGTCCTGCGCATGCAGCCGGGCGAGCAGATCACGGTGAGCAGCGGGGAAGACGGAAAGGAATACCGCTGCGAGATCGCGCAAATCGGGGAGGACAGTGTTACGGCAAAGATCATGTGGATCGAGGAGTCCGACGCGGAGCTTCCCTCGCAGATCTGTCTGTTTCAGGGACTGCCGAAGAGCGACAAGATGGAGCTGATCATCCAGAAGGCGGTGGAGCTCGGAGCGGCGAAGATCGTTCCGATGGCGACGAAGCGCGCGGTCGTCCGGCTGGACGCTAAGAAAGAAGAGGCGAAGCGGAAGCGCTGGAATGCGATTTCCGAGAGCGCGGCCAAGCAGGCAAAGCGTAGAATCGTGCCGGAGGTGACGCGGGTCATGACGTTCGCCGAGGCGGTGGAGTACGCAGGACGGTTTGACAAAAAGCTGATCCCGTACGAGCTGGCAGACGGGATGGATCGGACGCGTGAGCTGATCGCGGGGATCGCGCCGGGTGAATCCGTGGCGGTTTTCATCGGACCGGAGGGCGGTTTCGACGAGCAGGAGATCGACCATGCGCGCGCAGCGGGTATAGAACCGATCACACTCGGCCGGAGGATTCTGCGCACAGAGACCGCCGGGATGACGGTGCTGTCCGTGCTGATGTTTCAGCTTGAGGGTTGACTCGTTTTAATATAGAGGAATTAATATATTTATTTAATATATAACAAAGGAGAAACATCTATGGCTGAAATAGATAGCTGGGTTGAAGCTCAGGAATTTCAGATTACGCTTGATGCGCAGGGGAAAATTATTGATTATATAGATAGCGAAATCCATCGCCCGAATACGCCGGAAGAACGTATTCGTCAAAAAATGACACAGATTCTCCGTTGTGAATTTGGTTATCCGCTTGCTAACATAGGACTAGAAAAAAGTATCAGTATTGGACGTGAAACCAAGCGGGCTGATATTGTGGTATACAATAACGCCGTTGCTTGTGCGAGTAACAATCAAGGGAAAATATATCTTATCGCAGAAGTAAAAGCTCCTTCGATTCTTGATTCCGATGGACAGTTGGCTTCTTATATGAGCGCGTCATCGGCACAGGGCGGTTTTTGGACAAATGGAAATAAAATTGAATTTTACCGAAAGGAAACAAGCACAGGAAATATTATTCCGTGGCTGGGTATTCCGAAATATAAGCAGGCATGGGACAGTATTGGAAAATATAAGAAAAGTGATTTAATTGTGCCGGTCGATTTGAAATTAGCTTTCCGACGTTGTCACAATGTTATATATCGTTCTGGCATTGATTCAGAGGATATTGCTCTCGATATGGTGCGTATTATTCTCTCAAAGATTGAAGATGAATCAAGCGCAAGGGAAGAGTGCGATTTTCATATTACGCCGGAAGAATATGCGGATGAAACGATGCGTGACGCCGCTTGTGACCGGGTTCGCCGTCTGTTTAATGCAGTTCGTGACAGGTATACTGACGTATTTTCTCCAACGGAAGAAATCACGGTGTCTAACGCTCAACTGGCAGTGGTTATTTCACAGATGCAGCAGTATTCTTTCATGGATTCTCCGCATGATGTCATAGGTACGGCTTATGAAATATATGTTGCTTCACATTTAAAGGGCGAGCGCGGACAGTACTTCACAAACAGGCTTGTCGTCAATATGATGGTTAAAATGGCAGCTCCGACAGAACGGGATATTATTTTAGATCCAGCGTGCGGGAGCGGCGGTTTTATTTTGGCGGCGATGAATTACGTATTTGACAATATAGACAAATCTCCAAGATCGTCAACCTCGAAAGAGGTTTTGAAAAGAAATGTTGTTCATCAGCTTTTCGGCGTTGATATTTCTCCAAAGCTCGTCAAGATTGCCAAGGCTAATATGTTGTTAGGCAAAGATGGACATGGCGGTATTGAACATGCAAATAGCCTTGATTCAGTGACAAAATTGTCGGCACATTTTAACGAATTATGTGGCATAGGAAAACCCAGCATTATTTTAACAAATCCACCTTTCGGTTCAGGACATGATTTAAGAATTAAAGAACCGGGGATTCTTTCTCAATATAAAAACGGCCATCAATGGGACGTATCAAACAATGATGAAATTGTTTATTCTGATAAATTGAATGAAAGACAGGGAATAGCTCCGGAACTGCTTTTTCTTGAAAAATGTCTTACATGGGTTAAGGAAGGTGGCATCATTGGTATTGTTATGGCAAAGGGGCAGCTTGATAACCGTGAAGCACTTGCGATCAGAAAAACAATTTGCAGTCATGCGCAGATTCTTGCTGTTGTAAATCTGCACGAGGATACTTTTGAACCGTTTTGTGGTTCCAAGGCGTCCGTAATCTTCCTGCGGAAGCAAAAAAATATTTTGTCCGATTATCGCATATTTATGGCTATTTCTAATAAGGTCGGACAAACGAGCCGGGGCGAGGCAATTTTCAAGAAGGATTCTGAAGGAAGTCCGATTATTCGTAACGGTCAACATATTTTAGATGAGGATTTATCCGAGATTGCAGATAGCTATCAGGAATTCAAAAACGGCACTTTAGTTGAAAGCGAGTTTAGATATACAATCGCCTTTTCGGATTTGGATTCGGATACGCTTTCGTTAAATCCCGTTCATTACTTGCCACAACATAATGCTGCATTTCGCAAAGTTATTACTCTGGGAGAAAGGGATGATTTTGAAATTCATCGTTTGGGCGATTTGGCTCATGTTTATAATGGGCCTCGTTTCAAGCGCCCTTATGCAGATCTCGGAGTTACATCGGGACCTACTATCCGCAAATATTTTACAGGTACGGCTTTGACACAGCTTAATAGCGATAATGTAAAGTATTTGGACAGTGCGAAAGCGAGTCCGCAAGTAAAAAAGCAACTTGATGCATTAACCATTTATCGTGGTTACATTCTTGTTTCTGACTCAGGAACGCTCGGACGCGTTACTTACGCACTCTCGCAACATGACGGTCATGTTGCCACAAACAATCTGATTCGTATTGTTGTAGATGACATCCCACTTCGCGGTTATTTATATGAATTTTTGCAAAGTGAATTGGGACAAAGCCTTATGTTGAAGAACGCGTACGGCACAAATCAGGAGCATTTGGAGCCGGATATTATAGCGGATATTCCTGTTCCGGTTCCGAAGGAAAGAGCTGTGCTTGAGCAAATTGGAAATGCTGTTATTGCATCGCTCGATGAACTTGAGAAGTCCATTGCTTCAAACAATAGCGCGAAGACAATGCTTGATTCTATACTGGGAGAATGATTTATGTAAAGCGGCATATAAAGGAGAAAATCACTTTACGAAAAATTTGACTCGGAAAGCTCTTGACATCTTCACGCAGGCAAAGTAAGATGAAAACACTATTGTGTTTACGGCGCAGAAAGGACTGTGCCACGTAAACTGAAAATGCGTCGCCGTATGGGACGCATCTTTTAACGGATATGAAAATGTGCAAAAATACCGACAGGAGGACGAGAAAATGTATTCACTTGAGGAAGTCAGGCGCGTAGACCCGGAAGTGGCAAACGCGATCGTGGCGGAGCAGGAGCGGCAGAACAGCCATATCGAGCTGATTGCTTCCGAGAACTGGGTGTCCAAGGCCGTGATGGCGGCGATGGGAAGCCCGCTGACGAACAAATACGCGGAAGGGTATCCGGGCAAGCGCTATTACGGCGGCTGTGAGTGCGTGGATGTGGTTGAGGATCTGGCAAGAGACCGTGCGATGAAGCTGTTCGGATGTACCTATGCGAATGTGCAGCCGCATTCCGGCGCGCAGGCGAACATGGCGGTGTTTTTCGCGCTGCTGAAGCCGGGCGATACGGTGATGGGGATGAATCTTGCGCACGGCGGACATTTGAGCCACGGGAGCCCCGCGAATTTCTCAGGTGCATATTTCAATATTGTACCTTACGGAGTGAATGACGACGGTGTGATCGATTACGAGAACGTGCGGAAGATCGCGCTGGAGTGCCGTCCGAAGCTGATCGTGGCGGGCGCGAGCGCCTACGCGCGCATCATTGATTTCAAGAAGTTCCGCGAGATCGCGGACGAGGTCGGCGCGTATCTGATGGTGGACATCGCGCACATCGCCGGGCTTGTGGCGGCCGGAATCCACCCGAGTCCGATTCCATATGCGCATGTGACGACCACGACGACGCACAAGACGCTGCGCGGACCGCGCGGAGGTATGATCCTCTCGAGCGCGGAGTTTGCGAAGGAAGCGAATTTCAACAAGGCGATTTTCCCGGGTACGCAGGGCGGCCCGCTGATGCATGTGATCGCGGCGAAGGCCGTTTGTCTGCAGGAGGCGCTACAGCCGGAGTTTAAGACGTATCAGGAGAATGTGGCGAAGAACGCGAAAGCGCTCTGCGCGGGTCTGATGAACCGCGGTGTGAAGATCGTTTCCGGCGGCACGGACAATCACCTGATGCTCGTGAATCTCACGAGCGTGGGACGCACCGGCAAGGAGACCGAGCATCTGCTTGACAGTGTCAACATCACCTGCAACAAGAACACGATCCCGAACGACCCGCAGTCTGCATTTGTGACGAGCGGCATCCGCCTCGGAACGCCGGCGGTCACCTCTCGCGGTATGAACGAGGCCGACATGGATCAGATCGCGGAGGCGATTGCCTGCATGTTGAAGAATGAAGACGGATGCGAGCAGAAGGCAAAGGCGATCGTGAAGGGACTGACGGAGAAATACCCGCTGATCTGATGTTTTTGACGGAAAGACGGGACAGAAAGTCCGGATGAAAGATAGGGACTGCCGTGTGACGGATTTCCCTCCGATACGGATGGGAAAAGATACCGGAGCACGGCGGTCTTTTTTGTGGTAATATGTCTGTGGAGACCGGCAGAGCCGTTTGCGGTAAACGGTCGCATCGGAAGCGCAAATCTAAATGGAACACAAGCAGTTGTGGTTTTGTGGCGTGAAAATGTGAAAATTTAGTGTCTTCAGGAAGTATTAAGAAAAAATCTATTTCTTTTCGACTAAGTTGTGGTATAGTGTTATAG
>CANQVH010000070.1 GCA_947627245.1 uncultured Lachnospiraceae bacterium | reverse complement strand
AACCCTAAAATAATGAATTTAGTCGTCAGTATGGAATTTAAGTTTACATGTGGAATTTACTTTTTCACTCAAGCTTTCGTGCATTTTCTCGCGCACGTTTTTTGACTTGCTTTTATGCATGCTGATTCTATATCTCGTTCTGCAGCTTCTGGATCAGATCCCACATCGCTTCTACCGTGTTGAAATTATCCGGCTCCAAATCTTCTACCGCGATCTCTACGTCGAATGCGTCATTCAGCTCCGTTACAACTTGAATGATGTCAAACGAATCCAGAATACCGTCGTCGATGAGCTTCTTCTCGTTGGCAAAATCAACATCGGGGCGAACCGTAGCTAAAACCTCCAGCAACTTTTCCATACTCTTTCACGTCCTTTCCTGTTATTTTATTTAAAAAGAAATGCTGTGTCTCTGATTGCCGCAACAGCATACTTTTTCAGAGATAAAGATATCATTCGTCTCAGGTTTGTCAGATGATATATTCGTCGGCGTGTCTGCCATCTGGAGAATATCCCATTTTCCGGTATAATCGTATGGCGGGAGCGTTATTCAGATCCACCCAATGGGCAAAGGTTCTTACTTTCCCGCGGTACTGTTTGTGATAGAAAGAAATCAGTTGTCTGCCCAGACCACGGCCTCTGCAGGATTCATCTACAGCAAGCTGGCGAATGGATGCAACGCCCTTTGCGCATTCTGAATATAAAACGCCCGCCAATGTCTCGCCTTCGCGGATTTGGAAGATATTACCCGCATGAAGATCAAGCGCCGTTTGCTTCTCATCGCTGATGAAAGCATAGCGAGGATCAAAGGTGGAACGGATCAAACGGCAAATCGCCGGTATGTCGCTCTCGGAAGACGCAACCTTGACGCTTCCACACTCTTCCTCAAGCGCCTCGCTCTCCGGACACGACAGGCGCCCGCTTTCTCTTCCCAGAGAAAACCCCATTCCCTTCAATAATGCGGCCTGCGTTTCCTGCGCAGGAGTCATTTTGTTCTGGTACACCAGCTCCGCCACGCCGGGAGCCGGAAGTTTGATGCGCTCTGAGGGAGCCGCGGAGTTGAGGAAAAAATAACAGCGGAGAAATTCCGGTTCCTTTTCCAGAAGAAGAATCCCTCCGGATACTTTCTCAAGATAGAGAATTCCTCTCTCTATTTTTTCCCGAACAGCTTCCGGGAGAAAATACCAGTTCGTGCAAAGATTCGGCAAACGCCTCGCCTCGGCGGCCAATTCCCGGTATTGTTCAAAACTCTTAATTTGCTCCACCGATGAACTCCTCCTTCAGCTTCACCCTGTCGATCTTCCCGTTCATATTGACCGGCATCTGCGAAACAGAGTGATAAACATTCGGAATCATATATTTAGGAACAGCCAGCTTGATCGCATTGATGATATCCACATCTCGAAGGTCGCCCTCATAGATGCAGACAATCTTCCCTTTCTGCGTATCATACAGACAACATACGCGATTCACGCCGTCTACCGCGCCGACAGCCGTTTCAATCTCACCCAGCTCGATGCGGTGTCCCATATGCTTGATCTGCGAGTCCTTGCGAACCATATAAATGATCTCACCGTATTCGTTGTAATGGCCCAGATCGCCGGTGCGATAGATCAGTTCCCGATAATGCTTCTGCAGAGGATTCTGGACGAAGACCGCGTCTGTTTTTTCGGGATTATTATAGTAGCCGAGCGCCAGCGAGACGCCACGTATGCAGATTTCACCGATCTCGCCCTCTTTTACCGGCTGATTATCTTTGTTAAGGATCAGTATATCCGTATTTTCACATGCATATCCGATCGGAATCGGTTCATCGTCCCGAAGCTCTCTCTTGACAATGTAATACGTCGAATCAACCGTAGCCTCCGTCGGTCCGTAAAGATTCCCGTAGAGAATATCGGGGAATTCTTCCCTCCAGAGATTGAATTGCTTGGTCGGCATAACCTCACCTGAAAAAATAATCTTCTTCAGATACAGCGGTTTTATCTTCCGAAATGTCTTAAAGTTTACAATAAAACAAAGCACGGAAGGAACCCACATGACGCAGTTCACTTCATGTTCATTGATGAATTCAATGAGCTTTGCAGGAAGAGAAAACATCTTTTTCGGAATGATATGCATAGTCGCTCCGCTTCGCAGCGTTGCGTAAATCTCTTTGACAGACGCATCAAAATAAAACGGGGTCTGATTCCCGAAAATCTCTTTTTCCGTAAAGTCGAACGCACGGCAAAACCACTCGGTAAGATTAACGGTGGAACGCTGACTGATCACCACGCCTTTCGGGACACCGGTAGAGCCCGAAGTAAAGATTGCATAAAGAGGATCGCCGTCAATCATTCTGCGGCGAATTTCAGATAATTTCTCCTCATGGATCGGTGTCTGCTCGATTTCATCAAAGACATAAACCGTCCCGGTAAATCCGGCCTCCCGGATTTTTTCCGAACCTTCTCTGTCTGCGATCAGAACCGACGGCTCCAAGGTATCCAGAATCAGCTTCACTCTCTGAATAGGCATCTCCGTATCTATAGGAGAATAAAACCCGCCGGCATATACCACGCCTAAGAAAGCGGCGATCTGCTGGACACTCTTCTCCATGTACACCGCAACGGGACTGCCCTTCTCCACGCTGCCGCAAAGCGCTGTACCGACGGAACGGGCAGCCTGCTTCAACTGTGAAAACGTGTAACTGCTATTCACATCGACATAGGCCGGCTTGTCCGGGAAACGCTCGGCGCTGTTCTCCAGATACTCCAGTATATTTGTCACATATCCCATGTCAATTTCCTCCTGTCATTCAATAACCGAACTCAGCCAGAACATCCGTATTGTTCGCATAGAACATGTTCCATGCATCGTCCCAACTGCTGTATTCCGGATCATCTCTGTGATCCGGCAGATGATAATCCGCCTGCAACTGTTTCGCGAACGCACGGGACGTCTTCACCGCTCCTCTGGCATTCAGATGTCCGGAATCAAAGAAATCCGTAGCGCCGTCAATGCCGAGCGCCGCCCAGTTTTCAGGCGTGCTCAGATTGTAATAACTGATCTCGTTCTCATCGCAAAAGTTCTGGAGCGCTTTGAAAATGCTGATCCAATTCTCCGAGTTCTCCTTAGGATAACTCGCAACGGCCACTTCAATACCGTTTTCCTTACACAGATCGACAATTTTCTTGTAATATCCGTAAGAATAGTCCACGACTTCTTTCGGCTTGATATCCGCCTCAAACAGCTCAGGATGACAGTCGGCCGGCTTCTCGGATATCACGTTGCGGAAAATTCCGCCCTTGGAATACGCATCATGCTCGGAAGGCTGAAAATCTTCCTTCGAGACATCGTTCCAGCGGGAATGATAGCGCAAAAGCGGGAATAAATACGTGAACAGATTCTGTCCCGGATTATCCTTTTTGAGCTGGAAGATCATCTCATATCTCAATTTCCAGAATGGCATTGCCTCTATTATTTTGCGGTGCGAGTTCTCCTGCTTGGCCGAACTGGACGCTTTTGCATTCGTTCCGATCCGCGTAAAATCAAAGACTACCAGCTTGGGCTTCTGCGTCTGCACCTGCAACAGAAAACGTAACTGATAATAATCGATGAATGATGCGCCGGTAACGATGGAAAGATTATACGCGGTGATTCCGCTGTCCTTCCACATCACGGTAGGCACAATTCCGGAATATGTCGAGCTGCTGCCGAGGAAGACGACGTCTACGCTGTTTTCCTTCTCGTTCATGTAGTCCTGATACCGGTCCTCAAGTCTTTCGTTAAACTTATATCGCATCACTTCCTGAATGCAAAGAAAGATTAACATGAAAATCAGGAGAAATGCCACGCCCTTTTTCAAAAGTTTTCTGAACATTTCCGCTGCCTCCTAAAACAACTGATAGATGAAAGTCGAGATGTTGAAGCCCTGTCCGTACATGCCGAAAATAATGATCGAGAAAATTCCGATCATGTAGACAGCCCATCGGAAAACGATCCCCTGCCGCGCAATCCGCTCCCGCAAATGAATGCCGCGCTCCTGCATGTAATCCACAGCGAAAAGAAATACGATCAGCAGGAGCATCAGTTGAAAGTTATCCCGATCAAGCCCGAGCTTGTAAAAGCTTTTATCAAAGAATACCCACGGATTAAATTCCTTCAGAGTATAGCATCCCATGCGAATTGCATCCCTGAAGGAAGCCGCCCTTGAAAAATATCTGCCGATCGTTACGATCAGAACGGTCCGCAGAATCTGGAAGATCCGGAAACTGAAGCGCTCCGTCTGCACATGGAAAAAGGTCCTGCATTTCGCGTAGAACGGTTCCAGCAATGTCGCCGTGGAGACAAAGATTGCCTGATAAATACCGTACGCCACGTATTTCCAGCTCGCGCCGTGCCAGATGCCGATCAGAACAAAGACAATGAAAGACGCAAGACAGGTGGGAAGCACCTTAGCCACATAATTTCCAACACGCTTGCGCAGCGAACGGCTCATATTTGTGAAGGGCTTAGAGAGCGCCAACGGATAAAACAGATAATCGCGCATCCACGCGCCCAGCGTAATATGCCAGCGCTGCCAGAATTCCGCCACGCTTCTGGAGAGGAACGGATGCCGGAAGTTCTCCGAAAGCTGGATCCCCAGCATCTCCGAGACGCCGAAGACAATATCCATGCCGCCCGAGAAATCTGCATAGATCTGAATGCCGTAAAGCAGCACCGCTACAAACACAATAAAGCCCGTATAATTCTTTTCGACATAGTTTCCGAACACTTCATTAACGACGACGGCAATCCGGTCTGCGATAACCATCTTCTTGAAATAGCCCCAAAACATGCGCTGAACACCGAATTTTACCCGATCATAATCAAAGCTCCTCTGCTCGTAGAGCTGCGAAGCCAGATCGTTGTATCTTCCGATTGGTCCCTGAATGATCTGCGGAAAATAAGAGACAAACAACGCGAAACGGAATGGATTGGTATCCGCCTGCACCTTTCCCCGGTACACATCCACCAGATACCCCATAGACTGGAAAATATAAAAAGAAATACCAAGCGGCAGCGCAATATTCAGAAAGCCGAAGCCCTCCGCATGAAACGCCCTCAGCACGGTATTCACATTTCCGATAATGAAATCAATGTATTTCACAAAACCCAGCACGCCAAAATTCGCGACCATCGCCAGAGCGAGCACACCGCGTTTCTTTTTGGTAAACTGAGCTTTGATCTCCTTGCGCTCCTGCGCAGTCTTGGGCGGATTCGCATTCTTGACAGTATCCGTATAGGTACTGTTCAGCTTCGCGAGCCACCGACCGCAAAGAAACGTGGAAATCGTCGTAAACAAAAGATAGGCGACATAATATACGCCCCCGAACATATAAAACGCATAGCTTGCCGCAAGGAGCCACGGCCACTGCGCCTTTTTGGGAATGAGGTAATATCCTCCCACCACAATCCCGATAAAAATAAAATACTGAATCGAAATTATACTCATTCCGTCAGCCTCCGCCTCAATGCATAATGATCCCGGATTTAAACACCGAACCTTATCTTACCATTATCCGGCATTATTTGCAATACCTTGATCGTTATTTTATGAGCGGAGACAGACATATTTTCGCTATGTAGACATGCTCAGAGCTTCTTCAGCTCCTCGATGATCGCGGGCAGCGCCACCTTCGCCTGCTCGCTGATGAAATAGTCGGCTTCATGGTCACCGTGCGCCGTTCCCGAGTGGATCAAGATCACATTGTGTCCCTTATAATATTTGAGGAACTGCTGCGCCATTTCGGACTTCATATATGCGCCGGCAAGAAGCAGCGTGTCGGCCTTGGACACTTCCTCGGCAGCCTTCGTCATCCGGCCGATGTTGACCATCTCTCCCACCAATGTCACGCCCGGGTGGATCGGAATACGGCATTTCTCACAGAGGGGAACCTTTTTCGCATCGCGAAGGTATTCCATCGGATATTCCCTGCCGCATCTCGGGCAGTGATTCCATTCGTAAATATTTCCGTGAAGATCGTAGACATTCTGACAGCCGGCGCGCTTCGGGAAATCAAACAGTTGCCTGCTGATCGTAGCCTTCAGCACACCCATGCGCTCAAGCTCCGCAAGCGCCTGAAACGAAATGCCCGGATCCTCCTTCGCCTGATTCAGAACCTCATTCTGATAGAATTCATAGAACTTCTCGACGCGCGTGCTGAAAAACTGCGCGCTGAACAGCTCCTCCGGAGAATAATCGTATTTTGTCTCGATGGAATAAGCCGTCTCCATGTTTCGCATGGAGGATATCCCGTCTTCCACAATCATTTCACGACCCGACAGGCATACGACGTAACTGCTCTCCTTTAGAATTTTTGCGATCTGTTTGTAAATCATACCCTCACCCCCGATGATATCATTTAATAAAGCGATCGATCGCTCTGCTCAGTTCCTCTATCTCCTGCATGTCTCCGGACTCAATCGCATCGACGAGACAATGCTTGATATGATCCTGAAGGATCACCTTTCCGGTGTTGTTGATGGCAGCCTTCACGGCGGAGAGCTGGATCAGTACTTCGCTGCAGTCCCTGCCGTCCTCAACCATACGTTTGATGGACTGCATATGCCCGATCACCTTGGACAGTCGATTCAGGACTGCCTTCGTGTTCTCGTGTGTGTGCGTGTGCTCATGTCCGTGTCCGGCTTCTCCGGCATGCGTATGCGTGTGCTCATATACAACGCCGTCACTGCCTATGTGAGTGTGTGTATGCTCGTAGACGGCGCCGTTTTGATCCGCATGGGTATGCGCGTGTCCGCGGGTATCCGCTGTGTGGACGTTTTGTCCGTCAGAATTTTCCATGTAAATTCTCCCGTTTCTGTCCTGATGGTATACGATGCTTATTTTCTTCAATCCTTGTACACTTGAAAACGGAAATTCCCATCGGCGGCACAAGCACCTCAATCGAATTCTCCCGGTCGTCGCAAGGGCTCTTCTTCGAGGTCTTGACTCGCGGGTTGACATTTCCGTCTCCGCCGAACGCAGCGCTGTCGCTGTTGAAGATCTCTTTGAATTTGCCGCTGTACGGAACGCCGATCTTGTGCTTTGCGTAAGCGAGCGGCGAGAAATTGCAGACGATGAGCAGATCATCCTCCTGCTTCTCTCCTCTTCGCATAAACACAAGCATATTCTCATTTGCCGAGATATTGTTGATCCACTCGAAGCCAAACGGGTCGAAATCCTTGCAGTACAAGGCAGGCTGCTCCTTGTAGAGTTTGATAAGAGCCTTTACATAATTCCGGATATTCTTGTGGTCCTCATATTCCAGCAACTCCCACTCGACGGAACACTTCTCGCTCCATTCGGAGAACTGCGCGATATCCTGTCCCATGAACAGAAGCTTCTTGCCCGGATGCGTCAGCATAAAGCCGTAAGCGGCGCGCAGGTTCGCAAATTTGGATTTCCGCTTGCCCGGCATTTTCCCGATCATGGAGCTCTTTCCGTGCACCATCTCATCGTGCGACAGCGTCAGGATGAAGTCCTCGCTGTAGGCATAGATCATACTGAACGTGAGCTCTCCATGATGATGCGAGCGGAAAAACGGATCCAACTGCATATAGCCGAGGAAATCATTCATCCAGCCCATGTTCCACTTGTAGTCAAACCCGAGCCCGTCCTCCTCCACGGGGGTCGTGATCTTCGGCCATGCCGAGGATTCCTCCGCGATGAGGATAGCGCCGTCGTTGTCCTTTTTGAAGATCGAGTTCAGATGCTTGAAGAATTCAACGGCCTCCAGATTCTCATTTCCGCCGTACATATTCGCGACCCATTCCCCGTCGTTCCTGCCGTAATCCAGATAGAGCATCGATGCAACGGCATCCATGCGGATCCCGTCCGCGTGATAGACGTTCTTCCAGAACAGCGCGTTCGCAAGCAGAAAATTGGAGACCTCTGGGCGGCCGTAATTGTAGATCAGCGTACCCCAGTGCGGATGTGTCCCCTGCCGCGGGTCCAGATGCTCGTACAGGCAGGTGCCGTCGAAACCGCAAAGCCCGTGCGTATCACGCGGGAAATGCGCCGGAACCCAGTCGAGGATCACGCCGATCCCCTGAGCATGCATATAATCGACAAAATACATGAAGTCCTGCGGCGTCCCGTAGCGCGCGGTCGGCGCATAGTATCCGGTCACCTGATAACCCCATGATTCATCCAGCGGGTGCTCCATGACCGGAAGCAGTTCGATATGGGTATAGCCCATCTCTTTCACATAGTCGGCGATCATTGGAGCGAGTTCCCGATAATTGTAGAAATACCGGCCGTCGTCCGGCTTCGCAAACGAGCCGAGATGCACTTCATATACGAACATCGGCTTATCCTTGGTATTGAGCGTTTTGCGCTGCTCCATCCATTTTTGATCGTTCCATGTGAAGTCGGTCAGATCCGCCACGATCGAGGCAGTGTTCGGGCGCAGTTCCGACGCGTTGCCGTAAGGATCGGCCTTCAGATATGTGAGTCCGCCCCTCGCCTTGATCTCGTATTTGTATAAAGTACCGGCCATAAGTCCCGGCACAAAAAGATCAAAAATACCGGAGTTCCAGAGTCTGCGCATCGGAAGTCTCCTGCCGTCCCAGAGATTGAAATCGCCGACGACGCTGACACGCATCGCGTTCGGCGCCCAGACCGCGAAATAGACTCCCGGCGTCCCGTTGATCGTCATCGGGTGCGCGCCGAGCTTTTCATAGATATTGTAGCAGATTCCTGCGTTGAACTTCTTCGTGTCCTTCTCGGTGATCTGCGGCGCAAATGCATAAGGATCCTTGCATTCCTGCGTCTCCCCGCCCTTGTATGAGACAAGAAACGTATAATCCGGGATTTTCTTTCCGGGAAGCAGCACGGCAAAATACCCCGCTTCATCCTCCTGATCCATCGGGTACGCCGTCTTGCGCCCCGCAGTCTTGACCGATACGGATTCCGCGTCCGGGAAGAACGCCTGAATCGTGATGCCCTCTTCCGTCCGGTGAGGTCCGAGGTAGTTTTCCGGGTGATCTTCTTCTGAATAGACAATGGCCTCTACGCCCGCCCAGTCCATCATATCATATAATTTTTCATCCATAACATAACCTCCAGACCTGAATTGTTTATCTATATTTATTATTTTATCACTTATTCAGAATAAACTCAAGGAGAGATTCTTTTGTAAAACTATCTCTCGAACGCATGGATAAAAAGACCGCTTCTCAGCTTCGGCTCGAACCATGTCGATTTCGGCGGCATCAAAAGGCCGGCGTCCGCCACGGCAAAAAGCTCCGCTGTAGAGGTCGGATACATCGCAAACGCTACCGCGCAGTCTGTGCGTACCCGCCGTTCCAGCTCCGAAAGCCCGCGAATCCCGCCGACGAAATCAATCCTCGGATCTTCCTTGGGATCGCCGATGCCAAGCACGGGAGCGAGCAGTTCATTTTGCAGAACGGAAACGTCCAGTCCCTGCACCGGATCCTTTGAACGGTATTCCTCACGAACCGTCAGGCGATACCAGCGCTCTGCAAGATACATTGTGATCGTGCCTTTTTCCTGCGGCTTTACCCTGCCGTCGCAGACGGCAAGAAAAAACTTTTCCTGCACTTTTTCCAGAAATTCTTCCTCCGTCAACCCGTTCAGGTCCTTGACGACACGATTGTAATCCATAATCACCAGTTCGTCGTCCGGGAATAAGACCGACAGAAAATAGTTGAACTCTTCCTCTCCCGTGTAGTCCGGGTGCTCTTCTCTTCGCTGCAGCCCGACGCGGACCGCAGACGCGGCGCGATGATGTCCGTCTGCGATATAGATGGAGCCGATCTCGGAAAACGCTCTTCCGATCGCAGCAATATCCGATTCCTCCGTGATTCGCCAGCCGCGGTGCCGGATCCCATCCTCGGCAGTGAAATCAAACACTGCCGGAGCTTGCTTCGTCTTCTGCGTCACATCCTCGATGCGGCTGTCCTTCCGATAGGTAAGAAAGATCGGCCCTGTCTGCGCGCTGCACGCATCCACATGACGAATGCGGTCGGCTTCCTTCTCCGCGCGCGTATTTTCGTGTCTGCGGATCACGCCGTTTCCGTAATCATCGATGGATGCACACGCAACCAGCCCGGTCTGCACCCTTCCGTTCATGGTCTGTTCATACAGATAAAAGCTGTCTGTTTCGTCCTGTCGGAAGATTCCCTGCGCGATACGCTCCCGAAGCATTTCGTCCGCCTTTTGGTAGACCTCCGGCGCGTACATATCGATATCTTCTCCAAATTGTGTCTCCGGCCGGTCAATGTTCAAAAATGACATGCGGTCCTTTGCCGCCTGCGCATAAGCCTCCCGTCGGCTGTACACATCGTAAGGAAGCGCCGCCACGCGCGATGCATATTCTTCTGCAGGGCGTATTCCGCAAAACGGTCGAATGTCTGCCATATGCTGTCCTTCTCCTTATCTGATGACGCGCACCCGAATCACGCCGTCGACCGCGCGGAGCTCCTCCACGACCTGATCCGAAACTGCGGAATCCAAATCGAGGAGCGTGTATGCGTAATCGCCCTTACTTGTATTGCTCATGTTGTGTATATTCGTGTCTGAAAGCACATCCGTAAAACGGCTGATCATTTTCTTAACATTTTTGTGGTAAATGGCGATACGCGATTCCGCCTCGCACTGCCCGAGATCGCAGTTCGGATAGTTCACGGAATTACGGATGTTGCCGTTCTCAAGGAAGTTTATCAGCTCTTTGACCGCCATCACCGCGCAGTTATCCTCGGACTCTGAGGTAGACGCCCCAAGGTGCGGCGTAAGAATGATCCCCTGCCTGCCGACCGTCAGCGTATTCGGAAAATCCGAAATATAGCGGCGCATACGACCCTCGTCCAGCGCCTCGATCACCGCTTCCTCGTCCACGAGCAGGTCACGCGCGAAGTTCAGAAGCACCACATTCGGCTTCATCAGCGCGATCGCGTCACGGTTGATCATCTTTTTGGTGGAATCCATCAGCGGCACATGGATCGTGATATAATCGCACTCGCGATAGATATCCTCCACATCATAGGTATGGCGGATGCTTCTCGACAGGCTCCAAGCCGCGTCCACGGAAATATACGGATCGTAGCCGTAAACCTCCATTCCGAGATGCGTGGCCGCGTTTGCCACCTGCACGCCGATCGCGCCAAGTCCGATAATGCCGAGCTTCTTGTCCTGCAACTCGCTGCCGGCAAACTTTTTCTTCTCCTTTTCTGTAACGGCGGCGATATCCGGGTTCCATGTCTGGCTCTGAACCCAGTTGGCTCCGCCGATGATATCACGCGCTGCGAGGAGCATGCCCGCGAAAACAAGCTCCTTGACTCCGTTCGCGTTCGCACCCGGCGTGTTGAAGACTACGATTCCCTGCTCGGCGCAGCGATCCAGCGGGATATTGTTCACACCGGCTCCGGCTCTCGCGACCGCAAGCAGAGAATCCGGCAATTCCATGTCGTGCATCTTTGCGCTGCGGACGAGGACCGCGTCGGCCTCTTTGATGTCGTCCACCTGCTCATATTCTTCCGAAAACCGCTTCAGTCCGACCTCTGCGATCGGATTCAGACATTTATAATGATACATTTCAGCTATTCTCCTTTTCGAAATTCTTCATAAATGCGACAAGCGCCTCGACGCCCTCTCTCGGCATCGCGTTGTAAATGCTTGCGCGCATACCGCCGACGCTGCGGTGTCCCTTCAGATTGACAAAACCCGCTTCTTCGGCCTCTTTTACAAATTTCGCATCCAGATCCTTGTCCCCGGTCACGAACGGAACATTCATCAGTGAACGGTCTTCTTTTACGACCGTGCCGGTAAACAACTGACTCTGATCAAGGAAATCATAGAGAAGTTTTGCCTTCGCTTCATTCCGTTCCTTCATCACGGAAAGTCCGCCCATCTTCAAAAGCCATTTGAACACAAGCCCGCACATGTAGATGCAGTAGCAGTTCGGCGTGTTGTACATGGAGCCTGCGTCCGCGTGCGTCTTGAATTTCATCATAGTCGGCGTGAATTCCATCACATCGTCCGAGATCAGATCTTCGCGGATAACGGAGATCACCATGCCTGCCGGACCGATGTTTTTCTGCACACCGCCGTAAATGATGCCGTAATCGGATACATTTACCGGCTCCGACAGGAAACAGGACGAGACGTCGGACACCAGAAGCTTGCCCTTGGTGTTCGGGAGCTTCTTGTATTTCGTGCCGTAGATTGTATTGTTCTCGCAGATATAGACGTAGTCCGCGTCCGGGCTGATCGGCAGATCAGAGCAGTCCGGGATGTAGGAAAACGTCTTGTCCTCACTGGACGCGACCGCATTCGCCTGCCCGTACTTCTTCGCTTCCTGCCATGCCTTCTTTGCCCACTGTCCTGTGATGATGTAGTCCGCGACACGGTTTTTCATCAGGTTCATCGGGATCATCGAAAACTGCAGACTCGCGCCGCCCTGCAGAAACAGAACCTTATAGTTATCCGGAATCTGCATCAGAGAGCGCAGATCCGCCTCCGTCTCGTGAATCAGGTCGTCAAAGACCTTCGAGCGGTGGCTCATCTCCATCACAGACTGTCCGCAGCCGTGATAGTCCAGCATCTCTGCCTGCGCCGTCTTCAGAACCTCTTCCGGCAGAACCGCAGGTCCCGCCGAGAAATTATAAACTCTACCCATTTTTTCATATCCTCCTCATCAGCTCTGTGCCAGAGCCTCTATTCAATATCATCTCAAATAATCGCATATCAACCGCCATGTCTTCGCAGCTTTAGTTTTCTTTTAGGTCGTCCTGATCGAACGCCGTCTCGATCGGCTTCCCGGCCGGAACCATCGGGAATACCTTGTCGTCGCAGTCGATGATGCAGTCGAGTACGATCGGTTTTCCAAGCGACAGAGCCTTTTCAAATGCCGGGGCAAACTCTTCCTTCTTCGTCACGCGAATTCCCTCTGCGCCCATCGCCTCGGCCAGCTTTACAAAGTCAACCGCATCGTTTAAAACGGTCTGCGAATAGCGTTTTCCGTAGAATAAGGTCTGCCACTGACGAACCATCCCCAGAACATGGTTGTTGACGACGACCTGAATGACCGGGATATTGTAGCGCGCCGCGGTCGCGATCTCGTTCATATTCATGCGGAAACAGCCGTCGCCCGCAATGTTGACAACGGTCTTGTCCGGATTTGCCACCTTCGCGCCGATCGACGCGCCGAGACCATAGCCCATCGTGCCGAGGCCGCCGGAGGTGATGAGGGTACGCGGCTTCGAGTATTTGTAATACTGCGCCGCCCACATCTGATGCTGTCCGACCTCCGTGACGATGATCGCATCGCCCTTTGTCAGACGATAGATCTCCTCGATGATATACGGACCGGTCAGCCCTTCGGTATTGTATTTCAACGGATATTTCGTCTTCAGCTCTGTGACCGATGTGTCCCATTCGTCGTGACGGTGCTCCTCGATGCGCGCGTTCAGGCGCTTCAGAACTTCCTTCACGTCGCCGATGATCGAAGCGTCCACGGTGATGTTCTTGTTGATCTCCGCCGGGTCAACGTCGATATGAATGATCTTCGCGTGCTTCGCGAAGCTCTTTGCATTGCCGATCACTCGATCGCTGAAGCGTGCGCCGATTGCGATCAGCAGATCACAGCCAGTCACGCCGAGGTTGGAAGCCTTGGTTCCGTGCATGCCGAGCATGCCGCAGTACAGCTCGTTGTGTCCGTTGTACGCGCCCTTGCCCATCAGGGAATCCGCAACCGGGGCATGTACCTTGTTCACAAACTCCTCAAGCTCCTTCTGCGCGCCGGAGATCACGGCTCCGCCGCCGACAAATATGAACGGCTTCTTCGCCTTGTTGATGAGCTTAACGGCCTGTTCAAGATCGTCCTCACGGATGTACTCGCTGCTTCTCACGATCGGCTCCGACTTCATCGGCTCGTAGTCAGTGGTAGCCGCGGTCACATCCTTCGTGATATCGACGAGCACCGGCCCGGGACGTCCCTCCTGCGCAATCTGGAACGCCCAGCGGATTGTGTCCGCGAGCTTTGTGATATCCTTGACGATAAAACTGTGTTTCGTGATCGGCATTGTCACGCCTGCGATATCGATCTCCTGAAAGCTGTCACGCCCGAGCATCGTCACAGCCACGTTCGCCGTGATCGCAACGATCGGCACCGAATCCATGTAGGCCGTCGCGATGCCGGTGACGAGGTTTGTCGCCCCGGGACCGGAGGTCGCCATACAGACACCGACTTTTCCGGTCGATCGCGCATAGCCGTCCGCCGCATGTGCCGCGCCCTGCTCGTGCGAGGTCAGAATATGGCGGATTTCATTGCTGTGCTTGTACAGCTCGTCATAGATATTGAGGATCGTGCCGCCCGGATAGCCGAACACGGTGTCCACACCCTGTTCCTTCAGGCATTCGATCACAATTTCCGAACCATTCAACTTCATCCTTTATCTACCCTTTCTCATCTATGTTCATAATGTATACATGAGCCGTGTTCCCTCGAAAAGCCTGCGGCTTTCACGAATTCTCAAGCGGATTGATCAACACGGCGCCCTTATTCCCTGAGGTCACGAGCGATGCGTAGCGCGAGAGATAACCGGTCTTGATCTTCGGCTCACGCGGCTGCCATTTCGCGCGGCGCGCCGCCATCTCCTCATCGCTGATCGCGAGCTCAAGCTTACACTCCGGAATATTGATGCGAATCGTGTCGCCCTCCTCGACGAGCGCGATCGGACCGCCGACCGCAGCCTCCGGGGAGACATGTCCGATGGAAGCGCCTCTGGAAGCTCCGCTGAAGCGTCCGTCCGTAATCAGCGCCACGGAGGAACCGAGTCCCATACCGGCGATCGCCGACGTCGGATTCAGCATCTCGCGCATGCCCGGGCCGCCTTTCGGGCCCTCGTAACGGATCACAACGACGTCGCCTGCGACAATCTTTCCGCCAAGGATTGCGGCAATCGCATCCTCCTCACAGTCAAACACGCGCGCAGGGCCTTCGTGCACCATCATCTCAGGTACGACCGCGGAGCGCTTCACAACGCCGGAATCCGGGGCAAGATTACCCTTGAGGATTGCAAGTCCCCCGGTCTCACTGTATGGATTGTCGATCGGACGGATGACTTCCGGATTTTTATTTTCGCAGCCTGCGATATTTTCTCCTACTGTTTTTCCCGTGACCGTCATGCAGTCTAAGTTCAGCAGGTTCTTCTTCGTCAGCTCATTCATGACCGCATACACGCCGCCGGCCTCGTTCAAATCCTCGATGTAGGTCGGGCCTGCCGGCGCGAGATGACAGAGGTTCGGCGTCCGCGCGCTGATCTCGTTCGCAATGTCAACGTCGAGCTCTACGCCTGCCTCATGCGCGATCGCCGGAAGATGCAGCATGCTGTTCGTCGAGCAGCCGAGCGCCATATCGACCGTCAGTGCATTCATAAACGCTTTCTCGGTCATAATGTCGCGCGGACGGATATCCTTTTTCAGAAGCTCCATGATCTGCATGCCGGCCATCTTGGCGAGACGGATACGCTCGGAGTAAACCGCCGGGATCGTACCGTTGCCCTTTAAGCCCATGCCAAGCACCTCGGTCAGACAGTTCATGCTGTTCGCCGTATACATGCCGGAGCAGGAGCCGCAGGTCGGACAGACCTTCTCCTCATATTCCGCGACTTCCTCATCGGTCATCTTGCCCGCGGTGTGCTCTCCGACCGCCTCAAACATGCTGGAAAGGCTTCTCTTACGCCCTTTCAGATGCCCGGCCAGCATCGGTCCGCCGCTGACAAAGATCGTCGGGATGTTCAGCCTTGCCGCCGCCATCAGAAGCCCGGGAACATTTTTATCACAGTTCGGGATCATGACAAGCGCGTCAAACTGATGCGCGATCGCCATGCACTCGGTAGAATCCGCGATCAAATCACGCGTCACGAGCGAATATTTCATGCCGACATGTCCCATCGCAATACCGTCGCAGACCGCAATCGCCGGGAATTCCCTCGGAACGCCCCCTGCCATCGCAACGCCAAGCTTGACAGCCTCCGTGATCTTATCTAAGTTCATATGCCCCGGTACTACTTCGTTGTAGGAATTGACAATACCGATCAGCGGACGCTTCATCTCCTCCTCCGTCAGTCCCAGCGCGTGGAACAGCGAACGGTGCGGCGCCTGCTGAATGCCCTTTTTCACTGCATCACTTTTCATGTTTGATCCTCCTCACATACTTGCCTGCATTTTTCATATTCTTATGAAGCATTGCAGATACTCTGATCATCATACATATGCACAGACCGCTTATCTGTACATTTCTATATTTACTCTCATACTCGTGCTGTAATCAGATCGCCCATTTCGACGGTCCCGACCTGTGTGCAACCATCTGACATAATATCGCCGGTGCGGTAGCCTTCCTTCAGCACCTGTTTCACGGCCGCCTCGACCGCATCCGCCGCTTCATCGAGATCCAGCGAGTAACGCAGCATCATCGCCGCGGACAGAATTGTCGCGATCGGATTCGCGATGCCCTTGCCTGCGATGTCCGGCGCGGAACCGTGGCTCGGTTCGTAAAGGCCGAACTTCGTCTCGTTGAGCGACGCGGACGAGAGCATTCCGATCGAACCGGTCACCATGCTCGCCTCGTCAGAGAGGATATCGCCGAACATATTTTCCGTCAGGATCACGTCGAACTGTTTCGGATCCTTCACAAGCTGCATCGCGCAGTTGTCTACAAGCATGTGGGACAGCTCGACATCCGGATAATCTTTCGCGACCTCTTCAACGACCGCTCTCCACAGCCGTGAGGAATCGAGCACGTTTGCCTTATCGACGCTGCAGACCTTTCTGCGGCGTTTGCGCGCGATATCAAAGCCCTTGATCGCGATCCGCCGAATCTCATTTTCGTTATAGACCAGCGTGTCCTTTGCCCGGCGGACACCGTTCTCCTCTATCGTCTCGCGGTCGCCGAAGTACAGTCCCCCGGTCAGCTCGCGCATGATCATCATATCAAAGCCGTCGCCAATGATCTCATCGCGCAACGGACAGGCCGCCCGCAACTCGTCATACAGATAAGCCGGCCGCAGATTTGCGAACAGATTCAAGGACTTGCGAATTTTCAAAAGTCCTGCCTCCGGCCGCAGTTGCGGATCCAACTGATACCACGGGGAGGTCTTCGCATCGCCGCCGATCGAACCCATCAACACCGCCTCGCTCGCCTTTGCCTCTGCGATCGTTTCATCCGTCAACGGCACCCCGTGTACGTCGATCGACGCGCCGCCCATCAGCAGTTTCTTATATTCCAGTTCAAAACCAAACTTCGCCGCGGCTGCATCCAGTACCTTACATGCCTCCGCAACAATCTCCGGACCGATCCCGTCCCCCGGAATCAGCGCAATCCTGTGTTTCATCGTCCTGTTCATCCTTTCCGAATTTTCAGTTCTCAAAAAAGCCTTAGCTTATATAATAATGTATTTCTATTTTTATTTCAACTGTTTAATGATACAAATTCATGCAATTTTATTTAGGTTGACACTCGAATTTGCACATATTATATTTTGATGGAAATTATTTACTACGGCAGGAAAAAGCAATGTACCATGTGATTGTGAATCCGGCATCCCGTTCCGGAAAAGGGCTCAAAATTTGGCAGGAACAGATCGAACCTGCGCTGAAAAAAGAAAATTTGTCTTACGACGTACACTTTTCCAAGGAAAAAGGCGACGTTACGAGGATTGCGGCGGAGCTTTGCCGTCAGAATAAAAAAGAACTTTCTCTGATTGTTCTCGGCGGCGACGGCACTATGAACGAGGCTGTTCAGAATCTTCCTCCGGACGGCTCGGTGACTCTTGGCTATATTCCGACCGGCTCCAGCAATGATCTGGCAAGGGACCTTGGTATTCCACGTGATCCGGCGGCGGCTCTGGATGTGATCCTGCACACCGGGAAACCGCGCCCGATGGATCTCGGTCTCCTCTCCTGCGCTGAGCAGGGAGAACGCCGTTTTTGCGTCAGTTGCGGGTTGGGGTACGACGCGGCTGTCTGCGAGGAGGTACAGCGCTCCCGAATCAAGGCATTCTTCAATCGAATCGGACTCGGAAAGCTGACCTATCTCGGAATTGCCTTAAAACAACTGTTTTCGACAAAGGCGATATCCGGCAGACTGACTCTTGACGGAGATGTATCCGTTGACATCGGCACAATATTGTTTGTCGCGGGTATGGTTCACCGTTTTGAGGGCGGCGGTTTCATGTTCTGCCCGAAGGCGGACGACTCCGACGGGCTGCTGGATTTGTGTGCTGTGGGCGATCTTCCGAAATTGCTCGTACTGTTTGCCCTGCCGACCGCCTTTCACGGAAAACATTATCGTTTCAAGGGCATCACACCCTACCGTACCGAGCGGTTTGTTCTGGAGACCGACATGCCCCTCTGGGTGCACACGGACGGCGAGGTAAGCTGCAGATCAAAGAAAATCACGGTATCCTGTCTGCGCCATGCC
>CANQVH010000069.1 GCA_947627245.1 uncultured Lachnospiraceae bacterium | reverse complement strand
CCGACTTCTAAACCGACATTCTTGCCGACATCCTGTCGGTTTGGAGTTTTAGGCTGATCTATAAGAGCACTCTTGAGTGCCGGGAAATATACTTTGATACCAGTTCCTAGTATCTCATATCTGGGAAGCTCCGTACCCAACGCTATGCATTCATCACATATCTTCTGAATTCCCTGTCCCCAGCTTTCAATATAGCCCGCGCGATAAAATACATTTGCGATATCCGGATTGAAAGGCTTTGCGGAATACGATTCCATCAATGTCTCCGCCATCCACCCAAAAGGAAGCAGGCTACTGTTGCTGATGTACATGACATCCTCCTCAATGCAAATTTGGATCGGAATATTGTCAACCCAATTGCAGTGGATCAGCGTATTATAGACCGCCCTGCGCATTGGCAAAGCCGCATATCCATTTCAGATATTCATCGCGCCAGGATTCTTTATATTCGATGTTTTGGCTCTCTGACATAAAAAACTCCTATTCACAATCATGTTCAAACTGTTCTGCAATTTATACTGCTCATACCATACTCTTTATGATTTCTCTAGAATATACTTTATTACTTGTTTTTCTAATTCGGACATTAATTTAGACACTGATTCGGACATTACTGAATTTGAAGCATTATTTACAGCGCTCTCCGTCCGGCAGGGCTTTTAGTTTCTGTTTCCACACCTGATTTCATCAGTTTGCCCATTCCGATGCGGATACTCGTCACATGATCCTTCAAAATACTCTTGACAAATATTTTCTTTACACTGCTCCAGCACCTTGCCACCACGCCAATCCTTGCCACATCCTTGCCATAAATGGCAAGGATGATTGTTTTTTATTTCTCATTTATCGAATACGTATGATTCTTGCTGTATTTATTTCCGTTTATGCTGACAACCCCCAATTCAACCAGTCGGTTAAGTATTCTGGATACCGTCCGAACCGATTTACCTGTAATATCAACAAGACCGGCCCGATTCGATGCGCCATTATCCTTCAGTATTTTTAAAATCTGTCGTTCCGCATCATTCAATTGTTCCCCAATATTTCCTATTCCATCAAAAGCTTCATTTAAAGCCTCACCTGAATTTCTATTTCTATAGGATGTCCTCTCATCAATATTATTCCGAAGAATCAGTTTCACTGTATTTGGCGTCTCAACAAATTCAGGTGCAGGCAGTCCGGCCTTTGTCATATCAGAATAAATCTTCTTCACGCCTTCATTCAGCTCCCGCACCCATTCAAATTCGGTCATAACCCTCGAAATAGTCTTGTTTCGTGAAAAACGGGTATAGGAAATATTATCCGGCGTCACAATGTACGGGAATCGGCCGGGGCTTTCGATTTCCAGCCGGTCATCATACATGCTGACCTTGATAAACTGCCCCAAAGCTGCATAATCACGATGAGCCACTGCATTGATAATACCCTCGACCCAAGGAAACTCCGGATATTCCGGTCTTTCAACAAATCGACCGCTCCCATGTTCCTGGCGTGTAAAGACCCGAAGCTGATCTGTGATAAAAGCCTTTGCAGCATCGACCAGTCGAAGAATCGGCTCATCTATGCTCTTGTCTTTCACGACATTATAATTGGCTCCCACCTGCATTTCACGACCATCTACACGGATAAACCGAATACGGCAGTTCATGTTGAATTTCATGATGTTCCTGGCAAACAGAAGCACTGCTGCATTGGTCAGATATTCCTTACCGTCTTTATTCTGCAAAAAGCCTCTTGCTGTCAAGACCTGATGAGTATCTACACCTTCAGCACCAATGCGTTTTTTATAGGCATCAAGTAAATCCTGATCCATGTCTTCCAAACTCGCGTTCCGGTTGATCTCATCCTCAAAATGACGGGAGCCCTTCGCGTACTCCAAATTGCGAAGATTCTCACCCAACATTTCCTTGGACTTGTCGCCGATGCGAAGGTATGTCCGATCATTCGAAGTACGAACCACCTGGTCAACACTCGGCTCAATATGAAGAAACAGTACTCGATCCGGTTGCCCGGCCTCATTGATAATATCAATGAATTCTTCCCGATATCGTGGCATCGGTCTGCAGCAATCCTTCGGGGCATTAATGAATTCGCTGATCTTGTCTTCCCCGTAGGAATTAACTCCTTCCAGTGTCCGCTTTTTGTCACTGATGCCGATCACAATTGTTCCGCCATCCGCATTTGCAAAAGCAGAAATGTGTGGTGCCAGATCAGCCACACGAATTTTCCCGGATTTTCGGTCAAAATATTTATTTTCATTTTCCATCTGCACATACTCCAAAGTAAGCAACGGATTAATTTTGGAACCTTTATCCATAAGGCCACATCACCCCATTTCAATTCCCCATACACATTTATCAGCTTATTGGACTTTGCAGCAGCACACTTTTACAGCAAACAAAAGTAAATTCATTCATCTGTCAAATTAGTCGGTCGGCCTGTCACAAAGCATTTGTTAATCCACCAGGTCATCAACAAGAAACAAGTTGTCCAATTCCTGTATCGTCTGGAGTTGCATAACTTTTGTCCTAACCGCACTTTTGGCAAGGTCAAGTCTTTTCATGCGTTTCTTGCCCGTAATGTTGTCTTTACCCTCTCGGATCAACTGCAATCTGCCAATGGGTGCACTTGGCTGCTTTTGTGCGTATTCAGCAAGTGCTTTTGCCTTGGAAAGATTGTCAGTCAAATCAGCACGATGCGGCTCAAGTATGTCAATGACATAGCCGATTCCCACAACATTCCTTACGATGAGGAAATCAGGAAAAAAACTTTTGGCAACTCCGTTTTCGAATCGCTGCAGGCATAGCCCCCAACCATTGGATGGATTTCGGATCCAGCAGACAAAATCAGGGCGTTGCGCTTCTTCGTCAATCACTGTTTTCTCCCAGGAATCCAGCTTTATCTTTGCGTAGCCAGTATCTTCGTTAACAAAGAAGTGATTGTAGTATTTTTCACCGTCCTGGTCGACGATTGGGCGTATCCGTTCCGGCAGATGAAAGCTGTGTGCGCTGACTTCATTTCCGTTAGAGATGATAGCATCATATTGTTTACGATATTTATCCGATGCCATAGCAAACTGTAGCCTGTATGCATCGCTCAGTTCATTAAACTTATCTTTCGCATAGAGATGTAGCTTATCCACGCAGTCTTTGTCTGCTGCAAACAGAATGATGTGGATCATATACTCGGACGGATAGTCTGGATTAAAGTGCAGGGCACCGTATGCAGCACCAAGTCCGAATCCACCGAGTATCTTTTCCGCAATTCGGAACTTTCGGTCAATGTCCTCGTCTGAAGACGTGTAATAGATATATTCCTTGTCTTCGTTCACTGCCTTGCCAAACGCATCAAAAATCTTCCATGACAGGTTTAGTTTCTTCACTTCAGCGGCAAGTGTGTCATACTCGTCGTTTTCCTTCAGCTTGCTGATATAGTCCTCTATCATCTTGATGCCGTCCACCTGAACATTATGCAGCGCATAGGTATCAAGACCCGTGTTCTTTATCAGCGAGGCAAGCTTGATCAGAGACGGAAGATAATCCGTTGTCTTAAACGGCTTAATCTCGTATGTTATGAGGGCAGTTTCGTTAATAAACGCGGCAATTGCCACCCGGTCAATTCTATCCATGAAAACAAGCTGCTCCGGTTCCTGCGTAGCCGGGTGGTCCGGTCTTTCATCTTCCGATGTCAAGGCCGTTTCGGAATCTAAATTCTGCTGTGTCGGCATAGTCCTGACAGAAGGATTGTCTATGTTTGTGCCAGGTCTGTCAGCCGACACATTAGAAGGTAGATTTCCATTGGCAGTTCCTTCCGATGCGTCATTTTCTGTTTCCGCTGACGAATTATCAAACAACGGATCAGCTGGAATACCCTGTGACTGCGCATATCCCGCAAGCGTTATCTGATTTGGATCAGCTGCCTGACGGCGTGTTTTCGGATGGTATCCCCAAGTTTCTCGTGAATCGTTCCCATAGCTCTCGCCTTCCACATCAGCTGGAATGTCGCTGCCTTCCTCATCCTGCAATGCTTTCATAACAGACTCGACATTGTCCTTATTAAAGTGTGGCAAAAAAAGACGTACTTCATTCAGTGTTTCATCCACATCAATGTGCCGTTGCAACGGTGTGCGAATCATACGGCCGAGCAGCTGAGCGATGTAAGTGGCATCCTGCACATGGCGGAAGGACATCATGGTCTCTGCTCTTGGGCAATCCCAACCGGTCGATAGATTTTCTTTAAAAAACACCACACGGATTTTCTTATTATCTGCAATATCCGACGCATCCACATGATGAATTTTAAGGCCACCTGCTTCAATAGTTGCAGTCTGTCCAAAGGTGTGAACAACCTCATATTCGGCGAATCTTGCACCAGTTCTTGATTCAATTCGGGAGAGGCATTCTCCGATTTCTGTTACAGAGGCACTGTCACTGTTGCGGTTTTCCACCTGAATGACCAGCACAGGACGCACCTGCTGCGAATGCTGTGTCTCACAGTAGTAGTTCCAATGCTCGCATTTGTCTTTCCATTCATCGGCAGCCGCCTGAAGAATTACCATATCGTCTATGGAATCCTGTTCTGGGTAGGTGATGATGATTCTGTCCTTTAACAGTCCGGAGCTTCTCACTTCATCAGGGTAAACGTCCACATCATGACGAACGGAGGAAATGTTGCCAACAAGCCTGCGGAAACGTTCGTCGGTTGCGCTCATTCCTATGACAACCGGCATCGGGCAAAGCCCGTCAGCCTCGCTGCCTTTCAAAAATTTCTGCATAATAGTTGTGGCTCTCGCAGCATCCCTGTCGTGCATTCCACGATGTGCTTCATCGATGATTACATAGAGATGGTCGCCTTTTTGTTCGGCAGTATTCTGCAGGGTCTGCCAGATTGTATAAGTTCGGCTGTCGCCGCCACTAACGAGACGGCTGGACTTGCCAAGTTTCTGTGTGTTTAGGAAATAGATCATGCCGTCATCAAGCATTTCTTGGTCGAAGGAATTGTCCTCAATAGTGATGCACTGGTTTGGGCGGATTTTATCCGCCTTTGTCATAATCTTCAATTTAGACTGTTCGTTCAGCTGCGGCGAATCGGAAAGCCATACAAAAATTGCCTCTGGCTGCTCTACAGTCGTCTCCGTGCCGTTCAGAATATCCTCAATGACCGTAGTTATGACAATGGTCTTTCCAGAGCCTGTCGGCGCACGGAACGCGATCACCTGCGGACGCCCGTCGACCTTATGATACGCCACGGCGCTGTTTATCTCGGCAAGCAATTTTGAAACGGCTATTTGCTGGAAGGATATAAGTTCGTCTCTCATCACAGTTACCTCCTGCTGTTTATTCTGAAGTTATCCAGATAATCTCTGTATAACTGGTAAGTGTGTTGCACCTTCAGTCCTCTGGACATACTGTGGTAGTCGGTATCAGAGTCCGTCACAAAATAGACAGTTTCAATTTCCGGCGCATTTCCGACTTCCTCGGCGAACTTTGCAAACCAGCTGCTATCATTTAAAATCGCCATGTGGTTCTTCGGAAGAATCATATATTCGGGAACCCTCTCTCCTGCGAGTGTCGGACACGATCCGAAGCATCCTGCTTTCATCCATAAGGTAGGCAGCATTTCTCTGAACTGTTTGCCGATACGAACGGAAGCCTTGTCAAGGAATCCAAGTTTGAAATAAACGGCGTTCGCTTTGAAGCCATTTGACATTGGGATGTCACTGCCGAGATAGTTACCTTTTAGTGGATTACCGTTCACATCGTGTCCTTCGATGGAACAGACCGTACGTGGCCAGGTGACATAGCGGGCAATGCCCAATCTTTCCCATTCTTCATCTCCAGGCTTTTTACCCTGTTTCGTGAGCAACTTCGCTTCTGCATCAGAGACCTCGTTATTTGTGACCATGATACAGCGGCGATTTCCTCCATCTTCGGCGTTCAACAAGTTGACCGCGTGGAGCGTAGTGCCAGAGCCGGCAAAGAAATCAATTATGATGGCGTTAGGTTTATTGGCGGCAAAGAAGCGGATTGTATCTTTTACAGCATAAAGCGATTTGGGGAAAGTAAATCTACCACTGCCGATAATCCCATTCAGTAACCCCGTCCCATATTCACTCGCAGAATGTTCTTTTTTATGCCACATTGTTAATGGGCGTACATCCTTTACTGAATCATCTTTTAATTCAATCACATATGCACCATCTTCATCAGTTCTTACCACGTTGTACATTCCATTCCGAAAGTTTTCTTCCATACCGGAAGAAAGATAATAGCCTGTACGCTGTTTACCGTTCCATTTTCCAAAAGTAAGGAAATGATCGTTATATTTTTTCATCAGCGTCTCTGGCTGTAAATTCCATGTAAGCTCAGTGCCGTTTGAAGCTATTGGCCACATTGCAACAGCCCCTTCAGGAGGAATATATGTTTCTCGATTCTCATGTAATGACAGTACTGGACCATGTCCCAAAAATTTGCCGGTTTTTTCGTCAAACAGTAACGGGTAAAACAGATTTGGGCGATCTGTTCTCTTACCATGATTGCTTGCCTGTCTAAGTAGCCCGCGTAGCCGAACACTCCTATCCTTATGTCCATCACTATCATCACTTGTATTCGCTTGGCGTAACATATCAGTCCCGTTTGAAACCAAGGCAGCCGCACCGATGTAAATAAAAAAAATATATTCCTCGCACCGTGAAAACTGATTGTCACGTCTACTACCTTTTGGGTTTATTACAGATGCAATCATCTGAATATCAGCGTCTAAAAATATTTCTTCTAACAGACACGCTAAATGATGATACTCCTTCTCATCAATCGTAACAATCAGCACGGAATCGCTCGGATTAAGGAGCTTCTTTGCCAGTTCCAATCGCTTCTCCATAAAGGACAGCCACTTACTATGGCGATAAGAGTCGGAACCATCCACATAGTCATTATTGTATTTCCAATCGCGCGCACCTGTGTTATACGGCGGATCGATATAGATGCAGTCCACCTTTCCGGCGTAGAGATACTCTAAAAGCTGAAGGGCGTGATAGTTATCCGCTTCAATTAGCGTATGCCAAAGATTGCTTTCAGGAGCATTGCATACGCTATCAATTGGCTTCAAATATGGATAAATTGGCTCTCCAAACTGAGCAACACATACCAATTCATCTATAGAAATATCTTCTTTTTCTTCGGTTACCTTGTGATAACATGTAGCAATCCCATCTTTAATTGAATTTACTTCATACATTTCACTGATAGATCCTGTTTTTTTTGCAACTGTAGAACCTCTTTTAACTGGAATATCATATAGCTGTGTGCATTCTGGAAGATGCTCTTCAAACACCAACCCAAACTTCTTTGTTTTTGACAGCTTATTTATTTCCTGCTCCAGTCTGATTCTTAATGTCTCATCCTGTACCTGTGCCAGCAAATCATGAATCGCAGCCATGTTCTTCCTCCTGTTTGCTTTTACTCCTTAAATATGTTCTCTTATTCTACTCCTCATCTATCTATTTCCAGAATTGTCAACCGACTTCTATATTGTGTTTATTCTACCATTTAATCTAGTTTCCTCTATAAAAACATTCATTTCCATAATCGCTAAAATTGAAATTTTAACTTCCACCAGTCATTATCCCTATAGTGTTTACTCCTTTTCAATCAACCACTATTGTTCCGTATTTTGTTCATAATACGACTCATCATAAACTAAGAATTCACAATATTGAAAAAAACGTATAAATAATCTTTTACACATCTTTTTATTGTTTATATAGTCATAAGCTCTTATAAGGCTTATAAAGTCACCATATCCTCCGTTCTTTTTTAAATGGTTCCACACCTTTGTTGTTAGTCCCTCTTTTTCTATAATACGTCCTAACGGCATGTAAAAATATGACGAATTTGAAGTGTAATATACATCATGAGGAAATTTGCACGCTTCCATATAAGCCAGTATTTTATCGGCGTTTCCATCAATCTCATACACCTTATCTACAATTATATCCCAATCATCACCAGACTGAATTATTATGTGATTATGATAATCCATTAGTTCACCACATAATTTTTGCAAATACTTTTTCGTTTTACACTTTGCAATCTTCTTGCAAAACTTGTTTTCCTCTGAACTTTTTTCTGTTTCGTATTCTTTCGTAATGTTTCTTAAATGAGCCTCTATATTTTCATTTTGGCAAAAATTCAGATAAAATTGAAATAGATCTTCATCCCACTGTACAGGTGTTGATATCCATCCTTCATCGGCATAATACCTTATTTTATCTCTTATACTTTCTTTTTCTTTCTTGTCATACCAATCACTTTCATAAATCATCAACAATATTTGTAGTTTCATTGATATCGATTCCTCATTATAATTTACAATATCAAAATAATCGAACCAAGATATTATTTCAGCAACTGGTTCGCCGACTTTTACCAACGACATGCAATATTGCAAAATCAACTCATTAATATGCAGATTATTTGATACTACAGCTTTCATCATGTCTTTCGCCAATTCAAAATCATTCTCTAATAGTATTTCTATTAGTTTTTTTATCGTTGAACATCTGTAATTTTCATCAGTAATCTGATTTATTGCCAAGACCATTTGAAAATATTTTTTTGTGAATACTTGCAATTCTCGTACCCCAAAATAGTATTTATTCCACATTATCGATAAAGCATCTAATAGGAAATGATCTACTATCCCATCCTTTCTCCATCCATGTCGAATAACACCCAAATTCAAGCCTTTTCTAATATACTCCAAACTCTTGTCGCTATCTAAATTCGTATACAAGTATGCTAATTCAAAATATTTTTTTACATTTTCTGATATATCAAAACTTTCGTTGTCCTGATAGGATTGATTAATACATGGTAAAAATCTCCTGATTAATTTATTGCAACCTTCCGTGTTTTTAGTTTTTAACAACTTAAACAACAACCCCATGTGAATTACTTTTTTTGCTTTCTGACTCAATATTTCAAGCAATTTTTGGCGTTCTACATACATCAATCTTTTCTCACCAATGATTAGGGCAAATATATTCGTAACCCCATAAGTAATGTTTGTATAACGAGTAAAAACTGTATTATTATAATCAGAAAAAAAAGCCTTCAATAATCTTGTATATGCGATTTCACCATCTAGCAATTTTGCATAATTACAATATAAATTTTGATACAGCACTCTGGTATCATGCTTGTATTGTTCAGTTACGCAATTTCGTTTATATAACATACTCAAAAAGGCAGCCTTATTATATTCCTTCCTGAAACCGAATAAATCCACCCAACGTTCCGCACTTAATCGTTGAAATTCTCTTTCTAATACATCTTCTTCTGCTGCTAACTCAAATCCAAAATATTTTTTCAGCATCAAAATACCTATTGTTTTTTCATTGCAATGAATTAAACAATTTCTAAGTTTTCCTGATATCTTTCTGTCTTTCAAATATCTTAAATTTTGAGCCTGAATCAAAAAAATACACAAACATTCTATATTTTCATCCGTAAATACTTCCAATAAATCTATTACTTCTTCATATTTATAAGTAAATAGAACTTCAAAAAAAGCATTGCATAACTTCTCATATTCTGTCTCAAGACCCGTTACGCTTTCTCTAATACCATTCTTATTTATATTCTCAAGTATCTCTTTAGCACTTCTTTTAAAAATAATTAACTCTATAAAATACTGTGCTTTTCTTTCTTCATAAAAGGCATTATTCACTTTTGACAGCAATTCCGGATAATCTTCTTTTATACACTGTATGGATTTCTTCAATTCATCTACTGCTTTTAAAGCCATTTCTCTTTTATTACATTTCCAGTATATTTCTATACTGCATAATAAAAAACGAAATGCTTCTTCAAGAGGATCTGGTATCCTGCCAATGCTTGACTTTCTTACATTTTCAGCAGTTTTTCTTATATACGATTCATCAACCCAAGCATTCCCTTTTAACGACAAATTTTCATCCTGAATTATACGATAAAAAACATCCTTTTCTTGTGCTGCTACTGCATAACAAAATTCATGCAAATATTTATATCCTGGTTCATCAGCTCCCCATAATGGATTTTTCCCCATATATGTTTTAAGTAATCTCGTTTCTATTGCATATGGCAACTGTTTTTCTTTCTCACTTCTATCCTCAAAATATGGCAAAACAAATTCATCAAAAAGCTCATAATCAGTAAATATTTGTTCCTTTCGCAAATTTCCAATATTATATTTATATAAATCATACAGACATAATGTATAAAAATACTCTTGATACCGTCTATGTTGATATGTAAAATATTCGTCTTCCGTCCCACTCTCGAAATATGTTTCTAAAATATAATTACAAATTGCGTTTACTCCCTTATAACTTAACTTAGGGTACATTGTTGACACAATATTTATAAAATTGTTTTTCGCTATGATTACTGATTTATTGCAGTGCATATGATACGCTATTTGCTTATTTATTTCTAATATCTGTTCTGATTGCGATTCCGGTAGGTCTAAAGCAACTAACTTATCTTTCCTTTTGCTATTCCAATAATGATCCCTTAGCCAAAACAGATCATAAATCGTTGATTCTTCATTAACGTAATCCATAGAATCATAAAACAAATTAACCAATAAAATGTCTTTCATTTCACAGAGTAATCTATCATTAGTTATTTTCAATTCCTTAAGTTTCTTAAGTTTATCTTTTTCTCCTCTATTCTTGAAAAAATAGTCTATCTTTTTTTCATCCAACTCTTGAATCTCAAAAGAAGCATTTTCTTTAACACAATCATATAAATACATATTGTTACTTGACATTGTTCGTATAGACAAAATTATATTTTTTGTACTTTTTTGCTTTGACAGTTCTTTAATATATGACATTGTTTGTTCTGCAATTTCGCTCGAAATCTCATCTAAACCATCAAATAAATAAATTACTGAATAATTATCAAAATCTAATTTATATTCTGTTTTTTTTGCAAGGATGAGTTGCTCTAGAGAACATGCCGAACAATATTTCAATTTAATCAAAATTGGAATACTCTTGCTTTTTGATATTGCAGCAATCTGTTCATAAAAATTCAAATGGCTACCACTTAGTACCATAAAAATTTTATTTAAAAGCACACTTTTACCTGTACCAGGCAAACCTTTAATCACTGATATTTCGCCACTTGATAAGAGTGCCTCAACAAGTTCTTCACTATTCTCCAAATTCTTCTCCGCACAAGCTACATTTAATTCCAGATAATTGGAACTTGTTAAGAATATTCTTTTTTCACTGTCTATTACATCCCTAAAATATTCCAATTCTCTACCTGCACCAAAAAATAACTGGCATAAATCTAAGTTTTCTTTTTTATTTAATGCAGTTTCAAAATATGTTTTTCCAAGCCATTCAAGTCTAACTCCTTGCTTTTCAGCTATTTTATCCAGTTTCTGTTTTGTTGTAGATGCCGTCAGCCTTGCATTACAATTATAAAATATTTTAATGACATCCAAATTTGGATACGCTGCTAATGCCAGTTGAATAGAATGCGCTATTTGCTTATAGTCCATTCTAGGACTGAAATATTTTGATTGAAAACCATAGGCTTCTCCCTTATATATGACTGGCTCTGTCTCCAATCCTGTTTGATTAAAATCCGCAACAATACACTCTGTATGAACAAATCTGCTAAAAAGATGTAAACACAGAGTCTCAAATGCATTTGTATACTTTTTGTTTAATATTTCAAATTTTGCCCAATCAAGCTCTATCATTATTCTACTTGTCCCTTCAAACTTTTCCACTACTATACATGCAATTACATTTTACCACACCCATCCACATTTTACTATCCGGAAAAAAGAGCAAGAAATCATGGAACAATGCATCTGTTACAATGGTCAGGAATTCACAAGTCGATCCGCAAAACGTTTTATCTCTGGAGGTACCTCTTTCCGATACACACTTGGCTGGAAGGCTCCTGCATAGGTACTGAACGGCTATTTAAAAAAGGAGCAGTAAAAAAGCCGACTGATTTTCGTTCTTTAGAAAACAATCGACTATATAATATTGTCACTTGTCCAATCACAATAACATACCAACCCTTGCCTTATTTATGCAACGGGTGTTGCACAATTTAATCATTTTCGCGCATGACTTCATTGAATGCATCAGTGAACTTTTCTAATGACCATAACGCCTTCCACCGACTCGTTCCATTTTTCCCTGACTCCCCAATACCGACATTATTCTTTGGACACTCGCTTTGGAAATCCTTAGCACCTTAGCAAGCTCTCTTTGCGCAATACTCGGATTTTCTTCCAGAATATTTATCATTTGATTTTTCAAAGCCTCATCAAAAGCCTCATTTTGATGCTTTGAAATCTTAGAGTCTGGCACTTTGGCGCTTTGGAGTACATAAAACTTCGCCATTATATCTTCGCCATGAAGAATATATATCGGTTCATCTCAGGCGTCACAATTTTTTTGAATTCTGCGTCCCCAGCTTTCAATGCTTAATCTCGCTTCGTCGTTCCAACTCGCGACATTAAAACTGCACACTCACAATGCACACTATTCCCGAACATATCTACCGGGCAGACCCTCCTCACCACATATCCTCGCTCACCCAGATATTTCAGATCCCGCGCGAGTGTTGCGGAATCGCAGCTCACGTATACGATGCGCTGCGGCTGCATCTGTACCATCGTCTCCAGCACGCTCTCCTCACAACCCTTGCGCGGCGGATCAACGACGATAACGTCCGCGCGGATGCCCTCCTCCACACATTTTTGTTCTTCTCCCGCTTCTTTCTGTGTCTCCCGTGCACATTTCTGCGCATCTATTACTATCTGCTTCTGTGCCTCTCCATTACTTTTCTGTGTCCCGCTCATACACTTTTTCTGCGCTTCTTCCGCATATTTCTGCGGCAGCACGTCCTCCGCCCTGCCGACGTAAAATTCCACATTTGTGATATTATTGAGCTTTGCGTTCTGCTGCGCGTCGCGGATCGCCTCCGGCACAATCTCCACGCCGTAGACTTGCCGCGCCTTCTTCGCCAAAAAGAGCGAGATCGTTCCGATGCCGCAGTACAGATCCCAGACGGTCTCCTGCCCGGTCAAACCGGCATACTCCAGTACCTTTTCATACAGCTTCTGCGTCTGCAGCGGATTGACCTGATAGAATGACAGAGGCGAGATGCGGAAGCGCACATCCCCGATCAGATCCTCGATATACTCCGTGCCCCAAAGCACTTTCAGGGCTTTCCCCATGATCACATTTGTTTTCTCAAGATTGCTGTTCAGCGTGATGCTCGTCATGCCCGGGATTGCGGCAAGCGCAGAGCAGAGCTCTTCACTGTACGGAAAACTGCGCCCGTTGACGACAAGGCAGACCATGATCTGCCCGGTCCGGAACCCAACGCGCGTCATGACGTGCCGCACCAGTCCGCTCCCCGTCGTCTCGTCATATGGCTCGATGCCGTATCGCTCCATGTGTCCGAGCACCGCATCCAGAATCCACGAGTTCACCTTTGATCCCAGCAGGCAGTCCCGGCACTCGATGATCGTGTGCGTCCGCCCCGCATAGAATCCGGCGATCAGCCGTCCGTCACGGCTCCGCCCGATCGGGAACTGCGCCTTGTTGCGGTAGCGCAACGGCGTCACCCCATCGGCAAGCGCTTTCGCACCCAAGAGCTCTTCCAAACTCGCAGCTTCTCTCGCGCTCCCGACCGCTTCCATGTCCGTAGCTGCTTTCCCATTCCTGACCGCTTCCACACCCGCAGCCATTTTCGCACTCCGAATCGATTCCATATCCACAGCCGTTTTCATGCTCCGAGTTAATCCCACATCCGCAACCGCTTTCGCGCTCCGAATCAATTCCATACCCGCAATCGCTTTCTCTCCGGCAACCGTGTCTTCGACATTAAACACATCCATTCCGATGATCGGCTCCATCGGAGGATTCTCGATTCCGCCGATGCGCCGCAGGTTGTTGCGCACTTTATTCTCCTTGAACGCAAGCTGCGCCTGATAGCGCATCGCCTGGATCTGGCAACCGCCGCACTGCCTTGTCACCGGGCAGGGCGGTTCGACGCGATCCGGGCTTTCCTCTATCAGACGCATCAGCCTCGCGTATCCGTATGTCTTTTTCATTTTCATGACCTTCGCCTCAGCCACGTCGCCGATCACCGTATCCTTCACAAAGAATGTGATCCCATCGTACTTGCCGACGCCCAGTCCTTCATTGCTGAGATCTTCAATCTTCAAAGTTATCAGGTCGTCCTTCTTCACACAGTCCTCCCGTTTCCGTCATATGCTCTGCCAACACTGTAATATGTCTTTTCCCGACATTCTATCAGCGCCATAATACACCTATTCGCTTTCTGCATACTTTGCATGTTATTTCACATGCATCGCAAACTCTGTACCAGATTCCAAACTCTTTCAATCATAAATCAGGCCAATTTCAACTGTTCAAAACTCCGAACTCTTCCGCAGATTCGTCTCAAACAAGCGATTGTATCCGAGCCAGTCCGAATTGTCCCCGGCGCTCTTCAGTACCTCGCGCATCGTCTCCAGCTTCGCGTCCGTGTTGTCCGCGTAATTCAGCGCCATCGCCTCCGCGAGCGCAGGCTTCTTCGGGGAACCGAATTCAAGTTCGCCGTGGTGCGCCAGAATACAATGCTGCAACTCGCTCATCAGCTTCCTCGGAAATCCCTTGATATGACGGCAGCCGAAACCGACCAGCTCACTCCCCATCACAATGTGTCCGAGAAGCTGTCCGTCATCCGTGTAATCGTTCTCCGGAAAATTCGAGATCTCCTTGAGCTTGCCAATGTCGTGAAACAACGCCGCCGTCAACAGCAGATCTTTGTTCAGATACGGATACTGCCGCGTGTAAAAATCGCACAGCTTCACGACTCCCAGCGTGTGTTCCAGCAAGCCGCCGACAAAGCTGTGGTGCACCGTCTTGGCCGCCGAATGCTTCTTAAACGCTTCGATAAACGCCGAATTATCAACGTAATACATCTGGATCAGCTTCTGCAGGTACGGATTCCCCACCTGATTCATGAGCGCCATCAATTCATCGTACATCGCATCGATATTCTTCTCGCTCACCGGAAGATAATCGGCCGCCACGTACTCGCTCTCCTGCACTCTGCGCGCCCGCTTGACGCTGAGCTGAAGATTGCCCTGAAAGCTCGTCACATCGCCGGAGATGAATACGTAATCCATGACGCCAAATTCTTCGATCCCGGACGAATTGGGCTCCCATATCTTCGCGTCGATCGTCCCCGTCTTATCCTGAAAAATCACATTCTCGTATGGCTTTCCGTTCTTCGCAGTCGCGGACTGTTTGTATTTGCAAAGATAAATATCATTGATCTTATCTCCCTCGTGAAATGTCTCGATAAATTTCATCGCGGCCTCCTGTAAATTAAATAATCAATATTTATTGATTATAATTTATTTGCGGAAGTTATGCAATGAAAAATATTGATTCCTGCCCCAATTGCCAGAACGTCGCAGATCACTGACCGCCCAAAGCTCCACAACGCTTCCAGTTGCATCTCTCCCTGCGCGCCGCCAAGGATCTGCAGCAGATTCGCCTTCTGCCCCGTCCACCATTGCTGCCAGAAGGAAAAATCTGACCATCTCGTCGGAATCATATCGGCAGGAATCCGTATATGATCCCGAAGCATGAAAAAGAGCGCCGCCGCAGTCGCCGCCAGCATTACGGCGCAAATGATCTTTCGAAGCGCTCCGCTCCTTTTTTCCGCCAAAATACAGTCTTCATTTTCTTCCTCTCTCATCCGAAAACAATCCCACAGCGCTTTTATCAGACCCGCCGCCAGAAGAACCGGAAGCGCCAGAAGCAGGTTGCCGCAGACCATGCCCGGAAATGTAAAATCCGCGACATTTCCCGTCAGACCGCCGCGCATCAGGAGCTGTTCCGCGCTTGTCTTCACATTCACGCCCTGCGGCGCCAGCAAAGAGAGATGATCGTATCGCGTCTCCTTTTCGCTGTCCGCCCGCAGCACCACCGTTCGCTTTAAGCTCTCGAACGTCCCGTATACCGTGTATGCCTCCCCGTCGCACCAGACGGTCTGCCCGTTCGCCTGCCGGGTCCCGAACAAATTCTGCGCCGTCACAGTATCCATCATACAGCCTTTCTCAAGCCATGTAAGAATTCCGCCTTCCCGCGCGACAAGCTCCGCGTTTCCCTCCGTCAACAGCCCTGTCGCCTGTGTCGCTGCTCCGGTTTCTTTACAGGAAAACTCTACATCCTCCTGCTCGCGCCAAAAGCACAGGGACAGCATATGCTCCTGCCCTGTCGTCTGGGCCTGCTCGTTTTCTCGTCCTTGTTCTGCTGCCTGATCCGGCTCGTTCTCTTTTTCCTGCCCTGTCGTCTGATCCGACTCGTTTCCCTGCTCTTCTTCGCAGATTGATTCTGCCGTCCCGGAATCTGCGCCGCCGCCCGCCAGCGACACCACCGCGATCCTTGCGGCGTCCTGTACGTCTGCGCTGTAGTGGACCGCCAGATAATAGCAGGCTGTCATAATCACAAGCCTGATCCCGATGCTGATTTTCTTTCCCGTTCTCATTTTTTCTTACCCGACTCTCACACGGCTTCCGTTATCGACCGCCTTGTCTGACTGCACAATGATCGCCTGATCGGTCCCGATCGCGCCCTCCGCCAGAGCGACATAGCTCTCGTTCTGCTCCAGCGCCGTGACGCTCATCTTCCTCGCCCGTTGTTCCGTTCCCATGATCGACTCGTACTCTTCCGCAAGAAGTACATACGTCTGCTGCTTTTCATCCAAATGCAGCGCGGAAAGCGGCACTGTCACCGCATACGCCGCAGACTTCCGGCTGAAATCCAGATTCACATTCATTCCGATCTCGAACGTATCCTCCGGCACCTGAACCGTCACATGATAAATGCTCTCATCGTTCTCGTCCGCTTCCACCGATTCTACCGGCAGATCTTCCAATCGCTGTTTTCCGTCTCCGGAAGTCAGTTTGACAAGGTCGCCTGTCCCGATATATTTCTGTTGCTCCTTCGTGATATCTGCCGTGAACCGATACCCCTTCGACAGATCCGCCATCAGAAGCGCGGTCGTGTCCGTCGTCTTTTCCCCTGTCATGATATTGATCTTCGTAATCAGGCCGTCCGCTTCCGCACAAATTCTGCCTTTCGCTTTTTTCAGTCCTTCCAGCTTCTCAAGTGTCAGCTCCATCTGCTCATAGGTAATCTCGCTCATGCGATCCGAGCTGTTTGACGGATCGGCAATATTGGCGATTGCCACGGCTCTGCCCGAAGTCACAGCCGCCTCGTTCGCCGCGATTGCCGCGTCCTCATATGCCTGCCGGGCCGCCTTTACATTTTCCGCCAGTTGCTGCTCCGTCTTGGCGTCCTCTGAATTGCTCGCCATAAGCTGCTCCTGCTGATACTGCACCAGCGCCGCCTCCGCAGCGTCTTTTTCCGCCTGCGCGTCGCTCAGCTTTTTCTGCGCCGCGTCAAGCTCCAAACTGTAATCTGCGCGAACCGCCTGCTCAATCTGCGCAAGCTCCTCCAAGGTGGGCGCCTGCGGCGTTTCCAAATTTTCCACATCCGCGCCTTGGTTTGTCAAATCCAAATTTGTTGTATTCTGGTCTGCTGTGCTCTGATCTGTTATCCCCTCAATGTTCGTGTTCAGGTCGATGTCATTCTCCGGCACGATCTCCGGCTCCATCGACTCTACGAATATCTGATCCTCTCCCGTCAAAACAGTGTCCGGCGCTTCCGTAAATGCCTGATCCTCCCCAATCAAAACTGTGCCCGGCGCTTCCGTAAATGTCTGATCCTCCTCCGGCAAGTCAATGTCCGCCTCTTTCGTATGCGTCCGTCCCTCCGCCGTCAGCGTCGCCCCGTTCACCGCCGTTGCAGCAGATGTCCCGCCTGTCATGGCGGCCTGCTTCGCCGTATAGACCGCGTTTTCGATTTCCCATTCCAGCGTCCGCAGCTCCCCCTGCGCCGCGACATACGCATCTGTCTTTTCCTCCAACGCCTGCAAAAGCGTGTCCTCCACTTTGGAATCTTCCGTGTTGATACCGTTTGACTCCCGGAATTTTTTCAACTCCTGCTGCGCCTGCGCAAGCTGCTCTTTTGCTCTGGAAAGCTGCACTCCCGCCTGTCTGGTCGACAGCGAATACTGTTCCGCGGCCTGTGCCTGCGAATTTGCCTTCTGCTGTGCGCTGACCTCTTTCTGACTCTTCGCATCCTTTACCTGAAGCTCCTGTTTTTCCATTTCCTGCTGCTGGTCCAGAATCTTTTCCTCAAGCAGCGTCAGATCGATTTCAAAAAGAAGATCGCCCTTCGCCACGCGCTGTCCTTCACGTACATAGATTGCCGTCACGCGTTGGTCGGGGAGCGTCGTCACCGCCAGCTCCTGATTTTGCACGATCTTCCCCGAAGCCTTGACCGCATGCTCAATCATTCGATTTTGCGGGCGTTCCGTCTGTACCACGGCAACACTCATCTGATCCGCCGCGCGTGACAGGATCGTGAAGCACAGCATGAGCGCAAAGAACATTGCCGTAACACGCACCAGTTTTCCGTTTTTCATATTCCTGCTCCCCTCCCGTCTGCTGGTAGTGTCAAATCCTACCTGTTTTTTTGTTCCAAAATCTAATAAAAACCTCAGTCTTAAGGGAAATCTGCAAAAA
>CANQVH010000068.1 GCA_947627245.1 uncultured Lachnospiraceae bacterium | reverse complement strand
CGGATGTAATCGGACTCCGGCATCTGAGCGATCTCGGAGGTCGTCACGAACTTCGTGTGGAAGCACTTCGCCAGAGGGCCGAGTGCCGGGAAAATACACTGCACGTCCACAACGATCGCCTCACAGGCGCCGGTCAGGATCACGTTCTCCTGCTGTAAGAAGTTGCCCGCCATCGGAATGCCGCGGCGCATTGCCACCTCATTCGAGGTACAGCACACACCCGATACGGTGATGCCCTTCGCACCCTGCTCCTTCGCGTACGTGATCATCTCCGGGCTGTCCGCGTACTCGCAGATCATCTCGGAAAGTGCCGGATCGTGACCGTGAACGACGATATTGACGTTCTCGGCATTCATGACGCCAAGGTTCGCCTCGGTGTCGATCGGCTTCGGCGTGCCGAACAGGACGTCGGAGAACTCCGTGCCTGCCATGGATCCGCCCCAGCCGTCGGAAAGTCCGGAACGGAAGGACTGACGGATCAGCGCCTCCGGCTTGGAAGAGCAGCCCATATGCGTCATATGTAAGGAACAGGAAACCTCGCGGTCGATGGCGCGCGGAGCGATCTCCTCTCTCTCCCAGATCTCCTGCGTGTGTTTCGGAGCTCTCTTGAGGAAGTTCTGGGTGCCGAACACCTTGCCGTACTCGCTGAGGCCCATGTAAGCAACCTCGTGCGCCAGATCGTAGATATCCTTGCCCTCGGTCTCCACGCCCCACTCCTTCGCGATGCGGATCAGCTTCTCAGGATCTTTCACCTTGTAGTTGCCGTCCGGAGCCGCGCAGTACAGCGTGTGGCAGATCGAACGTCCGTGATCGGAGTGCGTCGCGGAGCCGCCTGCCGTGAATTTCAGATAGTTACGAGCCACGATGCCGTGCGCGTCGCAGCCGCAGATGCCTCTCGGAGCCTTCGGCGTGATACGGCACGGGCCCATCGAGCAGATACGGCAGCAGATACCCTGCTCACCGAACTTACAGTGCGGAGTCTGGTTCTTTACACGGAACTGCCACGCGTCCGCGCCCACCTTAGCGCCAGTCTCCAGAAGTCGGTTTGTACCGGCTTCAAACTCTTCTACTGTCGTCAACTTAAACTCTCCCATTAGTAACCTCCTTGTGCTTTATTTTGTAATGGGTATTACTTTTTTATTTCATGCCCGCAGTCTGAAGCACTGCAGGATAAATAACAACAAACGCAGTCTGTCAGAATGACAGCTTGGAAATAATCTCATTGAGTGCGACCCGTACCGGCGAATCCTCCGGAAGACTGACCGTCGGTTTCCCGTCGCAGTCGTACTCGTACACCTGATCATCGTGCGGAACGACACCTAAAAGCGTCAGCCCCTGCTTCTCGATCTCCTCCATCGTGCCCTCGTTGAGCTTGCCGCCCGGTGCGCGATTCACGATCAGTCCCATCGTCTTCGGCGTCATATTGCACTCGCGCGTCAGCTCTGCGATCCGCCCCGCGGCCTGCACGCCGCGTCTGGAGCAGTCGCTCACGAGAATGATCGTATCGACCTTCGGCAGAATCCCCCTGCTGATGTGCTCCATACCGGCCTCATTGTCCACAAGCATATACTTGTAGTTCGGGAGAAGTCTCTGCAACTGCGACTGGAGCAGGCCGTTCACATAGCAATAACAGCCCTTTCCCTGTGTGCGTCCCATCACAAGCAGATCGTAGTCGTCATCCTCGATCAGACAGCGCTGGAACATGATCTCCGCGTAGTCCGCCTTTGACATCCCTGCCGGGATCTTTTTGTCCTCCTGCTTTCGATTCTCCTCCTGCGCGATCTCCTCACGAACGTCGCCGAGGGTCATCTCCACATTCACGCCAAGCACCTCGTTGAGATTCGAGTTCGCGTCGGCGTCCACTGCAAGGATCGGCGTCTTGCCCATCCTGCACATAGCCTGAATCAGCATGCCGGAGAGTGTGGTCTTGCCGACGCCGCCTTTTCCGGCAACCGCTATTACATGCGACATTGTATGCCTCCTGAAAATTTTTAGTCGTCCGCGCAGTCGATCTTCACAACTCCGCCCGTCAGATCCGCCATCGCAAGTGTCCCCTCGACGGTCTTCTGCTCGCCCATCACATCCGTGAGCGTGATCTGATCGCCGTGCACCTCGACCTTACTGACATATTCGAGAATAATGCTGTCCGGAACATTTGTCCGGTACGCCGTTGCAAGGCACATATCATTCACCTCCTGTCGACTTCCGCCTGTTGCAATAGCAGGACATCTCCGGGTGGACACCCCTATAGGTCCTTCCCGGAGATGTCCTGTCATTGTGCAATATATCATATCGTTACAATTCTTTCACCATCGACAGCGCGAGGCTCAGATAAAGGTTTCCCTTCTGGAATTCGTCGACGGCCTTCTTGATCTGATCCGCCACCGCGGCCTTGCCCTCCGCCTGCAGCTTGCCCGCCACCTGATCGAGCTCCGCCGCGTGGTGCTCATTGTGCTTCAGCATATAATCGAGAAGCGCCGTCATCTTGTCGCCGGATACCTCCGCGCCGTCCGCATGGGAATGACCCTCATGTCCATGCCCGGCATGTCCGCAACCGCCGCAATGACTCTCGCAGCCTGCGTCCTCTGCGTGTCCGTGGCAATGTCCGTGCTCACCCTCATGACTATGATCATGCTCGTCCTCATGTCCATGCTCATGGCTATGCGGATGTGTGTGCTCATAAGTGTGCGTGTGCGCATGTTCATGCTCATGCGAATGCGGGCAGGGATTGCCGTTTTCATCCTGAATCAAATGCATATTCAATCTCCTTTTGCACAATATGTTTGTTATTTTTTTCACATTTAAAAATGCTCTTTTACATTTGGATGCATTATAACACATTTCGGGATACGCTACAAGGAGCGTGTTGTATTTTTTTCAAAACTTTTATGAGCGGCCGGCTTTATACTGTTACAATGTAAGCAGAACGCAACAAACCGGGACAGCCCCATCAGCAATCCCGGTTCTTTTTTCTAAATGCATTGTTATTTTGGTACATTGCTATTTTGCTTTTAAAATACTCCTGCCGGACTTCTCCCCGCAGGTTCCAAATTCCCAGCGACTTTCACTGACTGCTGCCTTAATGGTTCATAATCCTCTCATTCGCTTTTTCCAAAAATTCATAGGAATCTTTTGGTTTGGGTGCCCCTCCTCCGGCAGCCTGTTCGAGAGCAGTGTCGTCTAGCTCATACTGCCCCCCGCTCCAGTTTTTCGCTTTCCTCGTAGTTCTTACTTTCCTTATTTTCCATGTTTCCATCCTTTCTGGCGTTCATAGCCTTGTCTTCCTCCTGCTTCTCATACACAGAAGCTTTCCCCTGCTGCTATCAGCCGTTGTTAATTTTATTCCACGCATCGTCCACCCATTTCTGGAATCCTCCACCGGCAGCCTCTTCCAAGGCATTGTCGTCTAGCTCATACTGCCCCCCCCCGCTCCGGTTTTTCACTTTCTTTGATTTCTTTGATTTCTTTGTTTTCATCCTTCATGAATCTGTTCCTCCAATATCTTATTTATTTTTATAACTTGAAATAGGTGCGCGCAAAAGGCAGGCTTACCACGGAATCAACGAATTCTCCAGTTTGTTGTCCCGCAGCATCAGCTCCGATACCGCCTGCTTCGGGTCCTTTCCCTCGAACAGTACCTTGTTGACCTGCTCGATGATCGGGAGCTCCGAGTCGTATTTCTCTGCAAGGCGCATGGCCGCGCGCGCCGAATACACGCCCTCGACGACCATATTTACCTCTTTCATCGCCTCTTCCATCGTATAGCCTTTGCCCATCAGGATTCCCGCCCGGCGGTTGCGGCTGTGCATGCTCGCGCAGGTCACGATCAGATCCCCGATCCCTGTCAGCCCGGAAAATGTCTCAAGCTTACCGCCCATCTTCATGCCGAGCCGCCCGATCTCCGCCATCCCGCGCGTGATCAGGGCCGCCTTCGCGTTGTCGCCGTAGCCCATACCGTCCGCGATGCCTGCCGCCAGCGCGATCACGTTCTTCAGCGCGCCGCCCAGCTCGATCCCCAGCATATCCGAGCTGATATAGACGCGGAAGCAACGGCTCATAAACAACTGCTGCAGCATGCGCGCCAGTTCCTCGGACTTTGCCCCGATCACGCAGGTCGTCGGCAGCCCCCGCGCGACCTCCTCCGCGTGGCTGGGGCCCGAGAGCACCGCCGCGTCCGCCTGCGGGATTTCTTCCTCCACGATATCCGTCATCGTGTCAAGCGTATCCTCCTCGACTCCCTTTGAGGCGCAGACGACCGCCGCTCCCTCGTCGACGAACGGGCGCATCTTCCGCGCCGTCTCGCGGACACAGTTGGACGGCACCACAAGCACCAGTATCTTTTTCCCTCGCGCCGCGAGCGCGAGATCCGATGTGACAAGAATTTCCTCCGGGATCGTCACTCCGGGCAGCTTCGATTCATTCTGCCTCGTCGAGCGGATCTTCTGGGCCTCTTCCTCGCGGTAAGACCACAGCGTCACCTGATTTCCATTCTCATGCAGCAGGATTGCAAGGGCCGTGCCCCAGCTCCCCGCGCCGATCACAGCTATATCCGCCATATTTCCTCCTAGAATTCTTCTCTCTTTTCAGTCCTCATGCTTTCGCAGATACGTCTTCCGCTCTTCCCCGCGCAACAGACGCCTGATGTTCTCGCGGTGCATCCAGAACGCGAGCAGCATCAGCACGATACCGACCGCATACATCTCGTTCAAGTACGCCTGCGCCATCCCGAACATCCCGAGCTGCCCGAACACGATCAGCTCAATGACAAAGCCGATGTAGACCAGCAGCGAACCAAGCGATACGTAGTGAGTCAGGAAAAGCGCGGCGCAAAACGTCACCAGACCGAGCAGCGTCATGATCCGGCTCGTCGCGAGGATCAGCCCGGCCGTCGCCGCGATCCCCTTGCCACCGTGGAAATGCAGATAAAACGGAAAATTGTGTCCCAAGATCACTCCGGCGGCCGTATATATGCTCAAAAGCGGCAGCATGTCCCCATACTTTTCCCGGAAAAGAAACCGCACAAGCAGCACCGCAAACACGCACTTGAACGCGTCGCCCAAAAGCGTGACCGCGCCTGCCGTTCTGCCGAGCGTGCGCAGCGTGTTCGTCGTGCCCGCGTTCCCGCTTCCGTACTCGCGGATATCGATCCCGTGAAGTCTGCCGTAAATGTAGCCCGTCTGGAACAGCCCGAACAGATAGCCGATCGCCAGACAAAACAAACGCACCATCGCTATTTCTCCTTATCCTTTCTTTCCCTGATAATAAACTTCAGAGAAGTTCCCTTGAATCCGAACGTGTCCCTGATCTTATTTTCCAGATACCTTGTATACGAAAAATGCATCAGTTGCTTATCGTTGACAAACACCACGAAGGTCGGCGGCTTCACCGATACCTGCGTAATATAGTAAAGCTTCAGTCGTTTTCCCTTATCCGAAGGCGGCTGCTGCAGAGCAACGGCCTCCGCCATGATCTCGTTTAGCACCCCGGTCGCCACGCGCATCGACTGATTTGCGATCACCATGTCGATCGTCTCAAACAGCTTCGGCAGGCGCTGTCCCGTCTCCGCCGAGATAAACAGGATCTCCGCATACGGCATGTAGGACAGCACATTGCGGATGTCGTCCCGGTATTTGTAGATTGTCTTGTCGTCCTTCTCGATCGCGTCCCATTTATTCACCGCGATGATGATCCCTTTCCCACGGTCGTGCGCGATTCCGGCGATCTTCGCGTCCTGCTCCGTCACGCCCTCAATCGCGTCGATCAGAAGCACCACCACATCGGCGCGCTCCACCGCAGTGACCGTGCGGATGATGCTGTAGCGCTCCAGCTCCTCTTTGATCTTGCTCTTTCTGCGCAGTCCCGCCGTGTCGATGAACACATAATCTCTTCCGTCCCACTTCACCGCGGTGTCCACGGCGTCGCGCGTCGTACCCGCAATCTCGGAGACGATCAGGCGCTTCTCCCCGAGCAGACGGTTGATCAGGGAGGATTTCCCGACATTCGGCTTGCCGACGATCGCGATCCTCGGCCGTCCGTCCTCCTCCTCGTCCGTTTCCTCGTCGTCAAAATATGCGACCACCTTGTCAAGCAGCTCCCCCACGCCCAGCTTGTTGCTCGCGCAGATCGGGTTCGGGTCGCCGATGCCGAGATTGTAAAATTCATAGACGTCCGGCATGTCGCGGGTGAAGTCGTCCACCTTATTTACCACAAGGACCACCGGCTTGTGCGAACGGCGCAGCATGTCCGCGACCTTCGCGTCCGAATCCACCAGTCCCTGCTTATTGTCCACCATGAAAAGGATCACATCCGCGGTATCGATCGCAATCTGCGCCTGATCGCGCATCTGCGCAAGGATCACATCGCTGCTGTCCGGCTCGATGCCTCCCGTATCGATCAGGGTAAAATTGATATTCAGCCACTCTACATCGGCATAGATCCTGTCTCTCGTCACGCCCGGCGTATCCTTCACGATTGCGATATTCTCACCCGCCAGCGCATTAAACAGCGTCGACTTGCCCACATTCGGGCGTCCGACGATCGCTACGATCGGCTTGCTCATCCGTCTTCTTCCTCATCCTTTCCCGTCACCGCCGCGACGAAATCTTGTCCGCTTGATTTTACAATACGCACTTTTATTTGTAAAGCCTTTTCCAGCTCCTCCACCGTCACATCATCCAAAAATACCTGTTCTCCGCTTCGCAGCATATTCACCGGGAGAAGCAGTTGCGTTCCGAGCGGCTTTCCCTTCAACTGCCCGATCAGATCCGTCCCGGTAATCAGCCCCGAGACCGTGATCAGCTCCCCGAAAAACTGATTGGCGACCGCATGAACGTGTACCGTCAGCCCGGGGAATTTTTCCCGGATCTTCCCGCACAGCTCGCGAATCAGCGGAGCGGCCAGCCGCCCCGTCGCGATGGAGATCTCCCGCATCGGTTCCGCCGGATCTTCCGTATGTCCGGCTTCTTTCGTCTCTGCTGTCATCCGCGCAAGCGCCTCTTCCGTCTCCGCACGCAGCAGCCGCATCATGCCGACCCCGTTCTCCAACTGAAGGTATCCGTCGTAGCGTTCCTCTTCCGGGACTTCCCTCCCGGCCATGATATACCACTCATCGGACGCATGGACAAAATGCAGTCCATACTCCCGATAAAACTTTCTCTGCCACGACTCAATGCAGTCGATGACCTGCTCCGCGTCCTGCGGCGTGAACGGCTCCAGCGGATACAATCCGTCCCGGAATCTCGTCAGACCGACCGGAACGACCGAAACGCTTCTCATGCTCGGCAGATATTTTGCAAGCTCCCGGATCGAATAATCCAGCTCCTCGCCGTCATTAACGCCCCTGCACAGCACGATCTGCCCGTTCATCTCGATGCCCGCCTCGGCCAGCGCGTCCACCTTTGCAAATATATCCCCCGCAAAACGGTTGTTCAGCATCTTACAGCGCAGTTGCGGATTCATCGTGTGGAAAGAGATGTTGATCGGCTCCAGCCGATAACGGATGATCCGCTCGATGTCGTGATCGCTCATATTCGTCAGTGTCACATAATTCCCCTGCAGAAATGACAGCCGCGAATCGTCATCCTTGAAATACAGCGTCTCCCGCATGCCCTTCGGCATCTGGTCGATAAAGCAGAAAATGCATTTGTTCCTGCAGGAACGGTACTCGTCCATCAGAGAGTTCTCAAATACGATCCCGAGATCCTCCTCAAACTCCTTCTCGATCTCAAGCTCCCACTCCTCGCCGTTTGCTTTGCGCACCATGACGGTCAGGTACTCTTCGTTTGTCAGATAGTGATAATCGAACACATCCTCGACCGGCTGTCCGTTCACCTCCAGAAGCACATCCCCCGCCGCAAGCTCAAGCTCCTGCGCGATGCTCCCCGGAAGCACTTGTCTGATCTTATGTTCCGTCCGTTTTTCCATGATCCGATCCTTCCCGTCCAACCGTCTTCTTTCGCAGTTCTCCCGACATTTCGGTATCCCTGCAATTTTTTTCATCATACTATCTCTTCCCCGAAAATGCAAGCCGGCATGTCCTCTTTGCGCGAAAATCGATCCTGCGCAGACGCTTTGTCTTGACTGTAAAATACGGGAATGATATAAATAAGATAGCAGAAGGAAAGCACATACAACGGAGGAAATTATGACAGAATACGAGAATAACGAGCACATTTTACCGCTTGGTCCACTGAAGATCGCAGCATTGGAGAGTTGCCGGGAGTTTGGGCAGGCCGTGAACCGTCATCTCGTCACCTCAAGGAGAGAAGCCGTTTCGGACAACGCGTACCTTGCCTCCCTGCCCGGTTATCTGGAGGACTCTTACCTGCTGGACTGCAGATGCCCGCGGTTCGGCACCGGCGAGGGCAAGGGACAGATCAACGAATCCGTGCGCGGCGCAGACCTCTATATACTGGTCGATGTGTGCAACTACAGCCTGACCTACACGGTCTGCGGACACGAGAACCACATGTCGCCGGACAACCATTATCAGGATCTGAAGCGTATCATCTCGGCGGCCACGGGCAAAGCCAAGCGGATCAACGTCGTCATGCCATTTCTCTACGAGGGTCGTCAGCACAAACGGGCCAAGCGGGAATCGCTTGACTGCTCGCTCGCGCTGCAGGAGCTGACCGATATGGGCGTCTCGAATATTATCACCTTCGACGCGCATGATCCGCGCGTACAGAACGCGATCCCGCTGAAGGGCTTTGACAGCTTCATGCCGACCTATCAGTTCCTGAAAGCGCTTCTCGATAATGTGGAGGATTTCCGAATCGACAACGATCACCTGATGATCATCAGCCCGGACGAGGGTGCGATGGGACGAGCCGTCTATTTTTCCAATATTCTCGGCATCGATATGGGAATGTTCTACAAAAGACGTGATTATTCGACCGTCGTAAACGGCAAGAACCCGATCGTCGCGCATGAATTTCTCGGGGACTCCGTCGAAGGAAAGGACGTCATCGTCATAGACGATATGATCTCCTCCGGTGAAAGCATGCTGGACGTGGCCCGTCAGGTCAAGGCGCGCGGCGCGAAGCGCGTCTTTGTGTGCACCACCTTCGGGCTGTTCACGGACGGTTTTGATAAATTCGACGAATATTATGAAAAGGGCTACATCTCGAAGGTCGTCACGACAAACCTGAACTACCGCAACCCGGAGCTTCTGAAGAAGCCGTATTACGCGGAGGCGGACATGACGAGATTTCTGGCGATCATCATCGAAGCGCTCAACCACGACATGACACTTGGCAAGATGGAGACGCCGACCGAGAAGATCAATGAGCTGCTTGAGTCGATGCGCGCGCAGAAGCAATAAAATTCAATCCGTTTCACCGCATCTCTGTCCGCGGCGGCTCGCAAATGCCTAAAAACGCGGCGAGATTCCCTCGCTTTCCGTGTGAGGCGCGGTGAGAAAAGAGAAGGTCCGGATTGCAGCAGGTACAGACGTCCGTGACCTCGATGTGTTCCGGGCGCAGTCCGGCGCGCAGCATATTTTGGCGGCAGGCCTCCCAGAGATTCAACTGGTACCTGCCGTTTTCTTTTCGATAAAACAGCTCCGGCCACAGCTCTTCCCTGTAGCTTTCGCGGACCTGTTCGATCACGTCCTCGCTTACCTCGTAGCAGTCCTGACAGATCGACGGCCCGATCGCCGCGAGCAGCTCCTCCGGCCGGGAGCCGTATTTCTCCCGCATCATCCGCACGGTGACGCCGGCAATATCGCTGACCGTCCCTTTCCAGCCGGAATGGGACAATCCGATCGCCCGGTGCTCGGGATCGATAAAATACAACGGCACACAGTCCGCAAAAAACGTCGCAAGCACCACGCCCGGCTCATCTGTCACGAGTCCGTCCACATCCGCATAATCGCGCGACCGCAGATAGCCTTTTCCGCAGTCCTCTCCCGTGACCTCCCGAACATTGTTCGTATGGGTCTGATCCGAGCAGACGATCCTCGCGTCGTCAAAGCCGATCGCGGATGCGATCCTCCGGTAGTTCTCTTTGACGCGCTCCGGATCGTCTCCTCTGGAAAAACTCAGGTTCATCTCGGCAAATTCATTTTGGCTCACCCCGCCGATCCGGCTGCTGAATCCATGGACAAAACCCGGCTGCGCGCCAAGCTGCGGGAAGGTGAAGTACAGCACCCCGTTCTTATGATTTTCCCGAAGCACAGGCTTTCCTGATTTTCTCACAAGCGTCATACCTTCATCCTCCGCATCCCGTTTTTTCCCTTGTTCCTTTTAAACGCCGCCCGTCGTCCGCCTCGTTCTCATGGGCAGCTATGTCTGAAACGCGTCCCGCACCAGCGTAATTTTTTCCCCGAGAAACGAGATCACATCGAAGCGGCACGACTGATCCTCCCGGACGTGCTTTTCGTAGAGATACCACGAAGCGGCGCGCACGATCCTGCGTTGCTTTTTCACATCCACCGACTCGAATCCGTATCCGGCATGCTCATCTGTCCGGTATTTCACCTCGACAAATACCAGATAGCCGCCCTCCCGCGCGATCAGATCAATCTCTCCGAGTTTGCAGCGGTAGTTCCGTTCCAATATCCGATATCCCCGTTCTTCCAGATATCGCGCCGCCTGCCGCTCGTATCGGCTGCCGATCTCATGCTTATTCGAATTACTTTTCCTATATTCTCTCCGCCCGTTGCGCGCTTGGTCAGTCCATGTCTCCCACTCGCACAAAATTCCCGATAAACGACTTCCGATGGATCGGGGACGGCCCGTATTTTTTCAACGCCTCAATATGCGCCGCGGAACCGTAGCCCTTATGCGCGGCAAAGCCGTATTCCGGCATGACCTTGTCATATTCCACCATCAGCCGGTCCCTCGTCACCTTCGCCAGCACGCTCGCCGCAGCGATCGACAAGCTCTTCGCGTCGCCCTTGATGATCGGCACCTGCACAAGCTCGATGCCCGGAATGCGAACCGCATCGTTCAGAAGCACCTGCGGCGCAGGATCCAGCATGCCCACCGCCTGACGCATCGCCTCGTAGGTCGCCTGCAGAATATTGATCTCATCGATCCGCGCCGGAGAGGCCATACCGATCCCCCACGCGACCGCTTTTTCCTTTATCTCGTCGAACAGCTCTTCCCTGCGCTTTGCGCTGAGCTGTTTGGAATCGTTCAGATACAAAATCTCGCAGTCCTTCGGCAGAATGACAGCGCCCGCGACTACCGGCCCCGCAAGCGGTCCCCGTCCGGCCTCGTCAATCCCGCAGACAAGGCCGCAATGCGCGTATTCCCGCTCATAGACCCGCATCGCGTCAAGCCGCCTGCGCTCCGCCTCCAGCTTCTCGATTTTCTTCCGATACTGCGCAATCAGGCCGACAACGCCCGCCCTCCCGTCGTCCGCATACCTGTCGAACAACACGGAAAGCTCTCCGTCGCCGGCCTGAGCAAATTCCTTCTTTATCTCACTGATACTCTTCATACACTCTATCCTCCGCAGTCACCCGACCGGGCCGATCTTGGAGAACGGCCATATGCAAAACAGCGCCTTGCCGATGATTTCATCCCGGGAGATGTTCCCGACGCTCGGCTCCCTGCTGTCGCGGCTGTTGTTGCGGTTGTCCCCGAGCACGAAATACTCATCCGCCGCAAGCGTGATCTCCGAGGATGCGAAGCCCGGATTGCGGATCGCCTCGTATCCGTACGGCTCCTTCAGTATCCGCCCGTTGATATAAATCTCCCCGTCCAGAATCTGCACGGTCTCGCCCGGAAGCCCGATCACACGCTTGATGTAATACGTCTCGTCCTGATACCGAAACGGAAACACAACGACGTCAAAGCGCTTCGGGTCGGAAAAACGGTAAGAAATCTTGTCAACGATCAGATTATCGCCGTCCTCGAGCGACGGATACATCGAATCGCCGCTCACCACGGTCCTCTCTCCGACAAAACGGACAATGAGAAAGGTGGCTCCGAAAAGCGACACAAGAAAGAGAATCCAGCGCATAAATTCCCGCATCACACTTTTTTTCTTTTTCTTCTGTTCCCGCCGCAATTTTTCTCACCACCATATTTCTGACGTTTTGCCAAAGTCTTTACTGATGCTTCAGGACGCCGATGTCGCTCAGCGGCCAGATGCGCACCCATGCCCTTCCTACGATGTCCTTTCGCTTGATATTCCCGACATGTTCCCGATCTCTGCTGTCACGACTGTTGTTCCGGTTGTCCCCGAGCACAAAGTACTCGTCGTCCCCCAGCTTGATCGGCTCGGCCGCCCCGCCCGGATTCAGGATTGTCTCCTTGCCGTAGTCTTCCTCAAGCAGCTTGCCGTCGATATAAATATTGCCCTCGTCGTCAATCTGCACGGTCTCGCCCGGAAGTCCGATGATCCGTTTGATGTACAGCTCCTTCGGCGAGCCCTTTGGCGGAAATACAATGATGTCGAATCGCTTCGGGTCGCCGAACCGGTAGGAAAGCTTCTCGACGATCAGATTGTCATGGTCGTGCAGCGTATCCTCCATGGACCGTCCGTCCACCACGGTTCTCTGTCCGACGAAATGAATAATCAGATAAGTCAGCGCTACAACAAATAAAATATAAAATATCCAGCTCATAATCTCTTTTTTGATATCCAGCTCTTCTTTGCCCTTCGCGGCGCCGTTCTGGTCGTTCTGCTTCTCCTGCATGCTCCAAACACCCCTGCTTTCTTTCTACTTATGCAATGCGCGCCCGTATTATCCGGGTATTTCCAATGTGACCCTCCCGAGTCTTCCGTTTCTCAGATCATCCACGACGAGTGCGGCGGCTCTCTTCAGATCCGGCTGACCGCCCTTTTGCAGACATCCGCGCGACTCGGCGATCCCTCCGAACAGCTCAAGATCCGTGCCGTCCTCTGGCATTCCGTATCGCTCCTTCAGCGTACCCGGATACTCCGCGCGCAGGAATCCTATGATCCACATTGCCAGCTCCTCCGCCTGAAGGATCTCGTCCCGGATCGATCCGATCACCGCAAGCTTCTGCCCGACCGTCTGATCCTCAAATTTCGGCCAAAGGATCCCCGGCGTGTCGAGAAGCTCCACGCTCTTATTCAGGCGGATCCACTGCTTCCCCTTCGTCACTCCGGGCCGGTTGCCGGTTTTCGCGCACGCCTTGCCGGCAAGCGTATTAATAAAAGTGGATTTCCCCACGTTCGGGATCCCGGCGACCATCGCGCGCACCGGGCGATTCAGGATCCCCCGTTTGCGGTCGCGTTCCGTCTTCTCCCGGCAGGCCTCGCGGATCAGCTCTTGGATCTGTTTCATGCCCGCGCCGTTTCTCGAATCAATCTCCGCGGCCAGACATCCCTTTTCACGAAAATATTCCGCCCACATACGGCTGCGCCGCGCGTCTGCGAGATCAGCCTTGTTCAAAAGAACCAGCCGCGCTTTGTTTTTCCCAAGCTCATCGATGTCCGGATTTCTGCTGGAATACGGCACTCTGGCGTCAAGCAGCTCAATAACCAGATCGATCAGCCGGATATCCTCCTGCATCATGCGTCTGGCCTTCGTCATATGGCCGGGATACCACTGATAATTCATCTGTCCCCTCACAATCTGTACAGCCGTCTCTTTCCGGCACGACGGCGCAGTCCCGCAATCTGTGCCTCAATCCTTCAGGAATCCCCTGTGTCCCTGCGACGAAAGCACAAACCAGACCTTGCCCTCAATATAATCGGAATTCACAAGACCGACGTCCCCAAATCGGCTGTCTTCACTGTTATTCCGGTTGTCGCCGAGCACGAAGTACTGCTTGTCGCCGAGCTTGACCTCGTCGGCCGCGATGCCCGGGTTCGTGATCGCCGGATAATTTTTCTTTTCCAGATACACGGCGCCGTTGATATAGATCATTCCGTCCTTGATCTGGATCGTCTCTCCCGGAAGCCCGATGATCCGCTTGATGCTCGAATGCCCCGTCGTACTGCCGTTCGGCTTGAACGAGATCACGTCTCCGCGCTTCGGAGAGCCCAACTGATACGCCATCACGTTCAGCAGCACCGTATCTCCCCCGGACAGCGTGACATCCATCGACTGCCCGACATTTGTGCGGGACTGGCCGAAGAAATAGACAACCACATAGGCAAACAAGATCACCACAAGGATCTCGAAGGTCCACAGCAGGATATTGCGCACCACGGATCTCTTTTTCTGGGGAATTGTAGCCGGCTGCACGAGCTCCATATCGCCCACAGCCTGCTGCTCTTGCGGCTTCCTTCTCATACCCTGCTCCTTACCTGAAATAGAAACTCCGTTCAATGCAAAAGGAGCGTTGCAAAAAAATAGTTCAAATTCTGCAACGCCCCTACCGATTCCTTATTTCACAAGCTCTTTTACCTTGGCTCTCTTACCCACACGTCCTCTCAAGTAGGTCAGCTTCGCACGTCTTACCTTACCGCGTCTCACGACTTCTACCTTCTCGACGTTCGGGGAATGCAGCGGCCATGTCTTCTCAACGCCGACACCGTTGGAATTCTTGCGAACCGTGAAAGTCGCTCTCACGCTTCCTCCCTGCTTCTTGAGCACGATGCCCTCAAAGACCTGAATTCTCTCGCGGTTTCCCTCTTTGATCTTGCCGTAGACTCTGACGGTATCACCGACATTGAACTGCGGCACCTCAGCCTTCAACTGCTCGGCTTCGATGTTTTTGATAATCTCGTTCATTGTGTGTTCCTCCTTCTGTTCTCGGACGTTCTTAACGCAGGCCATATAACTGTTTACAGTCACGCAAACTCCGCGGCAGAGGACCGTCTCCTTCTCACAACGCGTTTTATTTTATCATGCTTTCTTTCAAATTGCAAGAAGTTTTGTCAAAAACTTCTTTTCCTCCTCCGTCAGCCCATTGCCGGGCACGCAGCCCGTACCGTCCGCGTCGCGCGCCGCTTCCTCCTCATCCAGCAAACTCTGCAGATATTTGCGGTCCTTCTTGTCCAGCTCTGCGCGGGCAAGCAGCTCCGGGCGGTTTCTCAGCGTGCGCAACAGCGACTGATCCCGCCGCCAGCGGTCCACATTTCCGTGATGTCCGGACAGCAGAACGGGCGGCACCTGCTTCCCTCGCCATTCCTCCGGCCTGCTGTACTGCGGATACTCCAAAAGTCCGTCCTGAAAGCTCTCGTACTGCCCCGACTCCTGATTGCTCAGCACGCCCGGCACCATGCGCGCGATGGAATCCATCATCACCATCGCCGGGAGCTCGCCGCCGGTCAGCACATAATCCCCGATCGAAACATGGTCCGTCACGATCTCCTCCAGTACGCGCTCGTCTACCCCTTCGTAATGCCCGCACAGGAAGATCAGATCCTCCTCTCGAGCCAGTTTCTCCGCCATTTGCTGGTCGAACACGCGGCCCTGCGGCGTGAGATAGACGACGCGCGGCTTCTTGCCGATCCGCTGTACAAGATCCTCGTACGCCCGGCAGATTGGCTCCGCCTGCATCACCATGCCGGCGCCTCCGCCATAGGGATAATCGTCGATCCTTCCGTTCCCGCTCAGTGAATAATCCCGGATATTCACGGTCTCAAGCGACAGATACCCGCCCGCGATCGCACGGCCGATAATGCTCGTGTTCATCCCGTTCTCGATCATCTCCGGAAACAGCGTCAATACATAATAGTTCATTCGAGCAGCCCCTCCAGCAGATGAACCTTCATCCGTCCCGCTTCTATGTCCACGTCGAGAATGCACTGCCGGATCGCCGGGATCAGCACATCCTTTCCGTTCTCCATCTTCACCACATATACGTCATTCGCTCCGGTCTGCAGCACGTCCGTCAGCTCGCCGAGGCAACTGTCGTCTTCCTCGTACACCTTCATGCCGATCAGGTCAGCGATGAAGTACTCATTCTTCTCCAGCCGCACCGCATTTTCGCGCGTCACATACAGGCTTTTCCCCTTGTACGGCAGGATATCCTCAATCTTGTCGTATCCCCGGAATTTGAGGATCACCATCTGTTTGAAAAATTTTACTCCGGAGACCTCAAGCTCGCGCAGCTCCTTCCCTGTGTCGAGCAGGACGCTCTTCAACTGTTTGAAGCGCTTCGGGTCGTCGGTCGTCGGGTAGACCTTTACCTCTCCCGCGATTCCGTGTGTGGACGAGATCACGCCCACCTGAAACCTATCTTCCATATCTCCCGCCCTGATTCCTTTCGTCTCTGGTCCGTCTGTAACAATAAGGGCTGCCGAAAAAATTTCCCGACAGCCTCTTTTCGTAGCTTTCAGCATCTACATGATGTCAACTACTACTTTCTTGTCCTCTCTGGATGCCGCGGCTTTCACCACTGAGCGGATCGCTTTTGCAATTCTGCCCTGTTTGCCGATCACCTTTCCCATATCGGAAGGCGCAACTTTCAGCTCCAATACGAGTGTCTTGCCACTCTGCTTTTCAGTAACCACTACCTCGTCCGGATGCTCGACCAGAGATTTCGCAATCACTTCTACCAACTCTTTCATTCAGCTCACCTCTGTGTGTTACCGTCATCTAGTGACCTGCAACATCTGTCTTATTTCTCGATACCGGCAATCTTGAAAAGCTTACCGACCACCTCTGTCGGCTGGGCTCCGTTCGCAAGCCATTTCTTCGCAAGCTCCTCGTTGATCTTGAACTCGCTCGGATCAGCGCTCGGATTGTAGGTGCCAATTTCCTCGATACATCTGCCGTCTCTCGGAGATCTGGAATCCGCTACAACGATTCTATAGAAAGGAGCTTTCTTCTTTCCCATTCTTCTCAGTCTGATCTTTACTGCCATCTCTTTCACCTCCCCGGTTTGATTTATTATGTTAAAAAGGAAGTTTGAACTTACCTCTTTTACCCATCTTGCCGCCGAGCAGCCCGGAATACTGTTTCATCATCTTCCGCCCCTGCTCGAACTGTTTCACCAGCTTATTGACCTCGCTGATATCGACGCCCGCGCCGTCCGCGATCCTTCGCTTTCTGGACGGATTCAGGATATCCGGATTTGACCGCTCCTGCGGCGTCATCGAAAGGATGATCGACTCGACCTGCTTCATCTTGCTCTCGTCGATTGCATCCTCGAGCTGCTTCATCTGTCCGCCGACGCCCGGCAGCATGCTGATGATGCTCGACAGACCGCCCATATTCTTCATTTGGTTCATGCTCTCCAGATAATCGTCGAAACCGAACTGCGCCTTGCGCAGCTTCTGCTCCATCGACTTTGCCTTTTCCTCGTCGATGTTCTCCTGTGCCTTCTCGATCAGGGAAAGCACATCGCCCATGCCGAGGATTCGCGACGCCATGCGGTCGGGATAGAACTGCTCCAGATCGGAAAGCTTCTCGCCCATGCCCGCATAGAGGATCGGCTTGCCGCAGGTCGCCTTGATGGAAAGCGCCGCGCCGCCTCTCGTATCGCCGTCGAGCTTCGTCACGATCACGCCGTCGATCCCGATCTTCTCCTCGAACATCGAGGCCACGTTCACCGCGTCCTGACCGGTCATCGCGTCCACGACGAGCACCGTCTGATCGACATCTACGGTCTGCTTGATTTCCTGCAGCTCCTGCATCATGTCCTCATCGATGTGGAGACGACCCGCCGTGTCGAGCATCACGGTGTTGATCCCGTGCGCCTTCGCGTATTCCACGGACTGCCGCGCAATCTCCACCGGGCTGATCTTATCCCCGAGGGAAAAGACCTCGACGCCCTGCTTCTCGCCGTTGATCTCAAGCTGCCTGATCGCCGCCGGCCGATATACATCACACGCCACCAGAAGAGGCTTGCGGCCCTTCGACTTGAACTTTCCGGCGAGCTTCGCCGCGGTCGTCGTCTTGCCTGCGCCCTGCAGTCCGGCCATCATGATGACCGTCACCTCGGAACCCGGCTTCAGCGCGATCTCCGTCGTCTCAGAACCCATCAGTGATACCAGCTCGTCATTGACGATCTTGATCACCATCTGGCCGGGATTCAGGCCGTTCATAACGTCCTGCCCGATCGCCTTTTCCTGCACCGCATTAATAAACTGCTTTACCACCTTGAAGCTGACGTCCGCCTCCAAAAGCGCCATCTTGACCTCACGCAGCGCGGTCTTGACGTCCGCCTCGGTCAGCCTGCCCTTGCTGCGCAGGTTTTTGAACACATTCTGAAGCTTTTCCGATAAGCTCTCAAACGCCATACTAAAGCTCCTCCAGAATCTTCTCCGAAATATCATACACCTGCTTCGCCAACGCCTCACGGCTGATCGACTCACAGTGCGCGGATAACTCCTGAATCTGCTGCACATTCGCCCGAATCTGCAGGAAACGCTCGACCAGATGCAGTCTGGACTCGTATTCCTCCAGAATGCGGTTGCACCGCTTCACGAGCTCGTGGATCCCCTGCCTGCTGACGCCGAACATCTCAGCCGCCTCCGAGTAAGACAGATCGTTCTGCACGACCTCCTCATACACGCTCCTCTGATGCTCCGTCAGCAGCTCCCCGTAAAAATCGTACAGGAGGGACTGCTTCAAAACCTGATCCATGTCAATCACCTTGGCTATCATACAGGAAAAAAAGAGAGCTGTCAAGTATTTTTTCTTGACAGTCATTCCAAACCTTATATTTTTTACTTCCTATCCGTTTTCACTTGTATTCAACATGACTAAATGGTAAAATAAATAAAAATAATTTGTATTGATAATACTAATATATCCATGAAAGGATGTGCTACCATGAGTTATAGGGAGCTTGCCAAAAATCTCATAGATCAGATACCTGACAGCAAAATGTATTATATCGTTTCTTTTCTGCAAGGAGCAGCCGTACCGGCTGAAGTGCCTAATGCAGAAACGTTAGCGTCAATGGAAGAACTTGAACGGGGCGGTGGCACAATGTTCACCGGAAGCACGGAGGATCTTTTTGCCGAACTGATGGAGGAATAGTTATGCTCAATGTAAGGTACTCCACCAGGTTCAAAAAAGATTTCCGTATATGCGTAAAACGTGGGAATCAAATAGCATTGTTGCAACAGGCGATTGATATTCTTCGCATTCCTAAACCTCTGCCGCCAAAAAACAGAGATCATAATTTGAGCGGCAATTATGCCGGATATAGAGAATGTCATATAGAGCCGGACTGGCTATTAATTTACAAGCAAAGTGATACGGAACTGCTTCTTGCCCGAACCGGCTCACACGCCGACCTGTTTGGAACGTAATCGCGAAAACAATAAGTATTAATACTATATTGAATATTGTCAAAAAGGGGCTGTCGGGAAATAGATAGCTCCAACCAGGGGTCGGCGTAACTTGATTGAGTTACGTCGGCCCCTGAAA
>CANQVH010000067.1 GCA_947627245.1 uncultured Lachnospiraceae bacterium | reverse complement strand
GTATCGCCGTTGTTCTCGACGCGGATCTTCTTGAGCATCTGGCGCACGATCACCTCAATGTGCTTGTCGTTGATCTCAACGCCCTGCAGACGGTACACGCGCTGCACCTCGCGGAGCATGTAGTCCTGCACGGCCTCAACGCCCTTGATCTTCAGGATGTCGTGCGGATTCACGCTGCCCTCGGTCAGCTCGTCGCCGGCCTCCAGATATGCGCCGTCCGCCGCCTTGATCCTCGATCCGTAAGGGATCAGGTAGGTCTTGGACTCGCCCGTCTCATCGTTCGTCACAATGATCTCGCGCTTTTTCTTCGTATCGCGGATCGTGACATTGCCCGCGATCTCGGTAATGATCGCAAGTCCCTTCGGCTTTCTCGCCTCGAACAGCTCCTCAACACGCGGAAGACCCTGCGTGATATCGCCGCCTGCCACGCCGCCGGTATGGAAGGTACGCATTGTCAACTGAGTACCCGGCTCACCAATCGACTGCGCCGCGATGATACCGACCGACTCACCGACCTGCACCGTCTCGCCGGTCGCAAGGTTCGCGCCGTAGCACTTCGCGCAGATACCATTGTGGGAGCGGCAGGTCAGGATCGTGCGGATCTTGATCTTCTCGTATGGCTTGCCGTCCTCTCTCACGCCGTCCTTCACGATGCGCGCCGCGCGTCCGGGCGTGATCATGTGGTTTGCCTTGACGATTACCTCTCCGTTCTTATCATAGATCGTCTCACAGGACACACGTCCCGTCATACGCTCCTGAACACTCTCGATCTCTTCTCTTCCATCCGTGAATCCCTTGATATACATACCCGGGATCTCGTCCTTGCCCTCGCAGCAGTCCACCTCGCGGATGATCAGTTCCTGCGATACGTCGACCAGACGTCTCGTCAGATAACCGGAGTCCGCGGTACGCAGAGCCGTGTCGGACAAGCCCTTGCGGGCGCCGTGCGCCGACATGAAGTATTCCAGAACGTCAAGACCCTCACGGAAGTTTGACTTGATCGGCAGCTCGATCGTATGTCCGGTCGTATCCGCCATCAGGCCGCGCATGCCGGCAAGCTGTTTGATCTGCTTGTCGGAACCACGGGCTCCCGAGTCCGCCATCATGAAAATGTTGTTGTATTTGTCCAGTCCGTCGAGCAGAGCCTTCGTGAGCACATCGTCCGTGTTCTTCCAAGTCTCAACGACTTCCTTATAACGCTCCTCCTCCGTGATCAGACCGCGCTTGTAGTTCTTCGTAATCCGGTCTACGGTGTCCTGCGCTCTCTTGATCAGCTCCGGCTTCTCCGGCGGCACCGTCATGTCGGAAATGGATACCGTCATGGCTGCCTGTGTCGAATATTTGTAGCCGGTTGCCTTGATATCATCCAGCACCTCTGCGGTCTTGGTCGCCCCGTGCGTGTTGATGACTTTCTCAAGGATCTGCTTCAGACCCTTCTTGCCGACGAGGAAATCCACCTCGAGCTTCAGCTCGTTGCCCGGGATCGAACGATCCACGAAACCGAGATCCTGCGGAAGAATCTCATTGAACAGGAAACGTCCGAGCGTGGACTCGACGATCTCCTGCAGAACCGTGCCGTCCTCCAGCTTCTTCTCCATACGGACCTTGATCTTCGACTGCAGGGTCAGCGCCTTGTTCTCGTATGCGAGGATCGCCTCGCTCACGCTGCGGAAGAACTTGCCCTCGCCCAGCGCGCCCGGCCGCTCCTGCGTCAGATAGTAAATGCCAAGCACCATATCCTGCGACGGAACTGCCACAGGGCCGCCGTCCGACGGCTTCAGCAGATTGTTCGGGGAGAGCAGCAGGAAACGGCACTCCGCCTGCGCCTCCACGGACAGCGGAAGATGTACCGCCATCTGGTCTCCGTCGAAGTCCGCGTTGAATGCGGTACACACGAGCGGATGAAGCTTGATCGCCTTACCCTCGACAAGAATCGGCTCAAACGCCTGAATACCGAGGCGGTGCAATGTGGGAGCGCGGTTCAGCATCACCGGGTGCTCCTTGATGACCTCCTCGAGCACGTCCCAGACCTCCGGCTGCAGACGCTCCACCATCTTCTTCGCGTTTTTGATATTGTGAGAGGTCCCGTTCGCTACCAGCTCCTTCATCACGAAAGGCTTGAACAGCTCGATCGCCATCTCCTTGGGCAGACCGCACTGATAAATCTTCAGCTCCGGTCCCACGACGATAACGGAACGTCCTGAATAGTCCACACGTTTTCCAAGCAAATTCTGACGGAAACGTCCGGATTTTCCTTTTAGCATGTCGGACAGAGATTTCAGCGCCCGGTTGCCCGGCCCTACGACCGGCCTGCCGCGGCGGCCGTTGTCGATCAGCGCGTCGACCGCCTCCTGCAGCATACGTTTCTCGTTGCGCACGATGATGTCCGGCGCGCCGAGATCCAGCAGTCTCTTCAGACGATTGTTGCGGTTGATGATCCTGCGGTAAAGATCGTTCAGGTCGGACGTCGCGAAACGTCCGCCGTCGAGCTGTACCATCGGGCGCAGATCCGGCGGAATCACCGGGATCACCGTCATGATCATCCACTCCGGACGGTTGCCGGACTCACGGAAAGCCTCGACGACCTCCAGTCTCTTGATGATGCGCGCGCGCTTCTGGCCGGTGGACTCCTTCAGCCCCTTCTTGAGCTCCTCGGCTTCCTTCTCCATGTCGATCGCCTCAAGCAGCTCCTTGATGGACTCGGCGCCCATGCCCGCGCGGAACGCATTGCCCCACTTTTCTCTTGCGTCCTGATACTCCCGCTCGGTCAGCACCTGCTTGTAATGCAGATCCGTCGCGCCCGGCTCCAGAACGATATAATTTGCAAAGTACAACACCTTCTCCAAAGTACGCGGAGAGAGATCCAGCATCAGGCCCATTCTGGACGGGATGCCCTTGAAATACCAGATGTGGGACACCGGAGCGGCAAGCTCGATATGGCCCATACGCTCTCTGCGGACGGAAGACTTCGTCACTTCCACGCCGCAGCGGTCGCAGACCACGCCCTTATAGCGGATCTTCTTGTACTTACCGCAGTGGCACTCCCAGTCCCTGCTCGGTCCGAAAATACGCTCACAGTACAGGCCGTCCTTTTCCGGCTTCAGGGTCCGGTAGTTGATCGTCTCCGGCTTTGTCACCTCTCCGTGTGACCACTCCCTGATCTTCTCCGGAGAAGCAAGCCCAATCTTGATTGCGTCAAATGTCATCGGCTGATAGCCTTCATTGTTTGTCATATCTGGCATGGCGGTACTCCTTTCACAATTTGCTGCTTACCGGAAAACATTCCGGCATGAGCGGCTCTTTATTCTTCGTCAAAAGCCTCTTCCAGATCTTCGTAGAACTCCTCGTCCTCAGGCTCTTCTTCCTCCTCGACGTCTACCAGCTCGCCGTCCGAAAACTCCTGCTTGCTGAAGCCGTAGCTGCCGAGCGATTCCTCTTCCTCGCGGTTGTAGCCTCTATCACCCTCGATGAGCGAGCGGAGATCCGTGTCGCTGTAATCGATCGACTCCACGAGCTCGACCTCCGTATTGTCTTCTCTGAGTACCTTGACATCGAGGCCAAGCGACTGGAGCTCCTTTAAGAGCACCTTGAAGGATTCCGGAATACCGGGCTGCGGGATATTTTCTCCCTTGATGATCGCCTCGTACGTCTTGACACGTCCCACTACATCGTCCGACTTGACCGTCAGGATCTCCTGCAGCGTGTACGACGCGCCGTACGCCTCGAGCGCCCATACCTCCATCTCTCCGAAACGCTGTCCGCCGAACTGCGCCTTGCCTCCCAGCGGCTGCTGGGTCACCAGCGCATACGGTCCGATGGAACGCGCGTGGATCTTATCGTCTACCAGATGGTGGAGCTTCAGATAATGCATGTGACCGATCGTGACCGGACTGTCGAAATACTCTCCGGTACGCCCGTCGCGCAGCCTCACCTTGCCGTCCCGCGAGATCGGAACGCCCTTCCAAACCTTCCTGTGGTCGCGATTCTCATAGAGGTAATCCATGACCTCTGGGAGCAGCTCCTCCTCATGCTTCGCTTTAAATTCATCCCACTCGAGATTCACGTAGTCATTCGCGAGATCCAGAGTGTCCATGATATCTTCCTCATTCGCCCCGTCAAAGACCGGCGTAGAGACGTTGAACCCGAGCGCCTTCGCGGCGAGGCTCAGGTGGATCTCAAGCACCTGTCCGATGTTCATACGGGACGGCACGCCCAGCGGGTTCAGCACGATGTCCAGCGGACGTCCGTTCGGAAGGAACGGCATATCCTCCACCGGAAGCACGCGCGAGACCACGCCCTTGTTTCCATGACGACCCGCCATCTTGTCGCCGACGGAAATCTTTCTCTTCTGCGCAATGTAGATACGCACCGCCTGATTCACGCCCGGAGACAGCTCGTCACCGTTCTCGCGCGTAAACACCTTCGCGTCTACGACGATGCCGTACTCACCGTGCGGCACCTTCAGGGAGGTATCTCTGACCTCGCGCGCCTTCTCACCGAAGATCGCACGCAGCAGACGCTCCTCCGCCGTCAGCTCGGTCTCGCCCTTCGGCGTCACCTTACCGACCAGAATATCGCCGGCGCGCACCTCCGCGCCGATGCGGATGATTCCTCTCTCATCGAGATCCTTGAGCGCATCGTCGCCGACGCCGGGGACGTCTCTCGTGATCTCCTCCGGCCCGAGCTTCGTATCGCGCGCCTCGGCCTCGTATTCCTCAATATGAACCGACGTGTAGACGTCGTCCATCACCAGCTTTTCGCTCAGAAGCACGGCGTCCTCGTAGTTGTAGCCTTCCCATGTCATGAAACCGATCAGCGGGTTCTTGCCGAGCGCGATCTCGCCGTTCGAGGTGGAAGGACCGTCCGCGATAACCTGTCCCTCTTCCACGCGCTCGCCCTTTGTGACGATCGGGCGCTGGTTGTAGCAGTTGCTCTGGTTGCTTCGCACAAACTTCATGAGATGGTATTCTTCTCTCACGCCGTCGTCCGTGCGGATCACGATCTCCTTGGACGTCGAGCGCTCTACCGTGCCGGCATGCTTCGCGACCACGCAGACGCCGGAGTCCACCGCCGTCTTCGTCTCCATACCGGTGCCGACCACGGGCGCCTCCGTCGTCAGAAGCGGCACTGCCTGCCTCTGCATGTTGGAGCCCATCAGCGCGCGGTTCGCGTCGTCGTTCTCAAGGAACGGAATCAGAGCCGTAGCCACCGAGAACACCATCTTCGGCGACACGTCCATAAAGTCAAACATGCTGCGCTCATACTCCTGCGTCTCCTCGCGGTAACGGCCGGAGACGTTCTTGCGGACGAAATGCCCGTTCTCGTCAAGCTGCTCGTTCGCCTGCGCTACATGATAATTGTCCTCTTCGTCCGCCGTCATGTAGACAACCTCGTCCGTGACACGCGGATTCTTCGGGTCAGATTTGTCGATCTTGCGGTACGGCGCCTCGATGAAGCCGTACTCATTGATCCTCGCATACGTCGCCAGCGAGTTGATCAGACCGATGTTCGGACCTTCAGGCGTCTCGATCGGGCACATTCTTCCGTAATGAGAATAGTGTACGTCTCGCACCTCGAATCCTGCACGGTCTCTCGACAGACCGCCCGGACCCAGCGCGGAGAGACGTCTCTTGTGCGTCAGCTCGCCAAGCGGGTTGTTCTGGTCCATAAACTGCGACAACTGCGAGGAGCCGAAGAACTCCTTCACGGCCGCCGTCACCGGCTTGATATTGATCAAAGACTGCGGGGAAATTCCCTCGAGCTCCTGCGTCGTCATGCGCTCACGCACAACACGCTCCAGTCTCGACAGTCCGATACGGTACTGATTCTGCAAAAGCTCGCCGACCGCACGGATACGGCGGTTCCCCAGATGGTCGATGTCGTCATCGTTTCCGATGCCGTAGCTCAGATGAATGTTGTAGTTGATCGACGCAAGGATATCATCCTTCGTGATATGCTTCGGGATCAGGTCATGCACCGACTTGCGGATCGCTTCCTTGCGGTCCTCCAGACTGTCATTTTCTTCCAGTATTCTTTGGAGCACCGGGTAGTATACTAACTCTGTGATGCCGAGCTCACGCGGATTGCAGTCCACAAAGTTCCGCAGGTCTACCATCATGCTGGAAATGACCTTGACGTCGCGCTCCTCCGTGCGGATCAGCACATAAGGAACGGCCGCGTTCTGGATCTTGTCGGCCAGCTCGCGTGTCGCCACGGTACCTGCCTCGGCAATGATCTCGCCCGTCGTCACATCCACAACATCCTCCGCCAGCGTGTGCCCATTAATACGGTTGCGGAACATCAGCTTCTTATTAAACTTATATCTGCCGACCTTCGCCAAATCATAGCGGCGCGGGTCGAAGAACATACTCATGATCAGACTCTCCGCGCTCTCCACCGCAAGCGGCTCACCCGGACGGATCTTCTTGTACAGCTCGAGCAGACCCTCCTCATAATCGGTAGCCGTATCTTTCGCAAGGGTCGCCAAAATCTTCGGCTCCTCGCCGAAGAACTCTATAATCTCTGCATTGGAACTTACGCCGAGCGCGCGGGCAAGCACGGTAACAGGAACCTTTCTCGTCCGGTCGACACGCACGTAGAAAACATCGTTGGAATCCGTCTCGTATTCCAGCCACGCGCCGCGATTCGGAATCACGGTGCAGGAATACAGCTTTTTGCCGAGCTTATCATGCGCGGTCGCGTAATAGATGCCCGGCGAACGGACCAACTGGCTGACGATGACACGCTCAGCGCCGTTAATCACAAACGTGCCGGTGTCCGTCATCAGCGGAAGATCTCCCATAAAGATCTCATGCTCGCTGATCTCGTCATTCTCCTTGTTGCGAAGACGGACACGCACCTTGAGCGGAGCCGCGTAGGTCGCGTCGCGCTCCACACACTCCTCGATGCTGTATTTCGTGTCGTCTGCGCAGAGCTTGAAATCAACAAACTCGAGGCTCAGCTTGCCGCTGTAATCCTCAATCGGTGAGATATCATCAAATACTTCTCTGAGCCCTTCATCCAAAAACCACTGGTAAGAATCCTTCTGCACCTCAATCAGATTGGGCATCTCAAGGACTTCCTTCTGCCTTGAGTAGCTCATACGAAAGCCTTTACCATTTGTAATAGGACGTATCCTGTTTTTCTCCATTGATGCTTTCACCTCTTGTTCTTTCTGCAGTTTTCTTCATTTTTGGGCATAGTACCCCCTTGTGGGCACACTCCCGCACAATAGTGCAACCTACACTTTAGCACAAAAGCAAGGGAGCGTCAAGAGTTTTTTTCCAGAAGTTCACTCCGCAAAAATGGCAGGAACGCCTCCGGTCGGATCCCTCTGAGGACCCTTTCCCGAAAACGCCCTGCCATTTACAACTCTTGTCTCACTTTCTCACGGTCTTAGCATCAGGCGCCTTTGCCCGATCCGAGACGCACCGCCACCGCTTTCCAGTTCTCTCTCGGGCGGCAGTACAGAACATCGCCCTCCATCCAGACCTCCGGCTCCGTGTCGGAGTATGTGTTTCGGATCGTGGTCGGGACGTCATGCGGGAGCTTCAGTCCGATCGTCTCCGGAAAGGAGCCGCCAAACGTGTGGATCAGCGCGTATGCCTCGCCGTTCTCCCCGACACGCACGATCCCCTGCCAGCCCTCCGGATGGCGCATGCGCGCAACCGCCGGGCTCAGGTGGTAGGTCTGTCCCTTCTTGATGATCGGAGCGATCTCGCGGTAAAACGCGATGCCGCGGTCAATCACCTCCCACTGCTCTTCACTCAGGTTCGTCACATCCCCGGACAGGCACATGCGCCCGAGGAAGGTGTTCGCGATCGAGTAGGCGATCCGCTTCCGGCTGTCCGTCTCACGGATGACCGCCCAGATCTGACTCTGCCGCGGCAGGATCGCGCGGTGCAGGTTCGCCGCGATGATCGGAATCTCCACACATTCATGCGCGTCCGAGAAGGACGCCATCGCGGTCGCTCCCATGAATCCCGGCTCCAGACGGTGACCGCCCGACGCGCAGTTCTCAAGGATAATCCCCGGCACCTCGCGCTTGATCTCCTCGAAGAAATCCATGGTCGCCTGCATGTTGCGGCGTAAGCCCTCGCCCAAGGATTCCGCGCCGTCGCAGCCGATGCCGATCGTGTCATTGTAATCGATCTTCATATATTCAAAGCCGTATTTCTTCAGAGTGCCGATCACGCGCTCGCGCAGATAATCCCGCACCCACTCATCCTGCATATCCCAGAACCGGCGGCGACACGTCGTCAGAGTCTCGCCGTCTCTCTTCAGTAAATGCTCCGTCTGGCGAAACGCGTCCGAGGCATGCCCGACATTCTCAATCTCAAACCAGATTCCTGCCTTCATGCCCGCATCGTTGATCGCCTGCACTGTCCTGTCCAGACCCTCCGGGAACAGCGTCTTTGACGGGAGGTAATCACCCATACTGATGTCCCACGGCACGCCGTCCGCCCTATACCATCCACAGTCAATCACAAAATAGCTGAAACCCTTGCCGCGGATCGAGTCAAGAATACCCACGATATTTTCATGGGACGGGTCGCCCCAAGTAGTACAGTATTCGTTGAAGATGATCGGAAGCTCCTGCTCAGAGGCAGGTCCCTCGTCTGCCGCGCGCTCTCCGGCCTCGACAAGCCGCTCGCACAACAGGTCAAGTCCGGTCGCGTCCGGCTCATATCCGACAATCTCTACAGACATCTCTCGCCTGTTCCCGTCTTCGTGCGCGCCTTTCCAGACGAACTCCGGCGGCAGATACGCGGTCGTCACGATTGCCTCCGGCGTCGTGAAGCATTCGCCCGGCGCGAGCTCCTTCATCCAATGCCCGAACTCACGGTCCGCCAGTCCGCCGCTGATCGCGATGTTCTCATCACAGCGGTAGATCTCCATCTGCCAAGACGCCGGCTGCGCAAGCTGCGCGCCCCAAAAGACGTGATTTTTCGTGTCCTCGACCGCGAGGAACGGAAAATAATGGTTTACCGGCATCGAGCCGACCTGCCCGAAACGCTCACAGCGCACCGCATCCAGTCCCCATGAGGACTCGAGCTGCAGATCCTCCAGCGTCTGCGACAGCAGCCGTCCCTCCTGACTCCATCGCGACTGCAGCCGGTGTACAGTGATATCCCCGCTGCAGTCTCCCGGCAGATACGGGGACAGCCCTGTCAGGGAAAAGCTCGAAAGCAGCTCCAGCCGGATCGCTTCATCACTCTTATTCTCATAGGAGGTGTGCATCCGCACGAAACGATCACCTTCCTCCCAGCTTACCGTGTGCACGGCCTCATAACCGCGCGCGTCTGCAAGCACGGTCTTCACGCACTGCCGCGCGCCGTCCTTCAGAAACGCCTGCTGCTCCATCTTCTGCTCCACGAGGTGCAGCGCCATCGTGCTCTGCGACTGCCGCAGCGTGCCGCCCTGCGCATAACCGCCCGTATAAACATCCCCCGCAAGCTTCACCTGCACAAGCGGATCCATCGCCGCCTGTTTCTTTGTCTGCAGGGGCAGCGGCAGTCCCGGCGGATACATGACAAGACCGATCCGATCCTCCTCATCGCGCTCATAGCGCAGGGTCATGTCCCCGAGCCGATACTCTCTCACCTTATCCATTGCCGCTCACTCCTTATATTCTTTTTCAAGTCTCTTCCGCAGAAGCGCAAGCGCCTCGTCCCTCGCCTGCGCGCGGATCTGTGCCCGCGTCCCCGTCAGATGCAGCTCCTTTACCTCCGTCACGCCGCAGACATGACAGCCGATATAGACCAGACCGACCGGCTCCGCATCAGCGCCTTTTTCTGATTCTTCAGAACCCTTTGCCCTGCCTGCGTCCGTTTCACATGATGCACTCGCGTCACCCATATCGGAACCCGCGTATCCCGTAACGGACACGCAACAGTCCGCCCTCGCCGCCTTCGCGCCGCCTTCCGCCATCTCTGCCGCGGTCTGCGCGCTGACGGCGGTGTACTTCTCCAGCGTCTCCGTTCGCACGCCGACCATCTCATGCTTCGCCTCGTCGCAGTAGGTCACAAACCCGCGCTTGAACACCTCCGAGCTGCCCGGCACGTCGGTCAATGCCGCCGCAATCATCCCGCCCGTGCACGACTCGACGGTCGTAATCGTCAGATTGCGCCTATCAAGCTCCTTCACGATCCATTCTTCCGTCTTCATTTCTCATCTACCCATCAAATTCCTTATGGAAAAGTCCTCCGCCCTACGGCGAAGGACCACACTTACGACCCAACTATTTATATACCGCATATTGGTCAGCGGTAAACTTGCGACCCGACCATTTATATACCACATATCGGTCAGTGGTAAACTTTCTTTGTGCATTTATTTTAGCAAGCATATTGGGGAAAGTCAATAGATATCCCTTAATATTCTATGCAAAAAAATATCAATGATACTTCCAAAAATAGACACAGTTGTCAAAGCCCCTCACATCTGCCCATCCAGCACACCCCAATTCTTCCGGAGGTAGTCTGCGAGCGAGATCACCGTGAGTGCCAGCGCCACCCAGACGAACACCTGCGCGATCACGTCAAACACGCCGCCGAGGTCAAGGATCAGCAAAATCACCATGATCATCTGGGACACCGTCTTGAACTTGCCCCAATAGCTCGCCGCGATGACCGTCCCCTTATCGGAGGCCACCAGACGGAAACCGCTGATGATAAACTCCCTGCCGATGATGATGATCACGATCCACGCCGCGAGCGCGCCCTTCTCCACAAGACAGATCAGCGCCGAGCAGACGAGAAGCTTGTCCGCGATCGGATCCATAAATTTCCCAAAGTCGGTGACAAGGTTGTTCTTCCGCGCCAGATAGCCGTCGAACCAATCCGTGATACTCGCGAGGATAAAGACCGCGGCCGCCACATATTTTCCGGCGTCCCCGAGCCAGTTCGTCAGCATCAGAACTACAAACACCGGCACCATACACACTCTCAATACCGTCAGTTTATTCGGCAAATTCATCTGCAATCTCTCCTATCAGATCATATTCCGCCGCGCCCGTGATCTTCACCCGCGCAAAGTCCCCGGACATCAGCGTCTCATTCGTATGTATAAACAGCAGGCCGTCCACGTTCGGCGCGTCGCCGTACGTGCGCGCCACGTATGCGTCCTCGTCCGCGACCTTTCCCTCGACCATCGCCGTCACCGTGCGGCCGATCATGTCCTGCGCGTGGTCAAACGCGATCTCCTGCTGCAGCTCCATCAGCTCTTCCTGCCAGACAAGCTTCGTCTCCTCGTCAACCTGATCCGGCATCGAAGCCGCCGGCGTATCCTCCTCCTGCGAGTAGGTGAACACTCCGAGGCGGTCAAATTCCATCTCGTCGATGAACTCCATCAGCTCCTCGTGCTGCTCCTTCGTCTCCCCGGGGAACCCTGCGATCAGCGTCGTGCGCAGCATGATATCGGGAATCGCCTCACGCAGCCGCTTTACGATGCGCACCAGATCATCCTTTGTCGTCCGCCGCCCCATGCGCCGCAGCACCTCGTCGCTCGCATGCTGGATCGGCAGATCCAGATAGTGGCAGATCTTGGGCTCGCGCGCGATCGTCTCAATCAATTCCTCGTAGATCTCCTCCGGGTAACAGTACAGGATGCGGATCCAGCGCAGCCCGCTGATCCTGCACAGCGCTTCCAGAAGAAGATGCAGCGACTTTGTTCCGTACAAGTCCACGCCGTAGACGGTCGTCTCCTGCGCGACGAGGATGAGCTCCTTCACGCCCTGCGCCGCCAGCTCTTCCGCCTGCGCGATCAGCCGCTCCATCAGGACGCTGCGGTAGCTTCCGCGCAACTTCGGAATGATGCAGTAAGTACAGTGCTTGTCGCAGCCCTCCGCGATCTTCAGATACGCAAAGTGCCCGCCGGTCGTCACAAGCCTTCCCGTCTCCGTCAAAGGCAGCCGGTTCAGCGCTTCCGTCTCGACCTCGCGTTTTCCTTCGAGCGCCTGCGTCACGGCTTCCGCAATCTTGTCGTAGGCCGTCGTGCCGAGCACCATGTCCACCTCTTCAATCTCGTCAAGGATCTCCTGCCGATATCGCTGCGCCATACAGCCGGTCACGATAAGCGCCTTGCAGCTCCCGGATTTCTTATACTCCGCCATCTCGAGGATCGCCTGCACGCTCTCCTCCTTCGCATCATTGATAAAGCAGCAGGTATTGATTATGATGATATCGGCCTCCGCCTCATCATCCGTAAACGTATATCCCCTGCTGCCAAGCAATCCCAGCATTTCCTCGGAGTCGACGAGATTCTTGTCGCACCCGAGCGAAACAAGCAATATTTTCATGTGTTATGATTGTTTTCCTTTCTGCACTGTCAGCCCGTGCTCTCCTGAGTCCGCGTTCTCCCCGGAATTCCCCGTAAACACGGCATCTTGCGCGCCGGCTGCGGCGCTCCCGCTCTGCGCGGCCTCCACGATATCTCCGAACTTGCCCTTCTTCCCCGCGCGCCTTGCGTATGCATCCTGCTGCGCGAGCAGCTCCTGCAGATCGACGTCCGGGTTGGCCTTCTGCAGCTTCGCGAGCTTGCGCACGCGCGCTTGGATGCAGAAAAGGCTGACAAGATTCGTCAGGCCGTCCAGAATCAGGCAGATCCCAATGTACAGGAGCATGTAACGCTCCGCCTTTTCCGGATCGGCGTACCTCTGGAACGGATTGCACAGGAGCACGACGCCGAGCGCCGCAAGGACGATGGCACAGATCAGCACCAGATACCATTTCCGAAATTTCAGTTTTCTCATATTGAGCGAGCTCTGGATCTTCACTACCGCGCCGAGCAGCAGAATAATGCCCATCGCAAACGGCAGCACCTCCGTCAGAAACGCCTGATTCAGCAGAATGAAAATGCCGAACGCGAAACAGACGATGCCGATCACCAGATCCATCTGAAGAAAGCCCTGCAGGTTATCTCTTGTGTAGTAGATGATCGCATAGGTGATGCCGAGCACGATCATCACGATCCCGAGCGCAATCCCGATCATGCGCACGGACAACGACGGCCACGCGATCAGAACGACCCCGAGCGCTACATAGAGCGCCGACAGAAAGATATAACTTTTGCTGAAACTCTTCACTTCATTCAACGAAACTCGCCTTCTTTCACACTTACTCCTCTTCACGAAACAGCCTTCAACGGTCCGCTCTGGCTCTTACTCCTCGGCTGCCGCCGTCTCGTCCGCTGCAGCAGGCTGCGCTTCCATCGTCTCTGTCTCCTCCGGAAGCACCCTGATCTTTCCCTCGTTGAGCTCGGAAACTGCCTTTGAAAGCGGCTTCGTGATCGCCTTCGCATTCTCGTCACCCTTCATCTGGCGGGAGATGATCTGCCGCGCGCGCTTCGCGGTCGCCAGCACAATCGAATACCGGCTGTTCACCACCGGCATATCGCCCTGCTCTACCTCGCTGTTGATCACTTTCATCAGATCAGAATAAGATGGATGTAACATAAGTAAGATCTCCTTTCGCTGTCCCGACTCACGGGACATACTCTCTGTTTTTATTCTGTATTGCCTTTATTAAACATTTTAGAACGGCTTTTCCGCTCAAAACTCCTGCGCAAGCTCGCGGACCTCCTGCCGGATCTGATCGATAAACTCCAGATTCCGGTCGATCCGGTTGTGCTGGCTCTCGATCAGGTGATGGACTTCTTCCATGCTCTGCTCAAGATCGTCATTGATAATCATATAATCGTACTTCTCGACCTCGGCCGACTCCTCGACCGCCCGCCGCATCCGCGCGCGGATCACCGCCGCATCCTCGGTCCCCCGGCCGTTCAGCCTCTGCGCAAGCGTCTGCGCGTCCGGCGGCATCACGAACAGCAGAAGCGCATCCGGGAATTTCTCCCTGATCTTGAGCGCGCCCTGAAGCTCGATCTCCAAGATCACGTCCCGTCCCTGATCGATCTGGTCCTCCACGTAATCGCGCGGCGTGCCGTAATAATTGCCGCAGTAGCACGCATACTCGATCAGGCGGTCCTCCTCGATCAGCCGTTCAAATTCTTCCTTTGTCCGGAAAAAATATTCCCGGCCGTCCTCCTCGCCCTCGCGCGGCGCGCGTGTCGTCGCCGAGATTGAAAGCGCGTACTGTCCGTAGCGTTCGGTCAGAAGCTTCATCAACGTCCCCTTGCCGACCCCGGAAAACCCGGACACCACTACAAGGATCCCTTTTCTGCTCATTGCTGCTCTTCTCCCTTCATCTCCTGCCATGCGCCGGTCCCCGCCGCAAAACGCCGCGCAACCGTCTCCGGCTGCATCGCGGAAAGCAGGATCTGTCCCGTCTCCATCACAAGTACCGACTTCGTCCTCCTGCCCTGCGTCGCGTCGATCACCAACTGCTTCTCTCTGGCGTTCTGCACCAGACGCTTGATCGGCGCCGCATCCGGATTCACGACCGCCGTCACCTTCCGGGCATTCACAAAATTGCTGAAACCGATATTCACCAAATCTGACATTGATACCTCCATGATCGCGCGCTTCCCATCGCTTTGCATCGGATCCCAAGAGACGCGCTGCGCCGATCCGCGTCCTTTGTCACTCGATATTCTGCACCTGCTCGCGAACCTTCTCGATGTCCGTCTTCAGATCGATCGCAATGTTGGACGTCGCCAGATCGTTCGCCTTGGACAAGATCGTGTTCGCCTCGCGGTTCATCTCCTGCGCGATGAAGTCAAGCTTCCTGCCGACGCCGTCTCCGTGCAACAGCGCCTCGCGCATCGTCCCGATATGGCTCTTCAGGCGCACCGTCTCCTCATCCGTACAGATCTTATCCGCGAACAACACCACCTCGGAGGCAAGCCGGCTCTCGTCGATCTGCGTGTCTTCGAGGAGCTCATGCACCTTATCCTCCAGCTTCTTCCGATACTCGGCCACGATCTGCGGATAGCGCTCCTCGATCAGATTTACATTTTCCTCCATCACGGCAAGCTTGTCAAGGATGTCTGTCCTGAGCGCTTCGCCCTCGCGCTCCCTTGACGCGACAAACTGGCTGCAGGCGCCGTCAAGCGCGACCGCCAGCGTCGCCCAAAGCTCCTCCTCGTCGACGTCCTGCTCCTCCATCGTAAAGACCTCCGGGCACCGTCCGAGCGCGGACACCCGAACGTCGTCGTCCAGACCGAACGTCTCCGCCATCTGACGATAATACTTCAGATACTCCGCCGCGATACTCGCATTGTATTTCAGGGCGACATTCTCCTCGCTGTCATCCTCGTAAGTGATGAACAAGTCGATCTTGCCGCGCTGCACATATTTCTTCAGGGTATTTCTGATCTCCGCCTCGAAGAAATTGAACTTCTTCGGCATCTTGATGTTCACGTCGAAATAACGGTGATTGACCGCCTTCATCTCGACGGTAAATTTTCGGCTGCCTTGGTGGTGCTCGCACCGGCCAAAGCCTGTCATGCTTCTGATCATTTTCGTGTTCCTTTCCCGTTCAAAGGCAAAATTAACCATTTGGATTTATTATAAGCGAAAGGGCGGATGCCGTCAATCAAAAATATTCGTTTACACAGGTACGGCGTTTTGTTATAATATCCGCGAAACCAAAAAGCCACGCCGGGCGGAGTCAAAGCCGGGCGAGCTTGCGCAAAAAAGAAAGGGATCGCGACATGGCACTTGACGGAATCGTTATCGCAAATATCGTTACGGAACTGAATGAAACGCTCGCCGGGGCGCGCATCAGCAAGATCGCGCAGCCGGAGTCGGACGAATTGCTTTTTACGCTCAAGGGAAACAGCGGCCAGCAGCGCCTCCTGCTCTCCGCGGGTGCGAGCCTGCCGCTGATCTATCTGACCTCCGCAAACAAGCCGTCGCCCCTGACCGCGCCGAATTTCTGCATGCTGCTGCGCAAGCACATCGGAAACGGGCGGATCGTGCGCGTCTGGCAGCCGGGGCTCGAGCGCATCATCCATTTCGAGATCGAGCACCGCAACGAGATGGGCGATCTCTGCCGCAAAGATCTGATCCTTGAGCTGATGGGCAAGCACAGCAACCTCATCTTCTGCGACGACAAGGGCATGATCATCGACAGCGTCAAGCATGTGTCCGCACAGACCAGCTCGGTGCGCGAGGTGTTGCCGGGGCGCAATTATTTCGTCGCCGTCACACAGGAAAAATGCGACCCGCTCACGGTGTCGGAACAGGAATTCCGCGCGGCCGTCTTCTCGAAACCGATGCCTCTTTCCAAAGCTATATATAACTCCTGTACCGGCATCAGCCCGGTGATCGCGGAAGAGCTCTGCTTCCGCGCCGGGCTCGAATCCGCACAGAGCGCGAACACGATCGGCGAACTGGAACAGCTCCACCTGTATCATCAGTTCGAGCTTCTGATGGAAGACGTGCGCGGGCATCGATTCCGCCCTGCGATCATCTACGACCGCAGCCATACGCCGATCGAGTTTTCTTCCGTGCCGCTTGCAATATACGCGGATATGGAACAGGTATGCTTTGATTCGGCTTCAGAAATGCTCGAGCAGTATTTCGCGATGCGCAATACCGTGACACGCATCCGGCAGAAATCCTCGGATCTGCGGCACATCGCGACGACGGCGCTCGACCGCTGCCGCAAGAAATACGAGCTGCAGAGCCGCCAACTGAAAGACACGGAAAAACGCGAGAAATACCGGATCTACGGCGAACTGATCAACACCTACGGCTACGGCGTAGAGCCCGGCGCGAAGAGCTTCGAGGCGCTGAATTATTATACGAATGAGATGATGACGGTGCCGCTCGACGACACACTGAGCGCGCATGAAAACGCGCAGAAATATTTTGACAAATACAATAAGCTGAAGCGAACCTACGAGGCGCTTTCCGAGCATATCCAAGAGACGCAGGCCGAGATCGCGCAGCTCGAATCCGTCTGCACCTTCATGGACATGGCACTCTCGGAGGACGATCTCGTGCAGGTGCGCGAAGAGCTCACGGACGCGGGCTACATCCGCCGCAAATACACCGGCAAAAAGGTGAAAATCACCTCCAAGCCCTTCCACTACATTTCCTCGGACGGGTTCGATATCTATGTCGGGAAAAACAATTATCAGAACGATGAGCTGACCTTCAAGCTCGCTGGAAACAGCGACTGGTGGTTCCACGCCAAGGGCGCGCCCGGTTCTCACGTCGTCGTAAAGACAAACGGCCGGGAGCTTCCCGACCGCACATTCGAAGAGGCCGCCCGACTTGCCGCGCACTATTCGCGCAACAGGGGCGCCCAAAAAGTCGAAGTCGACTATGTAGAAAAAAAGCATGTGAAAAAGCCGAACGGCGCAAAGCCCGGCTTCGTCGTGTACTATACGAATTACTCCATGATGATCGATCCGGACATCAGCGGGATACGGGAGATGAATTAACAGCAGTATTTATGCTGTCAGTATTTACGATATATACTGCCGTCATTTATCATCTTCCTGTACGATTAATTTCATGTCTTCCGCTCGCTTGTCTTCCGTCAAAATTTTCATTTGATGAATGGCAATGTCGTTCAATTTCTTTATTCGTTCTTTTTGTGGTTCTCTGTCTCGTATCATAACCGAATTCAAACTCTCCAGATTCGTCAGACAGACTAACTGCGCGCCACTGGCATAATCTCTTATATTTCCCTTCAAATTCGGATTTTTTATCGCCCATTCCTTTGCTGTCATTCCAAACAACGCCATATTAAGGATGTCTGCTTCCGACGCGTATATCCTGTTAATCATTTCCTTGGATAGTTTTTCCGGAATTAAGTTCTCCTTTATCGCATCTGTATGAATACCATAATTAATCTTTGTCAGGTTACGTTTTATATCCCAACCGTATTGCCGCATTTCTATTTCTTTTAGACGTTCAAATTCCTGAATCAAATATATCTTAAACTCCGGGCTTATCCACATGCCAAATTCAAATGCAATGTCTTTATACGCATATGTTCCACCATATCTCCCGGCTGATGCCGTTAATCCTATCGCATTTGTTTTGGCAATCCATTCCTTTACGCTTATCTTAAAACGATTCAGTCCTGCCTGACTTTTAATTATGGCGAATTCGCCATAATTAAAATCCGGATTGTAAATTCTCTCCCAAATTCCCAAAAATTCTAAAGTATTTCTGTTGCGCAACCAATCCGAAATAAAAAAATCTCCATCTTTTGCCTTTAGCATATCTGTCAATGAAATATAATCTTTATCTTCTATCTTTTTCATTGATATTTCCGTATTTTTTACCATTAATTTTTCCATCTATTACCTTCTTTCCTGTGATATAAGTAAAAAAATCAGAAATTGCCCTCCCGAAATACGCGCATCATCTCCCGCGTGAGGCTGACGCCGTCGTCCTCGGGAACTTCCTCGCGCGGACACCAGACTGCTTCGGCGAGCTCGGACTCGTCGAGCGTGATCTCATCCGATCCGTCCAGCTCCGCAAAAAATCCCATCAGCAGCGTGCCGGAAAACGACCACGGCTGACTCTTGTAATAGCGTAGATTCTTCACCCGCAGTCCGGTCTCTTCCATGACTTCTCGGGCGACCGTCTCCTCAATCGTCTCGCCGATCTCGGAAAATCCTGCAACCAACGCATATTTCTTATAGGAACGTCCCGCATAGCGGGTCAACAGCAGACGATCTCCGTCCGTGACCGCCACAATGACGGCCGGGGAGATCTTCGGATACTCCTGAAGGCCGCATTTGGGGCAACGCATCATGCGCTCCCGCCCGTCATGCACCATCGTGTGGGCGCAGCGCGGACAGAAACGGCGGCTCAAATACCAAGAGGCAAGCTGGTATCCGGTCACTCCGGCGAATGCGATCTCGCGCGGGCAGGCGGCGCGCAGGCTGTCGACAAAACGCCAACAAAGACCCTCTCTCACGCCGGCAGAGTTTGTTTTTGGGTCGGAAGAATCTACCCCTGCGCCGAAGGAATCTGTTCTTGCACTGACAGGATCTGCGAAAGATTCCTGCCCGGACCGTTCGGCCAACTTCAACGACGCCAGTCCCGGCATCCAGAAATACTCCGTCTCATCGATCCGGAACAGATAAATCAACGAGGGCAGCATCTCCTCGCCCGAAAGCTGTATGCTCGAAGCCCGCTCATCAGAAAAACATCCGCCCAAGAGCTCTGCTCCTGAAGTCTTTGCTCCTGAAGTCTTTGCTCCCGAAGACTCGGCTCCTGAAGCCTTTGTCACCAAAGTTCCTGCTTCTGAAGACTTCTCCTCTCCCAGAAGCTCCTTCGCCTCCCAATAGCGCAAAAAAGAGAGCTCCTCTCCGTTGTCTCTCAGCAGAAGCTCCCTGTCCCGATAGCCGAGCACAATACTGTCCGGCTTCGGGGTCGTGTTCTTATATTCGTTGTGATATCTGTCTTTGCCTATTTCCTGCAACATAATTTAATTTCCAGTCGTCCAAGTAAACTCTTCCGCCGTCGTCTGCCCGACCTCATGCGGTGTCTTCACGCCGTCCGCCACGGCCTGATCCGCCTCGGCGCGGTATTCGCGCACCTCCACACAGAAGCAGCGATAGTCACCCACCACATAATGATATACGTCCTTGTACTCCTGCGCGGAATCGTCCACGATCACGATATACAGGTAATCCTTCTCTTGTGTGTAGATCGCGCTCGTGCTGATCTGCGCGTTTACATTGCTGTAGAGCAGATTGTTCGTCAGCATATCGCGCAACTGCTCGTACTCAAGGACGGAATAATTCGTGTCCATATAGCTGCATGTGATCGTCGATGTGTTCTCCACGCCCACGCAGGAATCTTTCTTATATACGGTCTTCTCGCTCGTACTCGCGTCAGAATCCACAGACCAGCCTTCTTCCACGGAATACGTCCCCGTCAGAGACGAATCCGCCGTCTCATCCGCCGCAGCCGCATCCTCGAATCCTGAATTCTCTGAATAAGACTCCTCGAAATACGCGGAATCCTCAATCCAGTTCCCAGCCTCGTCGTAGTAGCCGGACGCTTCCTCCGCCTGCAGAACGCCTCCCATGCAGCCGGACAAGCAGACAGCCAGCCCCAAAGCCGCAGCCGCCTGTGCCGCAGATATTTTCCTGATCGTAAGAATCGGCCTCTTCATAACCATGACATCTCCCAATCTGTCTTCTTAATATTTCTTCTCAACATTTTACGTTCTTCCGTACATCAAGTATAATCGTATTCCATTGATTTGTCACGAAAGGTTTTCTTAATTTTCTTCTTAATTTTCTTCTTATTTTTTTCAACGGGACAAAAAGAGCTGCTGCCATCGCTGACACCAGCTCTATTGTCCTTACTTCGCGTAATCGACAGCTCTGCTTTCTCTGATCACGCTTACCTTGATCTGTCCCGGATATTCCAGCTCCGCCTCGATCTGCTTCGCAATATCTCTGGCGAGAAGCACCATATCCGAATCATTAACCTGATCGGGAACTACCATTACCCGAATCTCTCTACCTGCCTGAATAGCAAAAGATTTCTCTACTCCCTTGAAGGTGTTCGTAATATCTTCTAACTGTTTTAATCTGTTTGTATATGTTTCGAGCGTTTCACGTCTTGCACCCGGACGGGCTGCCGA
>CANQVH010000066.1 GCA_947627245.1 uncultured Lachnospiraceae bacterium | reverse complement strand
TCGCAGATCAACTATCAGGGACGGCCGGTGCGCGTGACGCCGCTGGTGTACGCGAGCCCGATCAAGTGGTTCACGAACCGCAAGAACGGTATCCCGGCCTACATCAGCATCGATATGGCGACGCAGAACACGGAGCTTGTGAAGATCCCGGAGGGGATCAAATATTCGGAGTCCGAGTATTTCAACCGCAACATCTACCGCCACCTGCGGTTCCATTATCCGACCTATATTTTCGATCAGCTCAGCTTTGAGATCGACGAGGATGGGACGCCTTACTGGATCTGTCCGGTGAAGAAGTTCTCGATCGGCCTGTTCGGCGGGCAGACGATCGGAAAGGTCGTGCTTTGCAACGCGGTGACGGGCGAATGCGAGTCGATGGATGTGGAGGACTGCCCGACATGGGTGGACCGCGTATATCCGGCGGACCTGCTGATCCAGCTCTATGATTATCACGGGACGCTGATCAACGGCTTCATCAACAGCGTGCTCGGCCAGAAGGGCTGTCTGGTGACGACGGACGGATATAATTATCTGGCGCAGGACGACGACGTGTGGGTGTACACGGGCGTGACATCTGTCAGCGGCGACCGTTCAAATGTCGGCTTTGTGCTCATGAACCAGCGCACGATGGAGACGAAGTATTATGAGGTGGCTGGTGCGGAGGAATATTCCGCGATGGGCTCCGCGGAGGGGCAGGTGCAGAATCTCGGCTACCGCGCGACCTTCCCGCTGCTTCTGAATATCTCGGGTGAGCCGACGTATTTTATCGCGCTGAAGGACAACGCGGGTCTCGTGAAAAAATACGCGATGGTGAACATTCAGCGTTACCAGAACGTGGCGATCGGAGACACGGTGCCGGAGTGCGAGCAGACCTATGTGAAGATGCTCGGACTGAAGAACAAAGGCGCGGTTGCCGGAGGCGATGTGCAGACGGCGAAGGGAAAGATCCGGCGCATCGCGCAGGCGGTTGTCGAAGGAAACACACATTTTTACGTCATGCTTGAGGATCGGGACGAGGTGTTTGACGTGCCGGTGACGGATTTCATTGATATCATCCGCTATGAGGAGGGCGACGAGATCACGCTTTCTTACGCAAAGGGAGACGCGGTATGCACGGTACTCTCGCTGGACGGCAGTGCGTCACAGGAGACTCCATCGGATACCGCAGGTCAGGACAAGGCGGAGGAGATCCCGGCGGATACCGCAGATCAGGACGCCGCGGGTCAGGATGGGGCAGATCAGAGCGCTACAGATCAGGGAGAGGCAGACTCCGGGGAGAGTCAGACAGAGACGGAGCCTTTGCCTGCGGAGGAGAACGATCAGATCTGAGTAGCAGACGTCTGATCCGTCCGATGCTTTACCAAGAAAGAAATAAGATTCAGGGAGTGTGTGAGTATTCATGAAGAGTGGGAAGCTCATAAGAGAGAAGAGCCTGATGGCGACGATCGTGATGATCGCTACGTTGACGGTGCTTTTTGTGATAGCGTATTCTTGTGTCAATCTATTGATCCGAAACAGATGTCTCGGGCGCATGGAAGAGGGTGTGAACACTGTTGTGGCGGAGGTGACGACGAAGCTGAGCCGCGACAGCCGGATCCTGAATGCAGCCGCCGACATTCTGGCGGGTTCCGAGGCGTTTGACAAGGATTCGGTCAAAGAGACGATGGCGGCCTTTACTCCGCTGATCGAGACGATGCGGATTCGAATTCTGATGCCGGATAACACGATCATTCAGCCGGACGGCACGGATGTGGACGGGAACGGCTGGATCTCCTTTGAGGAGATCGCCGCGCGCGGAGAACACGTATCCAACCGGATTACGGGCGTCATGGACAAGGGAACCATGGTGCTGCGCCATTATGTGCCGATCGTCAAGGACGGGGAAGCGGTTGCGGTGCTCTACGGCGTCACGAGGCTGGTCGATCTGCCCGGCACCATGAATATTGACAATATCTACAACGCGAGCGCGAGCGTCTATATCATCGATGCGGAGAACGGAGATTTCATTTTGGATACATGGCATGAGACGCTCGGCAATCTGCACGATCATCCCTCGCAGCCGACGAAGAACGGCATGAAGTGGGACAAAAAGATGCAGGAGCTTCTGGCCGGCGAGAAGGGCTATGTGGTATTCCAGTCGGACGAACCGAAGGAGTGGCAGTATCTCTACTATGCCCCGGCCGGGATCAACAACTGGGTGATCGCGGTCTCTGTGCCGGAGAGGGAGGCGTTTCGAAATCTTTACGAGATCCGTCAGGTGCTTCTGATCGCGGCAGGATTTATTGTGCTCACGGTCTGCCTGTATTATCTGTGGGTGCGCAAAAACGCGAAGGCGGCGCTTGATAAGGCGGTCGAAAAGGCGGTGCTGGAGGAGAAGCTTCAGAAGGCGGAGGCGGCCGAGCGGGCGAAGACGATGTTTTTGTCCAACATGTCGCACGACATCCGCACGCCGATGAACGCGATCATCGGCTTCACGACGCTGGCGCAGACGAATGTTGAAAATCCGGAGAAGGTGAGGGAATACCTCGGCAAGATTCTGTCCTCCGGCAATCACCTGCTCAGCCTGATCAACGATATTCTGGACATGAGCCGCATCGAGAGCGGACGGCTGAACATAGAGGAGAAGGAGTGCAGCATTTCCGATATTTTCCGGGATATGCGCAACATCATACAGACGCAGATGCAGGTCAAGCAGCTTGATTTCTTCATGGACACGATGGATGTTGTAGACGAGAACATTTATTGTGACAAACTGCATGTCAACCAGATCCTGCTGAATCTGCTGAGCAACGCAATCAAGTTCACGCCGGCGGGCGGTTCCGTATCGCTCACGGTGCGGCAGTTGCCGGAGGCTCCGAAGGGATTCGGTTCTTATGAGATCCGTGTCAAGGATACGGGCATCGGCATGAGCCCGGAGTTTGCAAAGCATATTTTTGAGCCGTTTGAGCGCGAGCAGAACACGACGGTCAGCGGCATTCAGGGAACCGGACTCGGCATGGCGATCACGAAGAGCATCATCGACGCGATGGGCGGCACGATCAGGGTCGAGAGCGAGCAGGGCAAGGGGAGCGAGTTTATCATTCATCTGGATTTCCGTCTTCAGCAGTCGGAGCGCCGGATTGAAGTGATCCGCGAGCTGGAAGGTCTGCGTGCCCTTGTGGTGGACGACAGCTTCAGCACCTGCGACAGTGTCACGAAGATGCTGATGCAGATCGGGATGCGTGCGGAGTGGACCATGCATGGCAAGGAGGCGATCCTTCGCGCGAATCAGGCGATCGAGATCGGGGACGAGTACAATGCGTACATCATTGACTGGGTGCTTCCGGATCTGAACGGCGTCGAGGTGGCGAGACAGCTTCGTGCCGTGGTCGGTGAGAAGGTGCCGATCATCGTCCTGACCGCGTACGATTGGAGCGCGATCGAGGCGGAGGCGCGCGAGGCCGGGGTGACGGCCTTCTGCAACAAGCCGATCTTCCTGTCGGAGCTGCGGGATACGCTTGTCGCTTCGATCAGCGACGTACATACGGTGCAGTACGAGGAGATCCTGCCGGATACCGGGGACGCGCTCAAGGGCAAGCGGCTGCTTCTCGTCGAGGACAATGAGCTGAACCGTGAGATCGCGCAGGAGCTTTTGCGGGAGAGCGGGTTTGAGGTTGAGACCGCGGAGGACGGCACGGTCGCCGTCGAGATGGTGCAGCACTCGGATCCGGGCTATTATGCGCTGGTGCTTATGGACGTGCAGATGCCGCTCATGAACGGTTACGAGGCGACGCGGGCGATTCGTGCGCTCGAAAATAAAGAGCTTGCGAACATTCCGGTGGTCGCGATGACGGCGAACGCGTTTGACGAGGATCGGAAGATGGCGCTCGAGAGCGGGATGAACGCGCATGTCGCCAAGCCGATCGATGTAAAGAAGCTTTTTGAGGTGTTACATTCCCTGCTTGGAAAGGGGCGTTAGAAGGACGTCGGCCCCTGTGCGGCGGGGACGAAATGAAACGTATAAGGAAGGAGGCAGTCTATGAGAGAGGCTGCAAGTCCGCAGACAAATACATATTCCAAATTTACAATGCTCTTGCTCTTCCTGCGGGGGAGCAAGAGATTTTTCACTATGAGTATTCTGGCCTCGGCAGTGGTGGCGGCGCTTGACATGGTGACGCCGCAGGTGATCCGTATCGTGGTGGACGGCTGCCTGAGCAGTCAGACGGAGACTCTGCCGGGCGTGGTGCGCCGTTATCTGGACGAGGCGGGCGGCAGAGAGTTTATCATAAGCCATCTTTATATGGCGGCTCTGGCGATACTGGCGGCGGCCGCGCTTTCGGCGGTCTTCCAGTATCTGAACAATTATCTGAATTCCGTGGCGACGGAGCGTATGATGAAGACAACGCGCGATACGCTTTATGCGCACATCGAGCGGCTGCCGTATTCGTGGCATATGGAAAATCAGACGGGCGATATCATCCAGCGCTGTACCTCGGACGTCAACATGGTGCGGGAGTTCGTGTCCGAGCAGCTTGTGCAGGTGATCCGGATCGCGGTGCTGATCGCGTTCAGCGTCGTTGTCATGGTATCCATGAGCATGACGCTGTCGTGGGTCGTATTTCTGTCGATTCCGGTTATTATCGGCTATTCGTATTTCTTCTACCGCAGGATCGGACATCTGTTTCAGGAGTGCGATGAGAACGAGGGCGTTCTGTCGTCGATCGCGCAGGAAAACCTGACGGGCGTGCGTGTGGTGCGCGCGTTCGGGCGGGAGAGCTATGAGCGTGAGCGCTTCCGGAAACAGAATCACATTTACACGGATGCGTGGATGAAGCTTTGCAAGCTTCTCTCGGGCTTTTGGGCCGCGGGCGATCTGGTGATGGCGCTGCAGCTTTTGCTCCTTGTCGTGATGGGTTCGGTGCTCTGCGTGCAGGGAAAACTGACCGCCGGAATGCTGATCGCGTTTATCTCCTACAATCGCAGGCTGATCTGGCCGGTGCGCCATCTGGGGCGGATGATCTCCGAGATGAGCAAGGCGGGCGTATCCATGGATCGTCTGCTGTACATCCTGAATTCGAGAACGGAGGAGATCGAGGAAAACGGCGAAACCGCGGCTCTTGCAGGGAAGTCATGTCCGGATATGGGCGGCGACATCGTCTTTCGGAATGTGAGCTTCGGTTATACGGAGGAAGAGAAAATCCTGCGGGATGTCTCCGTGACGATTAAAGGCGGGACGACGCTCGGTATCCTCGGCGGCACCGGCAGCGGCAAGTCGACGATGATGCATCTGCTGAACCGTCTCTACGAGCTGCAGGACGGCGAGATCACGATAAGTGGCGTACCGGTGAAGGAGATTCCGCTTCCTTGGCTGCGCTCGCATATCGGGATGGTGCTGCAGGAGCCGTATCTGTTCTCACGGACGATTGAGGAAAACATCGCGATCACAAGGACGGCGGCGGACGCAGCGGGTACGATGGAAGACATCCGGCACGCGGCGCGCGTGGCCTGCATCGATGAGAGTATCGAACGCTTCTCGAAGGGTTATCAGACGCTTGTGGGCGAGCGCGGAGTGACGCTCTCGGGCGGACAGAAGCAGCGAACCGCGATCGCGCGGATGCTCGTGCAGAATACGCCGATCATGGTGTTTGACGATTCCCTGTCCGCGGTGGACACGGAGACGGACGAGAAAATCCGGAATGCCCTGAAACAGTATATGGGACATGCGACGGTGATCCTGATCTCGCACCGCATCTCCACGCTGATGGACGCGGACCGGATCATCGTGCTGGAGCGCGGGCGCATCGCGCAGCAGGGTACGCACCGTGAGCTGATCGCGCAGGAAGGATTGTATCGTGAGATCTACGAGATCCAGAGTCCGGAGGGAGGTGCCATAGCATGAACGAAGAACGTGAGCAGCAGGCGTATGTGCGTCTGCCGTGGTTCGGGCTGCCGAAGCTGGCCCCGTTTCTGAAACCATACGCCGGGATCATGATCAGTATGGTCGTGCTCGGCATTTTCGGAAGCGTACTTGATATCGTTGTGCCGCTATTCCAGAGCTATGCGCTCGATGTGTTTGTCGCAAAGGGAACGCTCTCCGGGATCGGCGCGTTCATCGCGGCGTATATCGGCGTGATCCTTCTGGAAGTGGCCGCGAATACGATCTCCACATACCAGACCTGCCAGATCGAGATGTACGTGGGTCGCGACATGAAGCAGAAGAGCTTTGATCATCTGCAGACGCTGTCGTTTTCCTATTATAACCAGAACTCGGTGGGGTATATCCACGCGCGGGTGATGAGCGATACGGAGCGCATCGGCGGCTGGATTGCTTGGGGATTGATGGACGGCGTCTGGAATTTCAGCTATCTGGCCGGGATCGTGGTGACGATGTTTCTGCTGAATTGGAGACTGGCGGTCTTTGTACTGCTGCTGGTGCCGGTGACGGCCATCGGAGCCGTCTACTTCCAGAAGAAGCTGGTCGTGCTGAACCGGAAGATCCGGGAGATCAACGGCCGGATCACCGGGAATTACAATGAAGGAATTACCGGGGCGCGGACGATCAAGACGCTCGTGATCGAGGATAAGATGCAGCGGGATTTCGAGAAGACGACGGAGGAGATGCGGACGGTCTCGATCCGGACGATGCATTTCCGGGCGCTGTTCCTCTCGATGATCTCATTCTCCGCCTCGTGCGCGTTGGCGCTCGTGCTCTGGCAGGGCGGCGTGATCTCGTTGAAAGGCGTGATGGAGATTGGGACGCTTTCGGTCTTCATGTCCTACGCGTTGGGAATGATGGACCCGATCCAGTGGATCATCCGGGCGTTGTCGGACCTCGTCTCGGTGCAGGTAAACATCGAGCGTTATACGAGGCTGACGGAGACGGCCTCCGAGGTGGCGGATCGGGCAGAGGTTGTGGAAAAATACGGGGATGCGTTCGAGCCGAAAAAGGAAAACTGGGAGCCGCTGTACGGCGACATCGAATTCGAGGATGTGAGCTTTCACTATCCGGACGGCGAGGAGATGATCTTCGAGCATTTCAATCTGAAGGTGCCGCAGGGAACGAACGTGGCGATTGTGGGAGAGACCGGCGCGGGCAAGTCGACGCTGGTGAACCTGCTGTGCCGCTTCTTTGAGCCGACCGAAGGGCGAATCCTGATCGACGGGAAGGACGCGCGCGATCGCTCGCAGCTCTGGCTGCACAGTAACATCGGCTATGTGATCCAGACGCCGCATCTGTTCTCGGGAAGCATTGCGGAGAATCTGCGCTATGCGAAGCCCGACGCGACACTCGAGGAGATGGAGGCGGCGATGCGCGCTGTGTCGGCGGAAAGCATCCCGGAGCGCATGGGAGACAGCTATGACAGTCAGGTGGGCGAGGGCGGAGACCTGCTCTCGACCGGTGAGAAGCAGTTGATCTCATTTGCACGCGCGATTCTGGCCGATCCGAGAATCTTCGTGCTCGACGAGGCAACCTCCTCGATCGACACGGTGACGGAGAAAAAGATCCAAGATGCGACGAACCTGCTGCTCAAAGGCCGGACCTCGTTCGTGATCGCGCACCGGTTGTCCACGATCCGTCAGGCAGATGTGATCCTGATGGTGGACGATGGAAAGATTATCGAGCGCGGCACGCACCGCGAGCTGATGGAGAAGCGCGGAGCGTATTACCGCCTGTATATGAAGCAGTACGTGGACGAGATGTCGGCCGGGACCTTCGAGCGGGAATCCGCGGGCTGAGCCGGGAAACGGATAGAGAGCCGATCAAAGCAACAAGCCGATCAAAGCAACAAGCCGGCCAAAGCAGCAAGCCGGCCAAGGCAGGACGAGCAAGGAAAGGCGAACAGGCAAAAGATCATCAGATGCAGGATCCGGGCGGAGAGCATCGAGTTGTCTGGGTTTGACAGAAGGGAAGAGATGTGATGCAAAGACAGTTCGAGAGAACGGAGCTCCTGCTCGGACGGGAGGCATTGGAAATTCTGCGAAATTCCCGGGTCGCCGTGTTCGGAATCGGCGGGGTAGGCGGTTATGTCACAGAGGCGCTGGCGCGCAGCGGCGTGGGCACTCTTATTCTGATCGACAGCGACGAGGTGAGCCTTACGAACCTGAACCGCCAGATCATCGCGACGCACAGCACGATCGGCAGGGCGAAGGTCGACGTCATGCGGGAACGGATCATGGACATCAACCCGGAGGCGCGGGTGGAGACGCACCGGTGCTTTTATCTGCCGGAGACAAAGGACGCGTTTGATTTTTCTCAATATTCCTATGTGGTGGACGCGGTCGATACGGTCACGGCGAAGATCGCGCTTGTAGTGGAGGCGCAGCGCCTTGGCGTGCCGATCATCAGCAGCATGGGTACGGGAAACAAGCTGGATCCGACGCGTTTTGAGGTCGCAGATATCTATGAGACGTCGGTGTGCCCGCTGGCGAAGGTCATGCGCAGGGAACTGAAAAAGCGCGGGGTCGAGCATCTGAAGGTCGTGTATTCGAAGGAAGAACCGTTGAGCGCTCATGTACCGGAAGACTCGGAGACGAAGCAACTGTTGAGCGTTCATGTGTCGAAAGGTTCTGAGACGGAGCAGTCACCGATCAATGAGGCTGGCATAAAGAAAGAAAACGCTCAGGGGAAACAAAACGCGGAGCGCGAGACACCTCCGCCGGGGCGGCGCGCAATTCCGGGCTCCGTGGCGTTCGTGCCGTCGGTCGCGGGATTGATCCTTGCGGGGGAAGTCGTCCGGGATCTGCTGAAAAAATGATGGTATACAGGCGAAGGGAAAAGCAGAGAACGAGAGAATAAGAGAATTCGAAGTCGCCTGCTTGGACTTTGAGGAAACAAGAAAGCAAGAAAACAAGAAAGCAAGAGAACAAGAAAATAAGAACAGGAGTGATGAGATGGAGACAGTAAGACTTGGCAGGACAGAAATTGTAGTAAACAAAAACGGATTCGGCGCACTGCCGATCCAGCGCGTCAGCGACGAGGACGCGGTCAAGATTCTGCGCACGGCGTACGAGAACGGAATCAATTTCTTTGACACGGCACGCTGGTATTCCGACAGCGAGCACAAGCTGGGACTTGCGCTCTCGGATGTGCGGGAGAAGGTGTACATATCCACGAAGACCGGCTCGACGGATCCGGAGGGCTTTTGGAAGGATCTGGAGACGACGCTCGCAAACCTGAAGAGCGACTATGTGGATATCTACCAGTTCCACAATCCGGCATTCTGTCCGAAGCCGGGCGACGGAAGCGGATTGTATGAATGTATGCTCGAGGCAAAGCGGCAGGGCAAGATCCGCCATATCGGCATCACGAACCATCGGCTTGCGGTGGCAAATGAGGCGATCGAGAGCGGGCTGTACGATACACTGCAGTTCCCGTTCTGTTATCTGGCGTCCGACGAGGACATTGCGCTGGTGAAAAAATGCAAAGAAGCGTATATGGGCTTCATCGCGATGAAGGCGCTCTCGGGCGGCCTGATCACAAATTCGGCGGCGGCCTATGCCTTCGAGGCACAGTTCGACAACGTGCTTCCGATCTGGGGCGTGCAGCGGATGAACGAGCTCGAGGAATTCCTTTCCTACAACGACAATCCGCCGAGAATGACGGACGAGATCCGCGCGCTGATCGAGAAAGACCGCGCCGAGCTGATGGGCGATTTCTGCCGCGGTTGCGGCTACTGCATGCCGTGTCCGGCCGGCATCGAGATCAACAATTGCGCGCGCATGTCGCTGCTGTTGCGGCGCTCGCCGTCTGCAAACTGGCTCACACCGGAGGGACAGGCGAAGATGATGAAGATCGAAGAGTGCCTGCACTGCGAGCAGTGTATGGCAAAGTGTCCGTACCACCTCAACACGCCGGAGCTTCTGCAGAAGAATCTGAAGGATTACAAGGAGATTCTGGCGGGAAAGGCGTACTGAAAACACGGCAGAAGCAAATGGTTTTAAACATCAAAAGCCCGGGAGTGTGAACTTCCGGGTATTTTCTCAAAAAATTTGCAATTGGCTGTATATTCCCTGAGAAAGCGGTCATACTATAACTGATCTCAAGAGAGAGGCTTTAAAATGAAGCGAACGGAAAAATCTCGCGAGATCAGCGTATGCTCTTATCATTGGATCCCCCTCCGATGATAACACACGAAAGATAAGATAAATACTTATCCTCCCCTTTGAATTCCGCAGATGCGTGAGAGCACGTATCTGCGGAGTTTTTTTGCTGACGGGTCGTAATTTAAAGGTGTTGCCAAGTGTTGCCAGATTTCCCCTACAAAGATCGATGCGAATAATATGACTGTTCTGAGATATGATTATGAGAAGAGCCTGAAAAAGGTAACGGACTTCCTGCATTCGGTCGGCTTGAAATGGGAGCGCGTACCTATGGCGAATTATCTGCCGGAGCTCGGCAGTCTGGCGGCGTATCCCGACGAGACGAAAGCGGCGTATAAAAAGGAGCTTGAGAATGTCTATGCATGGATTCTCACACCCGACGAAAATTACGGAAAAGGCGAGGCGGATTATGACAGCGCAGACTTTGGCGTGAAGACAAGTATGAGTGACAAAAAGATGAAGATCTCTCTCCGCGGCAGACTTGACTCCATAACCGCGCCGGAACTTCTGTCCGTTTATGAGAAGACGGCAGCCGGAGGAACGCCTGAAAAAATCGTTGTAGACGCATCTGCGCTCGAATATATTTCGTCTGCGGGACTGCGCGTATTGCTTATGATGATCAAGCAGACGGGCAATGGTAATCTGAGCGTTACCGGACAAAATGAAACGGTGCAGAACATTTTGAATCAGACGGGACTCGCAGATCTGGTCGGATAATCTGCCGGGACGGGGTCGCTTCCCTTTGGGACAGAGATTGTGAAATTCCTATCTCTGTCCCTTTTTCGTTGAGGATTTCGGTCACCATAAGGCAGAATGCTTTCTGACGCTATTTCACAAAAGTCAGATTTGATTGCAAAAAAATCAAATCCGCCCATTGAAAGGAACGGTAAAATATGAGAAAATAAAAAAAGCTGTATCTGAAAAACAAAAACATACAGAGAACGCAGGAGGAGAGAATATGCCGGAGCAGTTGAAAAAGATAGACGTCCTCGTCGTGGACGACAGTCCGGTCAATCGAAAATTTGCAGAACGGATCCTGAAGGATGATTACGAGGTCGTCTCGGCGGATTCCGGAAAGCAGGCGCTGGAGCTTCTTGAGACATATGAGCCGAAGCTGATTTTGCTTGATTTCCGCATGCCGGAGATGGATGGCGCAGAAACGATGGCGAAGATCCGCGAAAATCCGGCATGGGAGAAGATCCCTGTCATTATCCTGACAGCCGATTCCGCGCCGGAGACGGAGAATGAGTTTTTTGAAATGGGCGCCGCTGATTTTATTGCGAAGCCGTTTGTGCCGCTGACGGTCAAGAGCCGGATCAACCGCCTGATCGAGCTGTACGGACTTCGGGTGGAGCTCGAAGACAAGCTCGCGGAGAAGAGCAAGCTGTTGGAGAAGCTGTCCCTGAACTCGATCCTGACGATCGCGAACACGATCGACGCCAAGGACGCATACACCTCGGGTCACTCGGTGCGTGTCGCCAAGTGCTCGAAGGAGATCGCGAAACGGCTCGGCTGGAGTGAGGAGGAGGTGCGCAACATCTACAACATCGGCCTGCTCCACGATATCGGCAAAATCGGCGTGCCGGATTCCATCTTGAACAAGCCGAGCCGCCTGAGTGACGAGGAGTTTGTACAGATCAAGAAGCATCCGGTGATCGGCGGCGAGATCCTGAAAAATATCCGCATGATCCCGGGCGTGGCCGACGGGGCGCTCTATCATCACGAGCGTTACGACGGGAAGGGCTATCCTTTCGGGCTGGCGGGAGATGAGATCCCGTATTGCGCAAGGATCATCGCGATCGCGGACGCCTATGACGCGATGACGTCCAACCGTATCTATCGCGCCAAGCTTCCGAATCAGAAGGTCATGGCGGAATTCGAGCGCTGCTCCGGGACACAGTTTGACCCGCATCTGGCGCATGTGTTTGTAGATATGCTCAAAGAGGATTTCTATCTTCCGCCGGAGACCAGAAGAGAGGGCGACGGTGCCTCGAATGAGCGATGGAACATTGTGGACGAGAAGACTTCGCTGGTTAATCGTATTCTCTCAGAGTACAGTACGGAGAAGAACGCGCTCGATTCCCTAACCGGAATACATAACCGCGGCTATGGAGAGAAGGCGATCGACGGCCTCATAGCGGAAGCGCATAAGGGTGCGCTGATCATTGCGGATCTGGATAATTTCAAGAATGTAAATGAAACATACGGACACCTGATGGGAGATAAGGTCCTGAAGCTGCTTGCGTCGGCGCTTGCTTCAAATGTGGAGGACAAGGACGTTCTTTTCCGCCTTGGCGGAGATGAGTTTGTCGTGTTCTACACGGACGAGGTGAATCGTGAGACGCTGCTTGAGAAGGTCAAAAGCATCGTGGAAGCGTTTGCGGCGAACCTAAAGGAGATCGAGATGGAGAATCTCACGCACATTTCCGCCGGGATTGCCCTGTGCCCGTCGGACGGCAGGAGCTTTTCCGCGCTGTACGGCAGTGCAGACAAGGCGCTGTATTATGTGAAGGAAAACGGCAGAAATTCCTGCAGGTTCTTCCGGCGCGATGCCGCCAAAGCGGCGCCGGGTGAAAGACCGGGAACCGATCTCGATCACATTCGCCGCGTGCTTGAAGGTAACATGAATGAAGGCCGCGGCCTGTTCCGGGTGCCTTACGAGGAGTTTCCGAATCTGTACAACTATCTGTCGCGCTGCGTCAAGCGCAAAGGACAGATGGTACAGACAATCCTATATACACTCGGGAGCGAAAATCAGGATTTCTTGGACAACAGCGCGTGCGAGGACGCGATGTCAACGCTGGAGATCGCCGCCGCGTATTCCCTGCGCATGGTGGACGTGGGCAGCCGGTACAGCAGCCTTCAGTACATTGTAACATTGGTGGACACGAACCTCGAAAACGGAAGAATGGTAGCGGACAGGGTAGTGAATCAGTTCTACAAGATCTACGCCGGAAGCGGCGTCACCTTGTCCTACGACATTCAGACGATGATGGTGAACGCCTGATATTTGTGATATGCTGCATTGGGAGGAAAGGGCAACTGACTTGCGGGTTTAAGCCTTATCATTGCAAATTAGGAAATAGAAAACCCCCGGAGGAACCAGCTCCGGGGTTTTCGTTGCCTTTTGTAGTTGACTAATTCTCGCTCAGATTCCCGCCATCTCGAGCAGGCCCGGGATCTTGGACTCCCAGCCAAGCGCCATGATATGTACGCCCTGACAGTACGGTTTGCACTCCTTGATGATGCGCGCCGTGATCTCGGTGCCGGTGATGCCGGCCTTGGTTTTTTCCTTGTCAGCCTTCAGTTCCTCGATCATCTCATCCGGAACATGGATACCGGCGACGTTGTTGTTCATGTATTTTGCCATGCCGGCGGACTTCGGGATTACGACGCCGAGCTGTACCGGTTTGCCGAACTGTTTCGCCTTCTCCATGAACTTGATGAATTTCTCCGGCTCAAAGACGGCTTGGGTCTGGAAGTAGTCCACGCCTGCGGCCACCTTGCGCTCCATCTTCGCGAGCTGCGCGTCAAGAGAATCGCTGCACGGAGAGACGACCGCGCCCTTTGCAAACTTCGGCGGTTCGCCGACCAGCTCATTTCCGCCCAAATCCACGCCGGACTCGAGTAGCTTTACGGTATGGATCAAAGAGACGGAGTCCAGATCGAAGACCGGCTTTGCCTGCGGATGATCGCCCATCTTCGTGTGGTCGCCCGTCAGCAGCAGGAGATTCTCGATCCCGAGCATTGCCGCGCTTAAAAGATCGGACTGCAACGCGATACGGTTGCGGTCGCGACAGGTGAGCTGGAAGATCGGGGTCAGGCCCTCATCCAGCAGAGCTTTGCACGTTGCCAGAGATCCGAGACGCATCACGGAGGACTGGTTGTCCGTCACGTTCACCGCCGTGACGCCTTTCAGATATGTTTTTGCTTCCTCGAGAAGACCTTCGATATGACATCCTTTTGGCGGCCCTACTTCCGCAGAAACTACGAATTCGCCGCGCTCAAATAATTCAGTAATTTTCATTCTATTATGCTCCTAATCTTATTATTTTTTATTTTACAGCGTCGTCCGTTGCGAAATTGCGGATCTGGGTCGGGCATTTCAGCACGTCCAGACGTCCGATCTTCTCAAGACGTCGGTAGATGCGCTCCCAGCCGCAGTCCATCTCACTGTCGACCTCACACTTGCCGTTCTTTGAGCCGCCGCACTGGCCGTTGATAAGGCTCTTGGAACATGCCGTGATCGGGCAGATGCCTCCGGTCAGGTTCAGGTAGCATTCGCCGCACTGACCGCAGTCGTGCTCAAGCGGCGTTACGCCTTGGAAGCCCGGGAGACGGTAGGTATCACAGGCCGCGCAGACCTTCTTGTCCTCAAGGTATTCGGCGACCGTCTGTACGCCGACTCCGCAGGAGAAGACGAGAACTACGTCAGCCGCCTCAATCTCGCCCATGTGATGCTCGAGGCGAAGCTTCAGATTCTCCGGGTTGCATATGTAGTCGGTAGTGATGCTTCCGGTCACCCGGCCGTCAGTGGACAGTTCTTTCTGCAGCTCTGCGGCTTCTTTTTCCGGGAAATGGGTCTCCTTGCAGCCGTGGCAGTTGATGAGGAAGACCTTCTTGCCGTCCGCCAGTGAGAGGATCGTTTCTTTGGATTTCAATTCGGTAATCAACATATCACTTCATCCCCCTTACTGCATTTTTTCCGGCCTTGATCTTGGAGACCAGCGGGATCTTGGAGGAGCAGATGTACTCACAGCATCTGCACTCGACGCAGTCCATGACGTTCATGTCCTTCATGCCCTGCCAGTTCTCCTCGTCCGCGTACTTTGCGAAGTAGAGCGGTGAGAGCTCCATCGGACAGACGTCCACGCAGCGCCCGCACTTGATACACTCTACGGTCTGTGTGTGATCGGTGTCGACGGCGATGATGCCGTTCGAGCCCTTCAGGATCGGGACATCCAGATCGTTCAGGACGAAGCCCATCATCGGGCCGCCCATCTTGACCGTCACATCGTCGCCGGTGATACCGCCGCAGTGCTCGATGAGGTCACGGACGCTCGTACCGATCTTCACAATGTAGTTGCCCGGCTTTGCAATGTGTTCGCCGGTCACTGTAACTACACGTTCGACAAGCGGCATGCCGGTCCGGATCGCATCGGCGATTGCTTTCGTGGTGCTGATGTTGCTCACGACGACGCCGACATCTGCGGGAAGTCCGCCGCGCGGTACCTGCCGGCCCATGACGCGCTTGATCAGCGTCTTCTCGGCGCCCTGCGGGTACTTGGTCTTTGCGACGACAACATCAATATTGTCGATGTCCGCTGTCTTGGACTGCAGAAGCTCGATCGCGTCCGGCTTGTTGTCCTCGATCACGATGAGCCCCTTCTCGGCGCCCACGGTCTTGAGGATCGCTTTCAGGCCGTAGATTACGTCGTCGGCAAACTCCAGAAGCACTCTGTGGTCGGCGGTCAGAAGCGGCTCGCATTCGCAGCCGTTTAAGAGAATGGTGTCAACCGGCTTGTTCGGCTTCAGCTTGACCGAGGTCGGGAAGCCTGCGCCGCCCATGCCGACGATGCCGCTCTCGCGGACGATCTCAATGATCTCGTCCGGCGTAAGGCTGTCAATATCGCCGTGCGGCTTTACGGATTCGTGAAGCGTATTTTTGCCGTCTGATTTGATGATGACAGACAGCATCTGGTCGCCTCTCGTCGGATGCAGGCGCGGCTCGATCGCGATGACGGTGCCGCTGACGCTGGAGTGGATCGGACTGCTGATGAAACCGGCGGATTCGCCGATCTTCTGGCCGACCTTGACCTCGTCGCCTACCGCGACGACCGGGTTCGCCGGAGCGCCCGCATGCATGGACAGCGGGATCACGACGGTCTCAGGCTCCGGGAAGCGCTCAAGGGCGATATGTTCTGAATACTCCTTGCGCTCCGACGGATGCACGCCGCCGTAGTAGCCGTCGAGACGATTTTCGCGGATCGACTTTACATAGTCGGCCACGAACTTGTGGCTGGTTCTGGAATAATCGCGCAACTGCACGGGCTGATGAAGGAATTCCTCCAGACGTCCCTGCTTCGCGAGCCGCTGGTAGATTTTTTCCCACGCGCAGTCTTTATTGCTGTCGACCTCGCACTTGCCATTCTTCGCGCCGCCGCACTGGCCGTTGACGAGGCTCTTGGAGCAGTCGACGATCGGGCAGATGCCGCCGGTCACATTCAGGTAACACTGTGCGCAGGCGTCGCAGCTCTTTTTCGTGAGAGCCATGCCGTGGTGTCCCGTATAGTTCAGCGAATTCGTGGCCGTGTATACGGGAAGCTCAGCAAGCTCGGCGACGGTCTGGACGCCCAGTCCGCAGGAGATCACGAACACATTCTCCGTACCATCCGGGATCGCGTCCACCAGCTTCTTCGCCGTCTGAGTCTTGTTGCACAAAAAATCGACTCTGACGCTGCCTGTGACCGTCTTGCCGCACTCGGCGGCAATCTTCGTAAATGCTTCACAGTCCGGTTCGTCAACGGTCTCGAACTCTTTGAAGCATTTGTTACAGGCGATGACGAACAGATGATCCTTATCAGCCAGTACGGATGCCAGCTCGTCATGCTCTTTCAACAGATACTTGGTATAGTTTTCCAAATGCTCACCCACCTTCCATAAGGAATAATTATTGCTTGTCTCAGTATAGCATATTGCGCATGCTTTATCCAGTCTAAATATTTCGAATATTCGCTTTTTGCAAATCATTGTCCGGCGGGGCAGTTTTTTTTGACAGATGCCGGAAGCAGGGGTATAATACGTATAAAATCGCGGATGACGCAGATGCGGAGGTGCGTATACATGATTGGCGCCGGAGTCAGGAAAACATTGATGATTGTGTGGATGCTCGGCATTCTCATGTGCGCCGCATTGCCTGTCGGCGCCGCAGAGAAAGAGATGCAGACCGAAAGCGCCGCGGAGACGGAAGTGCAGTCCGAAAACGCGGCAGAGACGCAGACGCAGCCTGAAAGTGTCGCGGAGACAGAAGTGCAGTCCGAAAACGCGGCAGAGACGCAGACGCAGTCTGAAAACGCACCGGAGACAGAGACGACCGGCTTCACGCAGGAAGAGATTGAGCAAAACAAGGCGTTTGGCGTTCTGAAGGTCGGGTATGTGGGCGACAGGATCCCGGTCTCCTTTCAGAACGAGCAGGGAGAGCTCGATGGCGTTTCGCGGAAAATCTTTGACCGCCTGCAGGAGATCAGCGGGCTGCAGTTCGAGTATGTGGAGCTGCCGAGCGGGCCCGTGACATACGATTATCTGCTGGGAGAGGGATTTGATTTCGTGACAAGCGTGGAGTACAACGAGGAAAACAAGCGCGCCCGGGGAATTCTGATCAGCCATCCGTATCTCACGAGCAAGAAGGTGGTCGTAGGACGGCAGGATCTGGCGTTTGACCCCAACGCGCACCTGAAGGTGGCGGTCTCGACGGGCTCCCAGACGCTCAAAAAGGTCATGGCGTCAATGTATCCGAACTTTGAGCTGATCGATTACGATTCGATGGAAAAGTGCTTTGACGCGGTGAACGACGGAGAGGTGGATATTCTGATCCAGAACCAGTTTGTCGCGGAGCGGTATCTGTACAAGCCTCTGTATGAGAAGCTGATCGTCATTCCGGTGATCGGGATGGACGACGAACTCTGTTTTTCCGCTGTGACGCCGCTGGAGAAGGCGGAGGGAGAAGAGTGGGAGCGCTGCGAGAAGCTCATAAACGTGATCGACCGTGCGATCGGAATGCTCACGGAGGATGAAGTGACGAGCTTTATTATTGCGGGAACGATGGACAATATCTACAGTCTCACTTATGCCGATCTTTTCTACCGTTACCGCTACACACTGATCGTATTGGCGGCGGCGTTTGTCATGCTCGTTGTCATGATCATGATGATCGCCCGCTATCGTCTGCGGACGGCGGACGCGCAGGCGGAGGCAAAGGCGAAGGGCGATTTTCTTTCGACGATGAGCCACGAGATACGGACGCCGTTAAACGGGATCATCGGGCTTAATTATCTGATCGAGCAGAATCTGGACGACCGGCAGAAGCTGAAGGATTATCTGGAACAGTCGTCTTCAGCGGCGAAATACCTGCAGTCTTTGATCAACGATATCCTTGATATGTCGAAGCTCGAGACAAATAAGATGGAGCTTACCGAAAGTCCGTTTTCCCTGAAGGATGCGCTGGCGATGATCGAGACGATAGAGAAAAGCCGTATGGCAAACAAGGAGATTGATTTTGAGATGGATATGGATCTTCCGTATCCGATCATCATGGGAGACGAGGTTCGTCTGGAGCAGATCGCACTGAATATCATTGACAATGCTTACAAATTCACGCCCTCCGGCGGCAGCGTTCGCGTGCAGGTGCGCCAGCAGGCCTTGCAGGACGACGGAAAGGTGTCCACGGAGATCAAGGTCTCAGACACCGGCTGCGGGATCAGCGAGGAATTTCAACAGAAGATTTTCCATTCGTTCACGCAGGAGAGAAACACGGTATCCAAGGGCAATCAGGGGACGGGGCTCGGCATGTCGATCAGCTATCTTCTCGCTGAATTGATGGGCGGAAGCCTCAGCGTCAAGAGCAAGCTGGGCGAAGGAAGCTGCTTCACGTTTTCCTTCCCGGCAAAGAGCATGCCGGACGACGGCAGCACAGTGCTTACCGGCGCGGAGGTGAAGACGCGGGACGCGGGACAGGGCTTTCGGGTGCTGATTGCGGAGGACAACGAGTTGAACGGGCAGATTTTGTCCGAAATTCTGCAGGAGGCGGGCTTCCGGACAAGGCTTGCGATGAACGGGCAGGAGGCGATTGATTTCTTTGCGGCGTCGGAAGAGGGCGAGTATGACGTGATCCTCATGGATCTGCGCATGCCGGTGAAGGACGGTTATGAGGCGACGCAGGAGATCCGCGTCCTGCCGAGGGCGGATGCGAAGACCGTCCGGATTTTTGCCTGTACCGCGAATTCCTTCCAAGAGGACAAGGAGAAGGCGATCGCATGCGGGATGGACAACTTCATCGCGAAGCCGGTCGACATCAGGAAGCTGCTGACGCTTCTGCAATCGTGAAAAAGGATGTGTTTTCAAAAAATCAAAAAATGCGGATTGTCGGCTTGCCAGAGCGGATGAAATAGGATATACTTTTGGCGAAAACGGTAAGCCGCAAAACGGTGAAGAAACAGATCATGATAAAGGATGGTAAAGTAAGATGGGATTGTTAGAGACATGGAGAGAGACAGCCTACTCACAGGAGGCGGACAAGAAGCAGTTGGAGCAGTTCTGGGCGGATTATTTCAAGGCGGAAAAGGGCGTCTATGAACAGCTTCTGGAAAATCCGGACGAGGCGGTCTCCGGCACGGTGAAGGAGCTCGCGGAGAAGTACGGGCTTTCGCTGATGACGATGGTCGGTTTTCTGGACGGGATCAACGACAGCCTGAAGAAGCCGAATCCGATCGAGGAGATGGAGGAGGACACGGTTGTCAGTCTCGATTTTGACAAGGAGAGTCTGTACAAGAATATGGTGGACGCGAAAGCGGACTGGCTCTACGGGCTTCCGGCGTGGGAGAAGATCTTCGATGAGGAGAAGCGCAAGGCGCTGTATCTTGAGGCAAAGAAGATGCACACGGTCGTCAAGGGTCCGAAGGTGGGACGAAACGATCCGTGTCCGTGCGGGAGCGGCAAGAAATATAAGTACTGCTGCGGACGGTAAGCTGCCCGCTGAGGCGATGAAGGATAGCGGTCGCCCGGCGTGCAGGAATACATGGAGGACGAGATGAAACATGTTTTGCAGACGGGATGCCTTGGTTTGGGCATCCTTTGCTTTCTTTATTATATCGGAATCACAGCATACGCGGGGATAAGGACCAGCCTCTCGTGGCTTTGGGTGCTTGGCGGTTTTTTCTTTCTGCTGCTTTGGCGGCTGCAGATCCGTGCAGCGGCGAATCCGGAGATCGCTGTATTGCGGTATGCGGTGAGAGGCTTGTTCATTTTGCTGATTGTCGCTGTGGCTGTGATCGTGCTGGTGGGAAGCCGTATTGTAGCCGCGATGCATGCGCAGCCGGAGACAGGACTCGACTATGTGATCGTGCTCGGAGCGCAGGTGCGCGGGGAGCGGCCGTCGCGCGCGCTTTGCAGGCGGCTCGAGCGAGCGGAGGAGTATGCGCGGCAAAATCCGGACACAAGGCTGATCCTCTCAGGCGGACAAGGACCGGACGAGGGTATCAGCGAGGCGGAATGCATGCGCCGTTATCTGACGGAGCATGGAATCGAAGAAACACGCCTGCTTTTGGAGGACCAATCGACGAGTACGAGAGAGAACCTTGCCTTCTCGGAAAGGTTTCTGGACAAAGGGACGGACAGCGTCGGGATCGTTACGAACAGCTTTCATATTTACCGCGCGACGATGCTGGCGAAAACCTTGGGATACGCGCATGCGTCAGGGATTCCGGCGTCGTCGGATCTTGGCATGCAGCCGCACAATGTCCTGCGCGAGATCTACGCGGTGTTGGCGGAACGGGTGGTGAATCTGCGTGGCTATGGCCGGAACTGAACTGCGACGGGACGGCAAAATGATTCTGCAAAAAATCTGACAAATTCTTGACGAGCTCGAAATCATTTGCTATAATACCCACGAATAAAAAGTAGAGAAGATACTGTACGTTAAGTGTCACACGATGGGAAGGTCTTTATGTGAACG
>CANQVH010000065.1 GCA_947627245.1 uncultured Lachnospiraceae bacterium | reverse complement strand
ATGTAATGAAGTAAGATACTTCATTACATTTTGCGGGGTGTGAACTCGCATAGTTCTTCAGGAAAGGAAAGCCGTTATGGGAGCAGTTTTGTACAGGCACAATCAGGAAGCATACGAAGCGGCTGCCGCCATGCTGGAGGAGAAAGGCCGGGCGGCTGTGATCCATCCGACCGGCACGGGGAAGTCCTTCATCGCATTTCAACTGTGCGCGGATCACCCGGATGCAACTGTGTGCTGGATGTCACCGTCTGAGTACATTTTTCAGACACAGTTGGAAAACTGGAACGCGGCATGCGGATCAAAGCTTTCGAATATCCGTTTCCTTACATACGCGCGGCTCATGTTGATGCAGGAGGAAGAGCTTGCAGAAATCCGCCCGGATTATATCATACTCGATGAGTTCCATCGCTGCGGCGCAAAGATGTGGGGACAGGGCGTGCAGAGATTGCTGGAGCAGTACCCGAAAACTCCTGTGCTCGGACTGTCCGCGACGAACATCCGTTATCTGGACGGGCAGCGGGATATGGCCGACGAGCTGTTTGACGGGAACATTGCTTCCGAAATGACGCTCGGGGACGCGATCGTGCGTGGCATCCTGAATCCTCCGAAGTATGTTCTTTCCATGTATTCTTGCCAGAAGGAGTTGGAACGCTACCGGGAACGCGCCAAGAATGCAAAGAGTAAAGCAGTGCGCGCGGAAGTGGAGAAATATCTGGAGACTTTGCGGCGGGCGCTTGAGAAGGCGGACGGATTGGACGAGGTTTTCCGGAAACATATGGCGGCGGAATCGAATAGCGGCATACAAGGGAAAGCAGGACAGTCTGATAATATAGAAAAATCCTATGTGAAGGAAAAGACCGACGCAGCATGGGAATTAAGCGCAGAGGGGCAATCCAGTGCAGCATGGAAATTAAGCGCAGAGGGGCAATCCGGTGCAGCATGGAAATCAAGCACAGAGGGACAATCCGACGCAACAGGAAAATCAAATACAGAGGAGAAGCCCGAACGATTTGGAAAATATTTAGTCTTCTGTACGAACTATGAACACATGCAGGAGATGATCGCGAAGGTTCCGGAATGGTTTGCAAAGGTGGATCCTGAGCCGCACGTTTACTCAGTTTACTCGGAGGACGCGCAGGCAGAGGAAGCGTTCGCGAGGTTTAAGGCGGATGAAAGCAGGCACCTGAAGCTTCTGTTCTGCATTGATATGCTGAACGAGGGCATCCACGTTGACGACGTGAGCGGGGTGATCCTGCTGCGGCCGACCATCTCACCGATCATCTACAAGCAGCAGATCGGACGGGCGTTGTCCGCGGGTAAGAAACAGGGCGAAAATGCCGTGATCTTCGACGTGGTAATGAATATCGAAAACCTGTACAGCATCGGTACGGTCGAGGACGAGATGCAGGCGGCAGTGCGGTATTACCGGGATCGTGGGGAATCTGAGTTGATCGTCAACGAGCATTTTCATATCACGGATGAGGTACAGGACTGCATGCGGCTGTTCCGAAAGCTGAACGAGACATTAGGCGCATCATGGGAATTGATGTATCAGGCGGCTGAGCAATATTACAAGACATATGGGAATCTGGAAGCAGCGAAGCGTTACGTGACGGAGGATGGGCTGTCCCTCGGGCAGTGGCTGGACACACAGCGAAAGGTGCGCGCCGGAAAGGTAAAAGGCGCCCTCACGGAAGCGCAGATCACGAGACTGGACGCGCTTGGGATGCGCTGGGGATCGAAGAGCGACCGGAACTGGGAACAGCATTTCAAAGCGGCGCAGGAGTATTACAGGAAACACGGAGATTTGCTGGTGAACGTGCGGGACGGGAAATACGGCGGTGTAGAGCTTGGGAAATGGCTTGCACAGCTCCGGACCTACCGGAAAAGCGGTATCCGGGCGAACTATCTGACCGAAGAGCGGGCCGAAGCGCTTGACTCGATCGGAATGGTATGGGACGTGCCGGATTACCTGTGGGAACAGAATTACCATGCGGCGGTGCAGTACCACAAAGAGCACGGAGATCTGGATGTGCCGTATTACTACGTCACTCCTGACGGTGTGAAGCTTGGCGTATGGATTGCAAATACACGGTTTGCCGGAAGAAATGAGGGAACCGGCAGGGCGGAGCTGACGGAAGAGCAGAGACAACGGCTTGACGAGCTCGGCATGATCTGGGAGAACAGGAACAATGCTGTCTGGGATAAATCCTATGCGGCGGCGTGCCGTTATCGAAGACAATACGGCAACCTGAACATTCCGGTCGCCTATGTGACGGAGGACGGCTGCCATCTTGGACGCTGGATCAGGAAACAAAGAAATACATGGGAAACCGGTATGAGCAAAGAACGCAGGCAGAAGCTGGAAGCGATCGGACTTAAATGAATCACAGAAAATACTCCTATTCTTTTAATGAACTGAATGGGAATATAGCGCAGGGCAGGGGAACAGAAAATTGAAAATTATAGAGGAGAGATGAGAGAATGGCTGGTATGACTATGGAAGCAGAAAGAGAAGTCGGAGAAGGATATCCGGCGGCGGAAGAAGGACAGGCGGCGGACGTCATCCGTTTGCGAACAAATATGAAGGAAGTCTACCAGAAAAAGAGCAAAGCATATAAGCTGACGAAACGCTTCTTTGACATCGTGCTCTCCGGGCTGGCGTTTGTGTGCCTGTCTCCGGTCTTTGCAATTACAGCGATCGCGATTCTGCTGGAGGATGGTAGGCCGGTCTTCTTTGTCCAGCCGAGGGCGGGGAAAGACCTGAAGCCCTTTAAAATGTATAAGTTCCGAAGCATGTACAAGGACGCCGACGCGAAGCTGAAGGATCTGCTGAAAGAGAACGAGCAGACGGGACATGCATTCAAAATCAAGAATGACCCGCGGATCACGAAGGTCGGGAAGTTCATCCGGAAAGTGTCGATCGACGAGCTGCCGCAGCTTCTCAACATTGTGAAAGGAGATATGAGTATCGTGGGACCGCGCCCGATCCTGACATGGCAGATGGAAGAGTGCAGCCCATACGAACAGCAGAGGCTGGTTGTGCAGCCCGGGCTGACCTGTTACTGGCAGATCAGCGGCAGGGCCGATATCAAGTGGGAGCAGTGGGTAGAGCTAGATCTGGATTACATAGAGGACATGAGCCTGTGGACGGATGCAAAGATGATCGTCAAGACGGTGCCGGCATTGTTTGACAGCGAAGGAGCGTATTAGAGAGACATGGGAGAATTCATAAAAAATATAATCCGAAAGACATATCATTCGATGCAGAAACATTACCTGACGTTCCGAATTCTGGTGAAGATAAAAGAGATGGGAATCACCAGAAAAGTAAATTCATGGATCCTGCGTTCATCGGATGAAGAGTTGAGAAAGAATCCGTCTGCGGATATGATAGCGAGCAGAAAATTCTATGAAGATAACAAAGAAAGGATAAAACAGATGCTTTCCCTTCTGGCGGATGAAAAGTCCAGACAGGTATGGGGGGGGGTAATGCAGTACCGCATGCGTAGAACCCCGTTAAAACCGGAATGGTATTCTGAGAACGATCAGTATTTCGTGGAAGACATCATAAAGATGGAGGAAGGCGAAGTATTTATCGATGGCGGTGCATATACAGGAGATACTATACAACAGTTCATGGATCTGTCAAAAAAGAAGAAGAAAAAATATAGACGGATTATTGCATTTGAGCCTGACAAGATTAATTTTCAATTAGCGGGGGAATTTTTCAGTCAAAAGAATGATGTTGTGCTGATAAACAAGGGATTGGCTGACGAAGAAAAGGAGCTTGTGTTTTCCGGAAGCGGGGCAACTGCGAGGATAGCTGAAATCATGTCAGATGAGACTACGGTTGTTCCGGTTGTAAATATAGACGCTGTTCCCGAGTGCCGGGACGCTACATGGATCAAGATGGATATCGAAGGAGCCGAGATGGATGCGTTGCGAGGGGCAGAAAAGGTCATAAAGAAAAATCGTCCCAAGCTGACGATCTGTATCTATCACAGCGATGAGGACATGGTTCGTATAGCGGAATACATTCACCAGTTAGTACCGGAATACAGACTGTATGTGCGACATCACTCCAGAAGTAAGGTTGAAACAGTGCTATATGCTGTCCGGTGATGGTAAAAGTTTTTATTCAAACAGCAGATACTGTCGAAAAGTTAGAGGAGACGAGTAAAACATATGAAGAAGATATTGCACATAGCAGAGGCTTTTGGAAGCGGCGTGTTGAATTACATAAAAAATCTGACTGCATGGCAGTGCAGAGATTACAAAGTATACGTTGCTTACGGAGTGAGACCTGAGACACCGGAGAACTTTAAAGATCAGTTTCCGACCGAGGTTGAGTTTATAAAAGTAAATGGTTTTACGAGAGAAATCGATCCGGCAAATGATCTGAAAGCTCTTTTCTTCATAAAAAAACTTGTAAGGGAAATAAAACCGGATTTGATACATCTGCATTCCACGAAAGCCGGTGTGCTTGGAAGATGGGCGATTAATTGCAATCGTTATCGGGTATTGTATTCTCCGCATGCATATAGCTTTTTGATGATGGACTGTAGCGATTTAAAAAGAAAATTATATAAACATATAGAACGGATATCGGACAGAAAAAATTGCCTTACGGTAACCGATATAGATGGAGAGTTGGAAGCAAGTAAAGGGGTTACACGACATGCAATTTGTATCGCGAACGGAATCAATCCGTCAGAGATGGATGAAATAATTACAAAAGCAGAAAAGCTGCGCAGGCCTAATGCGCATACAACAATCTGTATGCTGGGAAAAGTAGTTCCCCAGAAGGATCCGATACTGTTTAATGAGATAGCAAAAGCTTTTCCTGATGTCAATTTCCTTTGGATTGGTGCCGGACCGTTAGAGCCAGAATTGAAGAGTCCCAATATAGAGGTCACGGGCTGGCTTAGCAGACCGGAGGCGGTTGCCAAAATCATGGAATCAGATATTTTTCTGTTTCCTTCGGCATGGGAATCATTATCTATTGCATTGCTGGAAGTGATGTACATCGGAAAACCATGTGTGGTGAGTGCGGCAGATGGAAACCGGGATGTGATCGAGACAGGGAAGAATGGGTATGTGTGTCGGAAAAAAGAAGAATATGTCGAAGCGTTACATATGATGTTGGAGAATCCGGAATTGGCAAAGCAAATGGGAGACAAGGCCCATTGCGATATTCTTGAAAAATATAATGTGGGCGTAATGGAAAGAAAATACAGAAAGTTATTTAACGAATATATCCTTTGATTTTTTTGGCGGGAGTTCTGTGCGGAATGAGGTGATAAGAATTGAGTATTAAAACAAAAATCAAAAATGATTTATGGCATATCAATTATATTATTCCATTCACGGTAAAATATTTGCAGAGAGGAAAAATCAACTATATCAAAAAGGCAGTGCCGGTAATTACCGGTCTTAAAGTGGTTAAAGGACACGGGCAAAGAGATGTATCTACAGATATTGAAACACTTTTTGAAAAAATAAAGTTAGACAGAGATGATAATTCTACTTTTTTTTATTGGATAGATACAAATAAAACAATCGCAGTGCGGGGAAATATTCTCAGCAATTTTACTTTGGATTATAATCGTGTCATTTCAGGCTCTTTTTTTACAGCGGCGGATCAGGCGGCAGCGGTTGACGGGAAATATGGTGAACGTGCACAGCATATGAAGCATGCGGTGAATCTGCTGAGAAACCGCATCCTTCGTTTGGTTGCAGAAGGAAATTCAAATACAGACAAGACCCTTTATAGCGAGTTCTCCGTTATGCTGGAACAGCCCGCAAAACATTTTCATGAAGGATTGCAAAGAATACTTTTTTTTAACCAGATGCTTTGGCAGACGCGGCATACTCTGAATGGTCTGGGACGGTTGGATAAAACATTAGGCGAACTTTATGAGTATGATTTGCAAAATGGTGTTATGTCAGAAGATGATGCGTATGGGATGATCCTTGATTTCCTTGCTTGTTTGGGCAAATGGTATTCATACAAAAGCGCGGCGTTGCTTGGGGATATTGGACAGATTATTATCCTTGGGGGAAATGAGCTGGATGGCTCTTATTTTTGCAATGATTTAACTTATATGTTTATGAAGGCACAGGCGGAACTCGCGTGCCCTGATCCAAAGATTTTATTGCGCGTTTCAAATCATACGCCGGAGGCATTGTTAAAGGCGGCTGTAGAGTCTTTAGCAAAGAAAACAGGAAGCCCGCTTTTTTCCAACGATGATGTTATTATTCCATATTTATTAAACTTTGGTATTGAGAAAGAGGATGCCTATGAATATTGTGTTTCTGCTTGTTGGGAACCGTATATTCCGGGTAAGTCACTGGACCAGAATAATATCAGGACATTTGACTTCTTCCGTCCTCTGGATCAGATGCTTAATGCTATAGATCTTGATGCAGTTGATTCTTTTGAAAGCCTTGTAGAAAATTACGATACATATCTGAGGCGGGAGTGGAAGTTATTTTTGCAATCCCTTGATGAATTTGTGTGGGCAACTGATCCACTGGTATCCATGTTGACGACAGGATGCACTGAAACAGGGAAAGATATTTCACAAGGGGGAGCAGTTTACAGCAATTATGGAGTAACCAGCGTGGGCATGGGGAATGTTTGCGATACGTTGCTTAATCTTAAACGGCTTGTGTATGGAGAACGTGTATATCGGCTGTCAGAGCTAAACAGGTGTCGAAATAGGAATTACAAAGATAGACCTGAAATTCTGGCAATGCTTAAAAATCAAAAAAAGCATTTCGCACATGATAACCAAGAGGCGGTGGATCTTGTCAACCATATAATGGATGTAAGCAATCAGGAGATTCAGAAATATCAGAATCCGCTTGGAGGACGCGTTAAATTTGGACTTAGTTCGCCGAACTATATCAGAGATGCAAAGAAGATGCCTGCCGATATTACAGGAAGGACTAAAGGGATGCCATATGGCACACATATATCCTCGGTAGATGCTCCCTATACAGAGGTTATCCAGTTTGCCGGGCGGTTACAGTATGGGCAGTATGGTTTCAACGGAAATGTAGTGGATTTTTTTGTCGTTCCCGGATTATTGGAAGAAGAATCAGATAAATTTACCTTATTTTTGAAAGCGGCTATTTCGATAGGTTTTTTCCAAATGCAGATGAATGTTTTAGACAGCCATACACTGATTGAGGCGAAGCTGCATCCTGAGAAGTATCCGGGGCTGATTGTACGAGTGTGGGGATTTAGCGCTTATTTTAATGACCTTCCTGAAGAATATCAGGACTTGTTGATTGAAAGGGCGAGGTGCAATGAGGCTGTTAGTTACTAACATCCAACGGTTTTCTCTGCATGACGGTCCCGGGATTAGAACGACGGTGTTCCTGAAGGGCTGTACATTGCATTGTCCGTGGTGCTGTAATCCTGAAAATATAATTCCACAGAAACAGTTTTTTTTTCGAAAGGAAAAATGTATTGCAAAAGACGGTTTCTGTAAATATGGAGATTGTCCGTTTGCGTTCGGAAGGAAAGTAGGAGAAAGTTTGTCCAGACTGACAGAACAAAATCTTTTGCAATGTAGGAGTGGTGCGCTAGGAGAATATGGAAAATGGTATGAAGCAGTGGAATTGAAGAAGAAATTGATATCCGATAAGCGTTTTTGGGGAGATACGGGCGGTGTCACTTTTTCTGGCGGAGAACCCTTGTGTCAGATGGATGCATTAGAAGAAGTACTTGTTGCGTTAAAGAAAGACGGCGTCAATTTGTGCGCAGAGACGGCACTGTTTGTGTCAACTGAGACGGTTGAAAAGGCTGTGTGTCTTTTTGACGAATTTTATGTTGACGTAAAGCTGCTTGACGACAAACGAGTAAGAAAAATTCTTGGTGGCGACCTTGCTTTATATTTGAAAAATCTGGATATTATCTGCCATAGCGGACGGCATGTTTATCTACGCCATCCTCAGATCAAGGGATACACCGATGATCTGGAAACTGAAAGAGCGATACAGAAGTTATTGATAAAATATCCGGAATTTCAATATCAGGTTTTGGAAGAACATCATTTAGGTGATGAGAAATATAAAACATTAGGTTTTTGCTGTGATTAGGATTTGAGGACAGATATAAACGGAGATGAAGCATGTGTTCAACTTAGACGGAAAGAATGATAAATGTGAAACGAAAGATGCCTCCATATCTGCGTCATGCAGTTCAAATCGAACGCAATTTACGTGTGTACGAAAATTAGAAAAGACACAACAGAAAGATTGGAAAATCCTGAAAGGAATAATGGATGAGCTGATTGATCCGGCATGGGATATCTATTTTCAGTATGGTTTTGAAGTCCTCGGTCCTTTGTTATTTGGATTTTGTAAATGGCTGCACGAAAAATCGCAGGAGCAGAAACTTGAACATTTATTTTTCCTGTCGCGCGATGGCTACTTGCTTCTCAATGCATATAAAGAAATATATCCGGAGGATAAAATACCAATCTCGTACTTGTACATTTCCAGAAAAGCGGCACGAGAAGCACAGGTATGGTTGAATGCAGATCTGAAAGAGATAAGCAAATTGTTTCCGGAGAATATTTATTTAGAATGCAGAGAATTTTGTAGTTATTTCAGCATTGAGAGTGAAGAGACAATTCGCATATGGGAAGATTGCGGTTTGCCGAAAGATATGCGGTTTCTGCCAAAAGAATTACCGCAGAATGAGAGACTTGCAAAATTTTACGAGAGGATGAAACCGCAAATTATTGAAAAATCCAGAAAAGCATATTTGGGAATAACACAGTATCTGCGTCAAAACGGCTTCAGGGGCAAGGTTGGAATCGTTGATATTGGCTGGGGTGGGACAATACAAAACTGCTTAAATAGCATCTTGAAAAATGATCTTAGATCCGGATGCGAGATTGTTGGATACTATCTGGGTCTTTCTCAGAAAGCTTCAGGAGAAAAGAACAAGCTATCGTTTATCGCAGCGGAAGAAGAACCTCAGGAATTCGATGCAGGTTTTGTAGAGTATCCGTTTTTGGCTCCGGAGGGATCACTGATTGGCTATTCTATTATGCCGGACGGTACGGTTAAACCCCGATTAGAAAATTATGAGTATAACAAGGAAGGGAAAGAGACGGTCAGAAGCATGCAGACCGGAACGATACATTTCATAAAATGTGCAAAGAAATTTGACCGTAGCAGCTTTTCATGGGATGCAGCGTTCTCATATGCCAATCTTAAGAGGATGTCTAAACATCCCAGTATGCGAGAAGTGAATATATTTGGTGATTTAGTTTATTTTGATGGAGAAAAGAGAAAAATTGCTGCTCCCAAGAGCATAGCTTACTATTTGATGCACTTGAAGGATTTTAAATATGATTTGTCGGTTTCGGGCTGGCGAATTGCTTTTTTAAGGAGGCTTTTTAAGGCTAATTTTAATTATAATGGGATGCTTAAATTATATAAGAATACGCTACAAGCAAAGGTGTAATCTTCGATATAGATATTTGCAGGTAGAAGACGGGTAATAAATATGCTCAAAAGAGTGTTTTACCAATTTGCATACAAGGATACAGATAAGATTTTAAAACGGATAAGCAGAAAAACGGTAGTTTCTTTTGATGTATTTGATACACTTTTGAAACGCGAAGTGAATACACCAAAGGATGTCTTTGCCTATATGGAGAAAGAGCTCCGCAAGGTTGATTCGATTAGTATGGAGCATTTTGCTGAAAAACGCATAAAGGCAGAACAGGCTGCACGGGAAGCGCATCCCAAGATGGAAGTGAGTCTTCGTGAGATTTATGATCGTCTGCCATATGATGATTCAGTAAAACAGGAGATTATGACGCTGGAAGTACAGACTGAATTTAAACTATCCAAAGTGAATTATCCGATCAAGAAAGTCTATGATCGCTGTGTGGAACAAAAGAAACAGATTTACTTTATTTCAGATATGTATCTGTCGAAAGAAGTGGTCGACAATTTACTGAGGAAAAGTGGGTATACGAAAGGAAAACTGTATGTTTCCTCGGAAAGCGGATTCACGAAACGCAGTGGAAAGCTTTTCCACTATATTCAGCGGCAGGAAAAGCTTGACGTGCATGAATGGGTGCATATAGGTGATTCAATCTTGGCGGATTTTATTGTACCGAGATGCCTTGGTATCAGGACATTGCTTATAGACCGCGAGATGCTGATTGATCTGCATAAATGTTATAAAGTTGACGAAATTAGGAATGATTCACAAACATCATAGCAATGAAGGGAGACAGGAAAATAATATTATGCCTAAAATAAGCGTTATCATTCCGGCTTATAATGTGGAAGCGTATATATCGCAATGCATTGAAAGTGTTATGGATCAGACAATTCAAGATATAGAGATTATTATTATTAATGATGGAAGTACAGATAATACAGGGAAGTTGTGCAAAAAATATGCAGAAGATGATAAACGTGTCATTTATATCGAAACACCCAATCAAGGCGTTGCAGCAGCAAGAAATATGGGGATTGAGAAAGCACTTTCCGAATGGCTTTGTTTTGTAGATGGCGATGATTATCTTCCGGAGAATTCTCTAGAGATATTATTGGTGAACGCTGGCGATTCAGATATGGTAATAGGAAATTATTATCTGGATAAATATGGGAGAGTACATAGAGAAAAGTTTTTTTCAGAAGAAATAAGAAATCAGGAAAAGCATGATAAGACGTATCTTATTGGAAATGCCTTAGGGAGTGTTCGACATGGGGCGAAAGGATGCACCAATATCGGAGTACCTTGGGGAAGATTATATCGTAGCGAAACAATAAGTAAATGGGGGGGGGTATTCCCGCCGCTAAAGCGAATGCAGGATACTATGTTCAACATTTCTCTGTTTTTGCATGATGCTAAGATTATGTTTGTTGATCGGGAGGTCTATTATTACAGAATGGCAGAAACTTCGGCATGCCATGCGTATAGACCAGATTTTGATATTATTGCACAATCTGTTTTAGCGGAATTGCGACATCTTATAGAACAAATTGGAGATGCTGAATTTGAGGAACTATATGGATTTAAAAAAGTACTTTTAATACTAGAAACAGTTAAGCTTTCTTATGCGCATCCGCAATGTCAGTTGAGACTAAAGGAAAAGATAGAAGCAATAGATATTTTATGCTGCGATATGAAGCTAACGGATCTAATTCGTTTATGTAGTAAGGATTTATTTAAAAGAAAGCAGTATCTCCTGCTTTGGCTATTGGCACATAAGCATTATATGCCAGTATATTTTTTATACCATAATAAAATGAAAATGAGATTGTAGCGGATTATTCGGACTGGGCTCTTCTCGTTTTCGAGGAGAGATAGGAATATGCATGTTTTATTTGTCGCAGATGGAGATTCTAAATATGGCGCACTAAACTCACTCATTCAGCTAGTAACTGAGTTGAAGCGTATGAATTCAGAATTACGTATTACAGTAGCTTTGACAAGACAATCAACACGATACAAGGATTTTGAGAGTATAGGATGTAATGTTTTTCGAGTTCCTTATACTCCATATTATCAAAGTATACCATGCGATAAGTGGAAGATACCGATAAAGTATATTATACGAGGGGTACAGTATATTTATGGGAGAATGTTTGCATGTTCTTATTTAGAAAGAAAGATGGATATAAAAACAGTTGATTTAATCCATTCTAATTCATCGAGGGAGGATTTTGGAGCTCTGCTTGCAAAAAAATATCATAAACCGTTTATTTGGCACATCAGAGAGTTTGGCGATATAGATTATCCTTGCTATAGCTATCGAAGAAACTATATTGATTTTATGAATTCAATGGCGACAGAGTTTATTGCTGTTTCGCAGGCTGTTACGGATCATTGGATTCAGAAGGGTATTTACGCTGACAAAATTGTAAGAATATATAACGGGGTTGCGGTAAATACGAATATAAAGAAGCATTATCCAAGGACAGGAGATCTGCTTCATTTTGTTATGATGGGTTCTTTGAATCAGGTCAAGAATCAGCATCATTTGATTAAAGCTATTGCTCTGTTAAGTGAAAAGGTTCGAGGCAAAATCCTTGTTGATATTGTGGGCGATGGCTCTGCTACATACACTAATGTTCTTAAACATCTGATAACTGCTAATCATTTAACAGATTCTGTTCATTTATTAGGATACCGTAAAAATTTTTATGAACATTTGGCTAATTATGATTGTGGATTTATGTGTTCTGCCAATGAAGGATTTGGAAGAGTAACGGCGGAGTATATGATGGCGGGACTTCCTGTGATAGCGTCTGCGACAGGAGCTAATCCTGAAATTGTAGAAGATGGTGTGAATGGATTTCTCTATGAGTGTGGAAACATCGAGAATCTAGCAGAGAAGATTACTTATTTGGCGGAAAATGTTGAGCAGATTGAAAAGCTGGGAAGAGTAGCTTACCGGACTGCGATGGACAGGTTTTCTGCAAAGATAAATGCGGAAAAGATATGGAATCAATATGAAAAAATATCAAATGAGAAAGTGTATTATTCTTTTCAATAATTAAGAAAAATACTGTCGAACAGGAGAACGGTGAATGTTGCGCTATAAAATTCGTATTCCGGACTATTATATGTGTGTACTTATATTTTGGTTTGGCACAGAATTCTTGCTTGGAACAACGCTAAAAAGTTTTTTGGGCGTATCCACAGAATTCCTGAATCAATTACAGGCATATATCGTACTGGGGCTGGTTTTGATTCAGATTGTCGCATTTCAAAATTATACGGTAAAAGAAATTGTAATGATTGCGACTGTTTCTGTGTTAATAATAATAGCCGTAATTCGCTCAGGCGAAATAGTACTTATGTCATTTTGGGTGTTTGTTATAGCGGGAAAAAATATAGATTTTGACCGCGTAGTTCGAATGATATATCGCATGTGCTGGATACTTACTATATTTGTTATTGCTCTATATTACATAGGTGTTTTGGAAGACTACACAGTATACCGGGGTACAATTTTTCGTTCCTCGCTTGGCTTTAGCCATCCCAATATGCTGGGGCAAAGACTTTTTTTATTGGTTGCATGCCATTTTTATTTGCGATTTCATACTTTGGATTTACGGGATTATCTTTTGGCCGTCGCAGCTTGCATATTTTGCTATGTTGTTCCTAATTCGCAGACAGCAGTAATCCTGTTGCTTGCTATGATTGTGGGTATATTTATTTATAAAATATTTCAAAGGATGGGCAAGGAACTATGGTTTATGGGAGGACTGATCGTAGCTTCAGCAGGTTGCAATGTAATTAGCATTTTGCTTAGCAGTATAGATGTGAGAAAGAACCAAACTCTCTGGTTACTGAATGTACTTCTAAGTAGGAGATTTTCTGCATGTCACACAATCTTGCAACTATATGGTGTATCTTGGTTTGGGCAGAAAGTTTATATTACAGCAAACGAACGTGCGCTGGTAGGAATAAAGCAGGCGCTATATTGCGATAATGCGTATTGCTCAATATTGGTGACTTATGGAATTATCGTGTATGCTCTGTTTTCGTGTATATATTTGTATAACATGTATTTACAAATTAAAAAGCAAAAAGTGGCTCTGGTTTTCTTTTTGTTTTTAATTTCGGTCTATGGAATTATGGAGCATACATTGTTTGCTTTATCAGCAAATATTTTTCTTTTGACATTAAAAGACGTTATTTATAGGAATCCGAGTTCAGCAATGAAAGAGAAAATACATAGTATAAAACATAACAGGTGATTCAAATTAATAGGCAGGAGGATGAAATGTTTACGAAGAGAAAAGAGCTGCGAACAGCTATGAAGGAAATATCAGAAATTGGAATGCGAGGAATGTTGTATCATGTCTCGTCAAAAATGAGTAAACAAAATAGAGAAAAGTATCAGACATTATACTATTGTGAGCTAGATAAATACTATAGCAGGATGGATCAGGATGAGCTGGCGATAGCGCTTCAGACAAAGTATGAAGAAGCCATGGGAAGTAAATTGAATTACATAAGCCCGAAAACTTTTACGGAAAAAATTCAGTGGATGAAAATTTTTGACAGCACGTCACAAAAGGAAAGGCTTGCTGACAAATATATGGTACGTGAATGGGTCGGCCGAAAAATAGGAGAAGAGCATCTTGTACCGCTTATTGGAGCGTGGGACAGATTTGAGGATATTGATTTTTCAACATTGCCACAATCATTTTGCCTTAAAACCAATCATGGCTCAGCTATGAATCTTGTAGTAAAGGATAAATGGGAATTTAACGAGAAGACTGCAAAGAAATTGTTTTATTGGTGGCTCATGCGTCCGTTTTGGGCTTGGTCCTTGGAATTGCATTATAGAAATATCCCCCGGAAAATTATTGCCGAAAAATATATAGAAGAAATAGGGGGGGGTGGGCTGTACGACTACAAGTTTCACTGTTTTCATGGGAAACCGCAATTTATTCAATGCATTGGAGATCGCAACTTAACGGCTCACACAGGCTATCAGCAGAATTTTGACTTAGACTGGAATAAATTAGACTGGACTTTTGAAGATTATCCGGCTTTTCCGTATTGTATTCCACGACCGGAGTGCTTGGAAGAGATGGGTAAGATTGCAGAGATTCTTTCATCAGAATTTAATTATGTAAGAGTGGACTTGTATGAGATTTCAGGAAAGGTATATTTTGGCGAGATGACTTTTACACCAGCAAGCGGTATCTATCCGTATAAAGGTACATGGACGGAGAAAAAAGATTATGAATTAGGGAAAATGTTGCTTTTGCCAGATAAGACTGTTAGCTAGGATAAATAAATATTCTGAATTATGAGAAATTCAACAAGTACATCGATTTTAACATTTAAGGGAAACAGAAACAAAGGACTTAACTATGGGAAAAATTTTAATAGCAGGAGATTTTCTCCCGACGGAGACAAATAAATTTTTATTTGAAAATGGTGCAGTACAGGAATTGTTTGGGCAGGAAATACTATCATTGTTCGCTGACAGCGATTACCGGATTGTCAATGTGGAAGGACCATTCACAGATTCAAACAGTTCGATCAGAAAAAGTGGTCCATGTTTGAAAGGTTCAGAAAAGGCCTTTGGTGTAATCTCGCAACTTCATATAGATACCGTTTCATTGGCAAACAATCATATCATGGATTATGGGATAGAAGGATTGAGGTCTACGATCAGGCATTTGGATGAAGCTGGAATTTCACATTGCGGGGCGGGGAAAGACAAAGAAGAGGCTGGACAACCATATGTGTTTGATGTTCTGGATAAAAAGGTAGGGCTATTTTCTTGCGCTGAGTATGAATTTACGATTGCGACAGAAGAAAAGCCGGGGGCAAATCCGTTTGATTCGATGGAAATACCAGACATTCTGGCAGGTTTAAAGAGGAAGACGGACTATGTGATTGTCTTATATCATGGTGGAAAAGAATACTATCGTTATCCAGCTCCTTATGTGCAATATCGATGTAGAAAGATGATAGAGAAAGGCGCGGACCTTGTTGTATGCCAGCATAGCCACTGTATCGGCTGCAGAGAAGAATATAAAGATGGACTCATTGTATATGGACAAGGTAATTTCATTTTAGATATGGGGGGGGAGATGATGAATTCAGGAAATCCGGGCTTTTAATCTGCTGTGATCCAGCGACGAGAAAAGTAGAATTCCATCCAGTCGTCAAGAAAGGAAATAAGGTACGTCTTGCAGATCAGGCGGAAAAAAACAAAATACAGAGTGCGTTTGACAAACGATCTGAAGAAATTTTACAAGATGGCTTCATAGAGGAACAGTATAAAAAATTTGCAAAGGATATGTTTCCATTATATTTGGGAAATTCTTTTGGCCTTCTGGGACATGTCCTTGGAAGGATGCATTTATGGTTTGTTTTGAAGCTTTTGTTTCGCAGGAAAGATTATCTATGGCAGATAAATGCCTTGCGGTGCGAAGCACATCGGGACTTGTTTTTAAAAGGGTTGTTGCTCGAAGAGGCTAGATAAAAATAATAGTATGTGAGCACGCAGGAATAAAAGATTGAAAAAGTAATGTTTTGGAAAAACACAGAGAGCACTGGAGGCAGCTTGAAGGTGCAAATTTTGAAAAGGTGAGAAGCCTCTATTTTTGCGATGAACTTATCAGCCAGTTGAAACGACAAAATAAAATATGTATGACTTATTTCGTTGGGAACAGGGTATCGTTTCTTGATATTAAAGTGGTGGAATTTATGTTTTCTGTGCCGGAGCATTATCTGCTGCATAGATCAACATTCAATACAATAAAAAAACGAAAATTTCATTTAGGAGCAGTCTATGAAGGGAAATATCTGCTGAAACGTCTCAGTGCCGCAATCTACGGAAAGGAATTTGCCTATAGGACAAAGCAGGCGATCCGACTTCCGCTGGCGGACTATATGCGGGATGGCCGTTTCCGTGAATATTTGGATGGAACGATCATTCCCGGGATGAAGACGTGGGGATATATCGATATGAATTACTTTTATTCCCTGTACCAAAAGATGGAAGCTCCTGAAAATGCATTGCTTATCTGGAAGGCTGTCAATTTCGAGGCATGGAACCAACTGTTTGTAGACGGGCGGATGCCGGTTTTCGGGTAGGCGGAAAGAGGGTCATTGCAGGACATGAAGCGAAGATATTTCTGGGGAATTGCATGGGGAATCGGTTTATGGGCAGTCTATGCCGTATTGCTGATGATGCATACGCGGGCGGTGATCCTGCGTTTTGGCAGCGAGGTCAATTCTATCTGGCAGTCCGCGCAGAACATCTTCAACTACTTTGTCTTGTTTGAGAGCGGTATGGGAAGCGCCTACCTGTTTAAAATGTTTCAGCCGATGGCAAAGAAGGATATGGAAAAGGTAGGAAATCTGTATGATGGCCTTACCTGTTCCATGAAAAGGATTGCCGGAAAGATGGCGCTGGCACTTGTCGTGGTTGCCTTTCTCTACGCCGTGATTATTGATAAGCAGGAGACCGGGTATGTTACTGCGGTGTGGATCATCTTCCTTTTAGGCATGCGGTTTATCATTCCGTATTATGTGTGCGTGAATAAGAAAACCCTGCTTATGCTGTACGATTATAAATACCTTGTCGAGATCACGGATTCGCTGGGGAAGATCCTAATCGTGCTGATAGAATTATATCTTTTTTACCGGACGGAGATTTCGATTGTGTATATTCTGAGCTTGAGCTGTGTGCTGACGGCGCTGATGGGGGCTGTGTATGAATGTATGATAAGGCGGTTCTGCAGAGGGATATCGTTCCGGAAAGGGAAGCCGGATCTTGAGGCCGAGAAAATGACAAAGGATATCCTGCTGCATCAACTGACAGGATTGATAAACACGAATATTGATACAATTCTGCTGTCCGTTATGGATATTCAGTCGGTGACGGTATATCAGGCATATGCGATGCTTTACAGCTATCCGGTACAGATGATCAATAAAATCAGCGATACGTTTCGGGCGAACTTTGGCATACGGATGGCGAAAGGAGACAAGAATCTGTATCGAAGCTTCCAGAAACTGTTTTCCATGCATATGTTTGCGGCGATCATTTGCATCGCGGTGTTTGTCACCGACAGCAATGCCTTTGTACGGCTGTGGCTGGGAGAGCAGTTTGTGATGAGTCCGCTATGCGTATACCTGTTTGCAATATATATGGTGCAAAGGATGTGCATCAATGTAATATATCTGGTGCGGGACGGGCAGGGGCTGTACAAGGAGAGCAAAGCGTTTTCTGTCCGGGAAGCTGTATTCAATGCCTGCCTTTCGGTTGTTCTGGTAAAACCGTTTGGCATCGCAGGCGTTATGGCGGCGACAGTGGTAGCTACATATTTTGGACTTATACCGGGCAATACAAGACTTGTGTATCACGATATCTTTGGAAAGAAGAATCTGATCTATCTGGATTACTTTGTCGTAATCGGCACGATTGCTTTGTCGGTAGCGGCGTATCACTTGCTTTTTGGAAAATGTGCGATTGGCGGATGGCTCGACCTGTTTTTATCCGCGGTGAGGCAGACGACGCTGGCGTTCGGATTCGCGGTTGTCGTGATTCTGATCTGTAAAGGGAAATATCTGCGAAAAGAACAGTAGCCCGTATTGCGCATTAGACCGCCGGGCAGAGGAAAGAGGAGTGAAGGATGATGAACATTGCCGTTGCAGGCACAGGGTATGTCGGCTTATCGATCGCAACATTGCTGGCGCAGCACAATCATGTGACTGCGGTCGACATTATTCCTGAGAAGGTGGACATGCTCAACCTGGGCGAGTCGCCGATCAGGGATGAGTACATAGAGAAGTATTTAAAGGAAAAGAAGCTGGATTTGACGGCCACGCTGGATGCGGAGCGCGCTTACCGTGAAGCAGATTTCGTAGTGATTGCGACTCCCACCAACTATGACAGCCGGAAGAATTTTTTTGATACGTCCGCGGTTGAAACCGTGGTCCGGCTTGTGATGTCCTGCAATCCGGATGCGGTCATGGTTGTGAAATCGACGATCCCGGTCGGGTTTACCAAGGCGATTCAGGCGAGATATGCAGGAAGCCATATTCTTTTCAGCCCGGAATTTTTGCGAGAGGGCAAAGCGCTTTATGACAATCTTTATCCGAGCCGGATTATTGTCGGTTACTCTATGGACGACGAGCGGGCTGAGACGGCGGCGCGAACCTTCGCCGGTATGCTTCGGGACGGAGCGCTAAAGAAGGACGTTGAGATCCGGTATATGAATACGACGGAAGCGGAGGCGGTCAAGCTGTTTGCCAATACATATCTGGCGCTGCGGATCAGCTTTTTCAATGAGCTGGATACGTATGCTGTCGTGCATGGGCTGGACACAAGGGCGATTATTGATGCGGTTTGCCTTGACCCGCGTATCGGGGATTATTACAATAACCCGAGCTTCGGTTATGGCGGCTATTGTCTGCCGAAAGACACGAAGCAGCTTTTGGCGAATTACGATCATGTTCCGCAGAATATTATTTCGGCTATCGTGGAATCGAATCGCACACGCAAGGATTTTATTGCGCGGCAGGTGCTCGCCGGCAATCCGAAGGTCGTCGGGGTGTACAAGCTCATCATGAAGGCCGGGAGCGACAATTTTCGGCACAGCAGTATTCAGGGCATTATGAAGCGGATCAAAGCGGCGGGAGTCGAGGTGATTGTATATGAGCCTGCGATGAAGGAGGAGAGCTTCTTTGGTAGCCGTGTCATAAGGGATTTGGAGGAGTTTAAAAATTGCTGTGACATTATCATTACCAACCGGCACTCCGCGGAACTGCAGGATGTCATAGAAAAAGTATACACACGCGATCTGTGGGAACGGGACTGATTGATTCGATTAGGAAAACAGAAGAGCGAAATTACAGTGAATTTGGAGGATTATGGGATATGAAAGAGCGGATACCGGCGTTTAATTTTATTCGGGCAGCGTGCGCGATCGGGATCATATTTAATCATTTTACAATCGACTCGCAAAATGCGATGGAGCATATATTTGACAAATATCCAAATGGGGGGGCAGTGTAGGGTATTCTCTTGTCACGGTTTTCTTTATCATTTCGGGCGCGCTCTTGTATTACAATCATCAGGGAGAGCTTTCTGCTAAGGAATTCTACCGAAAAAGGTGGAAGACTATTTTTCCATTGTTCTATTTTACATATGTCGCGATATTTGTGGGCTGTTTTTTTGTCCGGAGATCCTTTTTTGAAGACAAGCAATGGCCGTTATTGATCTTTACTTTGCTGGGGATGGACGGGTATGCCGGAGCGCAGTTTGACACTTGGTATCTGATCGGGGAATGGTTTTTGGGAGCGATTATCCTGCTGTACATTCTTTATCCGTTGCTTTCGTTTTTGGCAAAAAAATATGAAAAGTGTACATCGGTGCTGCTTGCGCTGCTTTTTTTGCTGTTTCTGAATTGGAGGATGCTCAGCCAGAATGAATTCAGAAATCTTTTTTCGTGCATGTTCAGCTTCTGGCTCGGGATTATGATTGAAAAGCATAAATTGTACGAAAGGAGAAGCCTGTGGATCGGTTCGGCGATCGTCAGTGTGGTTTTGTGCCTGTTTCCGATAACGATCAATTTTAACCTGCAATGCCATTTGGTGGGAACGGCGTGGTTTTTCCTGCTGTTTGCCATTGGACAGCGTGTCATGAAAAACGGACGTTGTGCCACGGTGTTTAACAGAGTGGGCAGAGCGTCCTATGAGATTTTCCTTGTCCATCATGTAATTATTTATTTTATCCTCGGAAAATGTAATCCTCAAAACACGGTGCTGTCGTGTGCGGAGATGCTGGCGGTGGCATTGTCTATCTATGCGATGGCGGAGCTTATGCTAAAATGCTATCAAATTTTTGTGAAGCGTACGGTTTTTGACAAATTTCGCAGAAAAGATACGGTATAATGCTTGCATAAATTTCATCGGATGAAGTATAATCAAGGAGGAATACGGAAATTATGCAGAATAAAGTCGTACCGAACCGGGAGTACAAGTCAGGGCTGTTCGCTTTTCTTTTTCACGGGAAGGAGGAGCTTCTGTCCCTGTACAACGCTGTCAATGGAAGTGATTACAAGGATCCGGATGCGCTGGAGATCTACACGATGGAAGGGTTCATTTACATGGGGATGAAGAATGACCTGTCTTTCCTGATCGATTCGCAGTTGGCGGTGTTTGAACACCAGAGCAGCTATAATCCGAACATGCCGCTTCGGGGATACATATATATGGCGGATGCGTTGAAGAAATATATCGCGCTGAACCATTTGGATATCTATTCCAGCAGACAACTGGAGCTCCCTACGCCCCGCTATTACGTTTTTTATAACGGCACCCGGAAGATGGCAGATGAGATTACGCTGAATCTGACGGACAGCATGAAGGGCGAGGATGCCGCAGAGAGATCCTGCACGGAGTTTACGGCGCA
>CANQVH010000064.1 GCA_947627245.1 uncultured Lachnospiraceae bacterium | reverse complement strand
TTATGAATTTCTATTCTGTCCGCGACCTGCGCACCGATACCAAAAGCATGTGGGAAAATCTCTCTTCGGGAGACGAGGTCGTCATTACCAACAACGGCAAACCATCCGCCCTGATGATCGATATCCCTGAAGGCGCCTTTGATGAGATTGTCCAGGCCGTCCGCCAGGCGAAAGCAATGGTCGCGTTCAACAGTATGCGCCGTAAAGCGGCGAAAGCAGGCTTCCTGACGGATGAGGAAATCGAAGCCGTAATTGCGGATGTGAGGAACGGAGGCTGCGGGGAATGAATCTTGTTCTGGATACCAATGTTCTGGTTTCAGCCTTATGGTCCCCGGGCAAAAACGCCAGCGTGATTCTGAATGCCGTCCTCTCACGGAAATACACTGCCTGCTATGATCACAGGATCCTTGAGGAATACGACCGCGTTCTCCACTACAGGAAGTTTCCCTTTTCCGAATGGGAAATTTGCTCTGTTCTGGAACCCATCATAAAAACCGGTTTCTCGGTCGTCGCGGATCCGCTGCCTGGCATACCATTCACGGACGAGTCGGATCGAAAGTTTTATGAAGTCTCCAGATTTTGTGATGCCATACTCATCACAGGCAACAAAAAGCATTATCCGGACGAACCGGACATTATGACAATATCAGACTTCTGTCAGAAATACCTGTAGTGCTTTCCCCACCCGGTCAACTGATCCGGGTGGGGATGTTTCTCTCCATATTTCCCGTTCCTCCTATGACGTCCGTATTATTCCGTCATCATCAGTTGATTTCAATGATTACTTTCAACAGCATGCGCGCCGTTGCCGCTGAAAACGGCTATATGAACGATGATGAAATCGAATCGGAGATCTCCGCGGCCCGCAGGGAGCGTCGGGAAAGGCAGCACGCATGATTGCCGTCATAGACACAAACATTCTTTTTTCTCAAAAGCTTTCATTCCCGAAAATCGCCTGTCATGCAGTATTACATTCTTGTCCATTGTCCGCCAATCCTTTTTCTGTTATTCTGGTTTTGTAATGATGGGCGGACGTACCAACCCCGGCGTTCTCCTCCCCCGCCGGGTGAAATGTAGGAACCATTTCCGCCACAAGGCCGCGAATGATGTTCTCCTGCCCGTCGTATGCCGCGGTCATTAGCTCCTGCAGCTTCTGCAGGAACAGGTCGGTGTCAGATGGAATCGGTTTGCCGATGTAGATCAGCCGATTCGGCGTTGTCCGCATACCTTCCTCCGCCATCAGCTTCTCTTCGTACAGCTTCTCACCCTTCCGCAGACCCGTATACACGATTGGTATGTCCACATCAGGTGTATGCCCGGAAAGCCGGATCAGGTTTCTCGCCAGTGTATCGATCTTTATGGGCTCGCCCATATCCAGGACGTAAATCTCGCCGCTGGCAGCGTAAGTACCCGCCTGGAGTACGAGGGAAACCGCCTCCGGGATCGTCATAAAGTACCGGATGATATCCGGGTGCGTAACCGTCACCGGGCCTCCCCTCATGATCTGCTCCTTGAATCTCGGGATGACCGAGCCGTTGGAGCCAAGCACATTCCCGAAGCGAACCGCGACGAATTCCGTTACCGGCAGTTCGCTGCCATACCTCATTCCGCACATATTTCCGTCAGCGTCCTCCGAATGGACGTGCAGCAGCTTTATCTCATTTGCTTTGCCCTCCCGGATTTTTTTGTCAAAGGACTGTATGATCATCTCACACAGCCGTTTCGACGCGCCCATGATGTTTGTCGGATTGACCGCCTTGTCGGTGGAAATCAGGACAAAACGCTTACAGCCGTTCATCATCGCAGCATAGGCAGTTTTGTATGTACCGATGGCGTTATTCTTGATCGCCTCACAGGGGCTGTCCTCCATAAGGGGGACATGCTTATGCGCCGCCGTATGATAGACCACATCCGGCTTATATTTCGCGAACACCTGAGAAATACGTCTGCTGTCCCTCACTGAGCCGATCAGCACTTCAAAATTGAGGTCGGGGTATTTGTCTTTTAACTCGTTGCCTATCGCGTAAGCATTGTTTTCATAAATATCGAATACGATCAGCTGCCTGGGGCCATGAACCGCGATCTGGCGGCACAGCTCCGAGCCGATCGAACCGCCGCCCCCCGTGACAAGGATCACCTTGCCCCGGATGAACCGGAAGATCTCCTCCATATCGACCTGGATCGGATCACGCCCGAGCAGGTCTTCGATGGCTACGTCGCGCATTGATTCTGCCCTTACGGTTCCGGTAACAATCTCGGCGATGCCGGGCAGGCTTTTCAGTTTACAGTTTGTTTCTTTACAGATATTGAGAATATCGCGCTTCTGTCTGACGGTCGCGCTCGGCATCGTAAGGTAGATCTTCTCGATCCTGTATTTCCCAACATTCAGGAGGATATCGTCTCTGCCGCCCACTATTGGCACACCATCTATATAACGTCCCCACTTGTTTTTGTTGTCATCTATGATACAGCAGACGCGCTCGTTGACCTCTTTTGCGCTGTGCAGATCGCGCAGCACCATCCGCCCCGCGCTGCCGGCTCCTATGAGCATCACGCGGCTTGCGTTTGCTTTCTGCTGCCGCCTGCTTTTTTCCCCGCGCTCCAAAAGGACGAATCGGTACGCAAACCGAACAAACAGCAGCAAAACCGTCTGTATTGCAAATCCTATTACATAATAGGAAATCGGCATCCTATGAAAAGCAGCGGTTATAAACACGGTATGGAACAATCCTATAACCGTTGAGCCTATGACAATACGTTTCAGTTCGTCGAAACTGGCAAAGCGCCAAATACTTTTGTAAAGACGGAAAATCCACAAAACGACAACAGAAACTACTGCGTAAACAGGTGAAAATTTAAGCCATGCCGAAAAGTATTCCACAGGGATTTCTATATAATGACAATCAAACCTAAACCATAGAGCGACAAAATATGAAAGATCGACAACAGCAGCATCGTATAACATAAGGTATATGGTTATAACCTGCCAATGCTCTATCTTTCTTTTTGCGAAGCCTTTCAACTTATCTGATGGCGTTTTCTTTTCCTTGTTCATTCTGTCTCTTCTCTCCTGGGAAACACTTTCTGCTTTCATTGAGAGAAGTAGATTTATACCCCCCCCCGCAAAAAGAGAAGCTGCTTTGTCTTCTTTTACTTTTTGAAAATTATTTTTAGTACGACCTTTAGCCGAGAACAAGACTGTCTTCGGCTGGTTCAACCTCCTTATCTAATTTTATTCGCTTATCAGATTGGGTCAAAATAAGCAATCAAGAAGCCATTGCGGTTTCCCAATGATTGTGTTTTCCATCCTCAATCCCGAATAAAATCACATAACGAAATTGAACCAGTCACGACAACCCTTGAAAAACCTGTACTTTTCTTGGTTGTCTCTATTATATCTCTTTCCCCGCGCAGGATGTTCACAAGCTGCGGCAGCTCGTCGATGCAGGCGCGCCGGATGAACCGCCCCACCCGTGTCACCCTCGGGTCATTTGCCAGCTTAAACGTGACGCTCGCATCCCCCTTGTCGGCATGCGCCGATACCGCGATCTCCGCGGCGTTCCGGTACATGCTCCGGAACTTCAGGATCCGGAACGGCTTCCCGCCCTTCCCCACCAGTTCGTTTGAATATATGACCGGCCCGGGATCGTCTATATAGACTGCAACCGCCGTCAGCAGGAGCACCGGGCTGAGAATGATAAGTGCCGCCAGACTTGCCGTGATGTCAAATCCCCGCTTAACAAAAGCGTATCCCCTGCTTTCGTTCGGACATGCCTTCAGGCCGCCTGTTTTCCCGACATGCATTTCTTTTTCTGCATATGTATCCATCCATTCCTCCGAAATATTTAATCATTTTTGTTTGTCTTACACATTTGTCTCAATCACATTGATACAAATCCTGCGTATACACCTTGTCTCTCGCAGAGTTTAATGTGCTCTCATACCGATTTGCCAGAATCACATCACTCTGCAAAGCAAAGCGTTCAAATTCGTTTTCCACCTCGTAACCTTCAAATGTCTTGGCATCCTTCAGAGTAGGTTCATAAATCACGATACGGATCCCTTTTTCTTTTAATCGAACCATAATGTCTTGTACCGCGCTCTGGCGGAAATTGTCCGAGTTGGCTTTCATCGTCAGTCGATAAACGCCCACAACAGGCGATTCGATCCTTTCAATTCTCTTCAACACTTGTTGAACGATATGTTCTTTTCGTACATCATTTGTCTCTACAATCGAACCGATCAGCTTCTGCGGAAGCGCCCCATAGTTCGCCCATAATTGCTTGGTGTCCTTCGGGAAACAGTATCCCCCATAACCAAAGGACGGATTGTTGTACTGCATCCCGATCCTCGGCTCCAGACACACCCCTTCTATGATCTCCCGGGCATCAAAGCCCATTGTCTCTGCATATGTATCCAATTCATTGAAAAAACCGACCCGCATAGCCAGATAGGCATTGGCGAACAGCTTCACTGCCTCCGCTTCGCTGCTGCCCATCAGCAGCACCGACACATCCTCTTTTAGCGCGCATGCCTTCAGCATCCCAGCGAACTTCTCTGCCTTTGCCCGCATTTCTTCGTCCTGTCTGTCCATTCCCACGATAATCCGACTCGGATACAGGTTGTCACGCAGCGCACGCCCTTCTCGCAAAAATTCCGGGCTGAACAAAATGCGGCGGCAAGACAGCTTCTCCCGCAGCGCTGCCGTATAACCCACGGGTATGGTCGATTTAATCACGATGACAGCTTCTTTATTAATCCTAATGACCTGCTTCACCACCGACTCGACCGCAGATGTATCAAAATAGTTTTTCTCCGGATCATAGTTCGTCGGAACCGCCACGATGACGTAATCCGCTTCTCTATACCCTTCCTCCGCATCCAGCGTCGCATGGAATGTCAAAGCTTCGCTTTTCAGGAATTCTTCAATCTCCGCATCCGCGATGGGAGACTGTCCGCGGTTCAGCATTTCCACCCGTTCTCCGGCTATATCCACCGCGCAGACGTCATACTTCCTCGCCAGTAAAACCGCGAGAGAAAGCCCTACATACCCGGTTCCCGCGACCGCGATTCTGACCGTACTGCTGCATGCTGTCTCTCCGTTACATGGTGCAGTCTTGTTTTCCATTGTCATTTGTTCCAACTTCATATTTGTCCATTACCTTTCCGGTATTTTCATCTTCCTTAATACTTTCAGCCCCAGCGTCGTCTCTGCATTTCGCCCGACCTTCTCTGGTTCTTCCCGTCTTCATGTCCCCAGTGCAAACAGTAAAATTTTCAGGGTTCTTCTTGCCTTACGCCGATTTCCTCCAACTTCCTTCTGCGTTCCGCGTTCATTCCTTTGTAGTATGTATCTCTCTGCTTGCGGATCCACCGTCCAAGATGCAGGCCGTCTTCCGTTACATAGGCGACCGGGATATTCAGACTGCCATGTTGCTTCCGGTAGCGACATGCCGCCGCATAGGATTTTTCCCAGATAGCATTGTTCCTGTTCTCCCAGATCATGCCGAGCTCATCAAGCCGTTGCCTCTGATCCTTCGTGAGCTCCGCCCTGCCGGTTCCCTCATTTCTTCCGGCAAACCGTGTATTTGCAATCCATACGCCAAGCTTCACACCGTCAGGCGTTACGTAGTAATACGGAACATCCAAGTCTCCATGCTCTTTGTGATACTGCACCGCCGCATGGTAATTCTGCTCCCACAAATAGTCCGGTACATCCCAGACCATTCCAACCGCTTCCAGTGCTTTCACGCGCTCCGGCGTCAGATATGCAGTGTGGATGCCGCTCTTCTTGTAGGTACGTAGCTGCGCCAGCCATTTTCCAAGCTCCACACCCTCATACTTTCCGTCCCGCACGTTCACCAGCAAATCTCCGTGTTCCCGATAATACTCCTGCGCCGCTTTGAAATGTCGCTCCCAGTTCTGGTCGCTCTTCGATCCCCAGCGCATCTCCAGCGCGTCTAGCCTTGTGATCTGCGCTTCCGTGAGAACACCCTTTACCTTTCCGGCACGCACCTTTCGCTGTGTGTCCAGCCACTGTCCTAAAGACAACCCATCTTCTGTCACATACCGCTTCGTCACTTCCAGATTCCCATATGTCTTGTAATATTGCTCGGCCGCCTGATACATCAATTCCCATGATGCGCCTAATGTCTCGTTCAGCTTTCGGAACAGCCGCATGCAGTCCTGTACCTCATCCGTGATATGAAAATGCTCGTTGACGATCCGTTCCGATTCCCCACGGTCCCGGTAATACCGCACCGCCGCCTGCATCTCATCCTCGACCGTCCCGATGCTGTACAGGTTTTCGATATTCATCACCACATCGAAGATCACGGCATTTTCGCCCTGCCGCTTCCCCGCAGACAATGCCCGGCCGATCTGCTGCTTGTAGATGATCGGTGAGATGGTCGGCCGCAGCAGGATCACCCCGCTCACATCGTCGACATGGATGCCCTCGTTCAGCATATCGATGCAGAACAGGAGCTTCAGGTGCCTGCTCTCATCTGTCTTGAACCTTGTGAACGCTTCCTCCGCCTGCGCATCCTCCGAGTAAACCGAGTAAACGTGCGGCTCGGGATCCACCTTTGCAAACCATTCCGGAACCTTCGCGATCATCTCCTGCATGTGCTCGTAGTTCGCACAGAAAACAAGGTATTTCCCAAATCGTCCGGATTGCTCCTTTGTATTTAACTTCCCTGCTGTATCGGATTGCCCCTTTTCATAGGGCTTTTCTGCCTTATCATTCTGTCCTGCTTTCTCTTGTATGCTGTTATCCGATTCCGCCGCCATATGCTTCCGGAAGACCTCATCTAACCCGTCCGCCTTCTCAAGCGCCCGCCGCAGAGCCTCCAGATATTTCTCCGCCTCCGCGCGCACCGCTTTGCTCTTCGCATTTTTAGCACGCTCCCGGTAGCGTTCCAACTCCTTCTGACAGGAATACATCGAGAGCACATACTTCGGCGGGTTCAGAATGCCGCGCACGATCGCGTCTCCGAGTGTCATCTCTGAAGCGATATTCCCGTCAAACAGCTCGTCGGCCATGTCCCGCTGTCCGTCAAGATAACGAATATTCGTCGCGGACAGTCCGAGCACAGGAGTTTCCGGATACTGCGAAAGCAGCCTCTGCACGCCCTGTCCCCACATCTTTGCGCCGCAACGATGAAATTCATCTAATATAATGTAATCCGGTTGAATCTGCGCAAGCTCTTCCTCTTGCATCAGCATAAGCCGCGCGTATGTATGGAACCGGATATTCGCCAACCCTTCGCAGCTTTTCGAATGTACGGATTCCATGCCTGCTGCCCTGTGCGCTGCGGTACTTTCTGCCTCAAACATATCCGACCTGCACGCCGCGTTCCAGTTTTCCAACTGTGTCTGAAAAATGTACTCAGACGGTGACATCCAGCACACAGTCGCATCCGGATGATCCGCGCACAGTTGAAATGCAATGAAGGACTTCCCCGTGCCGGTCGGATGGATCACAGCCGCCCGACTCTTTTCCTGAAGCATGGCAAGCGCGGATTCATAGGCTTTCCGATTGTGTTCGAGTAAAATCGAATCCATACTGCTGCGTCCTCCTCCCGTCGGCTCTTGTATCTTTACGTTGTTTTACGTTGTTGATGCTGCGACCAAATCCACTCGTTCAGAATGTCTCCAACGTGTAATGAAGTACAATACTTCATTACAGGCATACCTGATACTGCCGAATTTTCGGGATTTTGGACAAAATCTGACCAGAATTTTGACTGCGAATAAAACTTTACGAAAAACGCTGGAATTGCGTTGAGACAGATACTAACCCGGACTTCATAAATCATGGGGCAGGGGAGAGGCCATAGTAATTTCGGGGCTTTTTAATTTAAAAATAGGAAAATATAGTCTCTTCTTTCTTCTTATATTATTTAATTCTTTTGACACCGAATTTGACTGAGAATAAAATGAAATGGCTGGAATATCGCTATGATCTGTCAGACTTTAAGCTGTTATATGAATAAGATAACTGTCAAGATAGACTGGAAATTTTTTAAATGTCCCGTTTGCGGTTGACATGCCGTGACTTAGGTGCTAGAATTTCAACGTATTTGAATTTGGAAGTCGTTTTATACGGCTTTCAGGATGTAATGAAGTATTGTACTTCATTATTTTTTTGCATAAAAAAAGGAAATTTCCGACTGCTGTGAAGCCGTGAAATTTCCAATCTTGTGAATTATATTAGCCGTAGCGGCTGGACGCAATCAATCCGGCAACTACGTCATACAGACAACATCTCAGTCGTGTGAAAGTACCTCGCCCTCCGCAAACAGCACAACCTCTTCGCGTAAACAGCGCCGCCGCATCACGCAAACAGGGTCTCAAATTCCTCGCGTCCGATCTTCTCTTTCTCGATCAGAAGCTTCGCGCAGGCGTGCAGTACCCCCTCGTGCTCCGAGATCATCTCGCGCGCTTTTCCGTGCGCCTCGTCGATGATGCGCTTGACCTCCTGATCGATCAGGGAGGCAACCTCTTCGCCGTAGGATCTGGTGTGCGCCAGATCACGCCCGATAAATACCTCATCGTCCTCGTGGTCGTAGTTGATCAGGCCAAGCTTGTCGGACATGCCGAACTTCGTCACCATCGCGCGCGCGATGCCCGTAGCCTGCTTGATGTCTTGGGAAGCACCTGTCGTTACATCCCCGATGACAAGCTCCTCCGCCACGCGGCCGCCAAGGCAAACAATGATGTTCTGCATCATCTTGCCCTTCGTATTGAACATCTCATCCTTCTCCGGAAGCGGCATCGTGTAGCCTGCGGCTCCGCGCCCGGTCGGAATGATCGAGATCGTGTGTACCGGTCCAACCTCCGGAAGCAGATGAAACAAAATCGCATGGCCTGCCTCATGGTAGGCCGTGATCCGCTTCTCATTTTCGGAGATCACGCGGCTTTTCTTCTCCGCGCCGATCCCGACTTTGACGAACGCACGCTGAATATCCGCCTGCCGAATATAGCTGCGCTGGTCCTTCGCGGCATAGATTGCCGCCTCGTTCATCAGGTTCTCCAGATCGGCGCCCGTGAAGCCCGCCGTCGTACGCGCCACCTCGGCGAGATCGACGTCGTCCGCCAGCGGCTTGCCCTTGGAGTGGACCTGCAGGATCTCTTCTCTGCCCCTGATGTCCGGACGCCCCACGGCTACCTGCCGGTCGAAACGTCCCGGACGCAGGATCGCCGGGTCAAGAATATCGACACGGTTCGTCGCCGCCATCACGATGATCCCCTCGTTCACACCGAAACCGTCCATCTCGACAAGGAGCTGGTTGAGCGTCTGCTCCCTCTCGTCGTGGCCGCCGCCCATGCCCGTGCCTCTGCGCCTTGCCACCGCGTCAATCTCATCGATGAACACGATACAGGGCTGGTGTTTCTTCGCCTCTTCAAAAAGATCCCGGACGCGGGAAGCGCCGACGCCGACAAACATTTCCACAAAATCAGAACCCGATATGCTGAAAAACGGAACACCCGCCTCTCCGGCGACCGCTTTCGCGAGCAGCGTCTTACCGGTACCCGGAGGTCCCACAAGGATCACGCCTTTGGGGATACGCGCGCCAACCTGCAGGAATTTTGACGGCTCCTTCAGGAAAGAGACGATCTCCTCCAAATCCTCCTTCTCCTCCTTGAGTCCGGCGACCTCCTTGAATGTCACGCGCTTCGCGTCCGGCGTCACCATCCGCGCGCGGCTCTTTCCGAAATTCATCATACGCGTATTGCCGCCGCCCGCCTGCCGATTCATCATGCTGAAAAAGAACACCAGCAGCACGCCCATCAGCAGTACCGGAAGGATCGAGGTCAGAAATACGCTGTCATGCATTACCTCTCCCACCTCGACCGGCACATTGTCGTACTCCTTCAGCTCTTCCTCCGCCGCACGTACATCCGTGACGTTGACATATTTGATCTCTCCGGAGGAAAGCACCACGCGGAGTACTCCGGTAGGCACCTCTTTGTTCGGGTTGATCTGGATCTGAGCCACTTCGCCCCGATCTAAGGATTCCTCAAGCTCTCTGCTGTTCCATGTCTGGCTCTCCTCCAGCCTGTCGCGGAACGTGAGCACCAGAAGCACAATGATCAGAATCCCGACCAGATAAAAAACCATTCCCTTGGCGTTTCTGTTCAACGAACATTCATCTCCTTCTGCTTTCCATATCTGTTTATTTCCCCGCAGATATGGCTCCGTCTGCTGCAATCAATCTATTACAATCTATTCCTCTACGAACTCCACAATCCCAACAAACGGCAGATTCCGGTACTTTTGAGCGTAGTCCAGCCCGTAGCCGACCACAAATTCATCCGGAATCTTAAACCCGGTATAATCCACTTTGACATTCGTCACGCGGCGATCCGGCTTATCCAGCAGCGTACACAGCCGCAGGGATTTCGGATTCCGCGTCCCCAGATTTTCCATAAGATAAGAGAGGGTCCGCCCGGAATCTACAATATCCTCGACCACCAGAACATTCTTTCCCTCCAGCGGTTCGTCCAAATCCTTGTTGATCCTGACGTTTCCGCTCGACTCCGTGCCGTCGCCGTAGCTGGACACCGACATGAAATCAAGCGTGACCGGCACCGTGATCCGCTTCGCAAGCTCGCAGGTAAAAAAGATACTTCCCTTGAGCACGCAGACCAGATGCACGCTCTCGCCCGCGTAGTCCTCGCTGATCCGCGCGGCCATCTTCGCAATACCCTCATTGGCCTCCTGCTCCGTCAGTAAAATCCTTATCTTCTCCTTCATACACCTTCTCCTCCGCCTGTACCTTCAAAATGCTTCCCGTATCCTCCGTAACCTTCGCCGCCTCGCTGATGCGGTACCCGACCACCCAAAGCACATGCGATCCGTCCGCCAGCAGCCAGATCCGATCTCTTTGATCCCTCGGGATCTTGCAGTCGATCAGATAATCCTTCAGCTTCTTGCGCCCGCCCGCCGCATTGACGACCAGATAATCGCCCGGCCGCCTTGTGCGGAACGAAAGCGCATGATAATTAATTGTATCACAAGAAAGCCATTTCGTATACTTTTTTTCTATAATTTGGCACATCAGCTCCGGAGAATTCTCCAGAAATTCATATTTAAAACGCCATTCGCATGCGCAGAAGCTGCCGGATCGCATCTCATCCCCGACTCCATCCTCGGTCTTATCTTCAATCTCATTCTCTGCCTTGTCCTCGGTTCCATTCTCGGCCCCATAGACGGACACATTTTTTGCACTCGCGCGAGTCGCCTCACAGTTTCCTGTGGAACCCTGCAAAGCATGCCCGGACTCATTCTGTACACTCACGGAAATCGTTCCTGTCCTCGATCTCCTCTGCAAAACAGCCGCGGGAACAGGGATCATCAGCGGCTCCTTCCCCTCGCCCGCATCGACCGGAGTGTCGACCGGAGCACCGGCCGAAGCGCCGGCAGCTCTCTGCACCAGCCTCAGGATCCCGTCCTCCCGCACCGCCTCCAACCGACCGGGCAGGCTGACTCTGCTCCCGCAGTCCGACGCACACAGCCGCAGCAGCGCCTGCATATGCACGTTTCCGAAATCCCGCAAACCGCCGCAGGCCGCCACCGCCTGCTTCAGCACTTCTTCCTGAATCAAAACCTCTTCCTGTAAGAGAAGTCTCAGATCGACGCAGACGCCGTCCCTATCTCGGAAAATGCATTTCTCTCCTGTGCGGGCGGTCACACGATCCAAATATTCCTGCACCAGCCGCAAATGACACGAAGCGGCGGCAATATGCTCCGCCGTCCGTCCGTTCAGCTCCCGCTCCATCTGCGGAAGGATCGACAATCGGATGCGGTTCCGCGTATACTCCTGCTGTAAATTCGTGCGGTCCGTCCTCCATGAAAGTCCCGCTTCCGTCAGAATCTGCTCGATCCTTTCCCTGCCGGTAAACAGAAGCGGCCGGATGATCTCCCCCCGGACGGGGCTCATGCCGCCAAGTCCTCTGAGCCCGCTGCCCCGCGCCAGATTCCACAGCACGGTCTCCGCCTGATCGTCCCGGTTGTGCGCCACCGCGATGCGCTGCGCCCCGCACGCCTCCATCGCCTCACGCAAGATCCGATAACGCTCCCTGCGTCCGGCTTCCTCGACCGAAAGCCCCTCCGTCCGGGCGAGCTGCTTCACCTCCGCGGGCACGATACGGCAAGGCACCCCAAGCTTCTCACACAAATCTCGTGTAAAAGCGGCGTCCGCAAGGCTCTCGTCCCCGCGCAGTCCGTGCTCCACATGCACGACAGTCAGCGCAAACGGAACTTGCCTGCGGTACGCGTACAGCACATAGAGAAGGCATACGGAATCCGCGCCGCCGGAGACACCGGCGACTACGCTCGTTCCTGCTTCGATCATATGATAGTTTCGGATCGTATCAAAGATGTCCTGCACGCTTGTCGCCTCCCCCTCCTCTTCACCGGTCGTTCACTTCTCCCAGATCGTCCCGACTAGGATCGTCATATCGTCCCGCGCATGCAGCTTTTGCATTAGGTACACCTTCTCCATCAGGCGTCTGGCGTATTCCTTCGCGTTCCTCGTGGCGCACCTGCCGATCAGCTCCGCCATCCGCTGCTCGCGGTCCTCCTGCGGCAGAGCCTCCAGCACGCCGTCCGTCATCATAATGATGCTGCTGCCCGCGGTAAGCTGACGGTGCATGTTCTCATAATCCGATTGCTGCATCACCCCTGCCGGAAACGCGCTCGACGGAATCACCTCAATCTCGTTTCCCTGAAGCAGAAAGGTGGACGCCGCCCCGGATTTCATGATATCGCAGCATGCGCTGTACAGATCGACCATGCACAGATCGATCGTCGAAAACATCTGTCGGCAGTTCTGCAGCAGCATGCAGGAATTGATCATGCGCACCGCCGTCTCCTGCGGAAATCCCGCGTCCAGAAACTGCTCCAGAAGCTCGATCACCTTCTCGCTCTCCTGACAGGCCTTCACGCCCGAGCCCATACCGTCCGCGAGGCTCATGACGACCTTGCCCGTGTCCTTCTGCAGAAACGCGTAATTATCCCCGGAAACCATCTCTCCTGCCTTTGTGATCCTCGATATTCCGCAGAAAATCTGGTACTTTGTATCCTGCACAAAATGGAAATTGACCGGCTCCGAATCCACTGCCGCGCGGCAATTCCACGCGGGCCGCATTTTCTCGCCGCAGCACTCGGACAGAACCTCCGCAATCGACTTTGCGGATACGCACGCATGCTTGTCCGCGCGAAGCAGAAGATAGATCTCCGTCCTTGTGCCGTCGCAGACAAATACCCGAACATTCTGCAGCTCGACATCGAGAAATCTCAGCTCCCGCTTCAGTTTTTTCCGGATCCTGTTCTCACGCTCGGGCGCGCCCGCAAATCCGTCCGCCATGCGGCGCAGCAGCTCCGCCGTCTGAAAAATCTGCTCCCCGGCCGCCGTGCGCTGCTCCAGCATCCGGTTGTTCCACATCAGCTCCGTGCGAGCCTGTCCGTAGCTGTCCCGCATCGCGCCCGTCAGAAGCTCCGGGTACCCGCAATGCGCCTCCAGCCGCGCGCGCACCTCCCCGGTGAGCTCCCCGTCGCTTTGCAGCCCCTCAAATACGTCGTAAAAAATCTGGCAACTGTCGAAATACCGATCTTCCCAGCACTGCTGTCTTCGGCCGCAATCCGCGCAGACCTGCTCCTTCACTCCGCGAAACAGCTCCTCCAAATCCACGTCTCCCAGCCGTTCTTTCTGGCACGGCATCGCCTGAAACAGACCGGACAGCCCATAGAACGCCTCGGCATACCGCTCCAGTTGTTCCTTTTCCGGCCCCGGATAAGCTATGCCGTCAGCCCTCCTGCGCGCAGCGCTCCTTCCGAACAGCCGCATCCGGCGCGCAGGCCACCCCGCCACGCCCGCACTTGTTACCGATAATGCACACATATCAAATCCTCCCCTTTTCACGATAGACCGCAACAGGCCTTCGCGGAAAGTATACTCTACCGGGAGCGCGATATCTGTCAAATCCTCGTGCGTCGATCAAATTTTCTCTGCGACAGCAGCAAATTTTTCCTCTCGCGAGTCTGCGCATAAAAAAAGGCATCGCAAGATTGCTATTCTGCGACACCCTCTGCATCTGTCAGCTAGTTCTCCGCCTGAAATAAGATTTCATCCTCATAAACCAGACCCAGCTTCTCTCTGGCGACCTTCTCAATGTACTCCTTAGAAGTCACATATTCATTGAGATTCTCGATCTCCCCCGCGCGCAGTTCCTCGTCGTTGATCTGCTCCTGAAGCTCAGTCTTACGCGCCTCATACTGCCTGTTCTGTATGCTCAGCTTCTGACTCTGAACGAGAAGCCCTACAAGCAGCACCATGACAATCAGAGCAATCGCAACCATCCCCCTACGGTTGCTGCTGCTCGGTTTCTTTCTCCTTTTGGCCATAACAGTTACCCCTTATTTTTTTCATAAACACATTGTAACCGTTTTTTCTTATAATTTCAATTATTTTCTGCCAAAATTGACAACTTTTTTTCAGAGGAAACGACAAAACCCGCAGGATCATACGGCAAACCCGTTTTATCTGCAAAAAAGCACACGTAAAGAACGCAACGACCGCATTGCTGATCGAAAAATGGTACAGCACCGCTCCCAGCGCGATCCCGACCGCCACATATCCCCGGATCACGCCGTCCGTGCGGAAAAAAGCGAGGCAGAACGTAAAAAAACCGGCCGCGAGCCAAAATAAAAAATCCTCGATCGAAACCGCCGCCGTTTTGTGCGCGAATGCCCTGCGCAGCGCGCGAAGCAGATCGTAGCCGAACGTCAGGCAGACCCCGTGAAGCACAGACAGCAGGAACACGATCGTTTCCTGCCGTATGACCTCGCTCATCATCGGAACAGCCTCTTCATGACGGCTCCCTTTTTCGCCGGATTGCTGCCGGAATACGTCAGGCTGTCCATACAGCCCTCCATCTCCACCTCGCCCTGATCCAGCATCAGCCTACCGATATGGAGATCCCGGCCCTTCACGGTGAGCATTCCCTGCTCCGTCTGAAGCACGATCGAATTTTCGTCAAAGGAAAGCACGTCCGTCACTCCCGTGGCGCTGCCCTTCTTCCTGTCGTCCCACATGATGCAGTGCGGCTTCACGCTCTTTTTTTCTTCCATACTGCACTCCGCAACATACCACTTTTTTCTATTCTATGAAGAGCCGCCGCCGCATATTCCACCCAAAGCCTTCGTCCGCTATAGATAACGGTACATCTCGGCGGCCTCCTCCTTGCGAACCGTCTCCTGCACGGAAAGCACCTCGACCTTCACGGCCTTTTCACCGAATTGAATTTCAATCTGGTCGCCCTCCTTCACAGACACAGACGCTTTCGCCGGCTTCCCGTTCACGAGCACCCTTCCCGCATCGCACGCCTCGTTCGCTACCGTGCGCCGCTTGATCAATCTTGACACCTTTAAATATTTGTCCAGTCTCATACCTTTTCCCTTTCCTTGCGCAGACCTGCTCTCCATCGGACAGGCGCTCTTCCTGTCCGTCGCGCGGTCTGCGTGCTGCGCCAGCAGCTAATTTCCCCACGCAGACCTGCGCATAAAAACGGACTGCCGCAGATCCTGCAGCAGCCCACATTCTATTCTCTCGATTCTGATTAGTTCAACTGATCCTTGAGAGCCTTCCCTGCCTTGAACTTCGGGGACTTGGAAGCCTTGATCTTCATCTTCTTGCCGGTGAGCGGGTTCCTGCCCTCTCTTGCAGCGCGCTCGCTAACCTCGAACGTACCGAAACCAACAAGCTGAACCTTCTCGCCGCTCTTGAGCTGCTCAGCAACGACATCCGTGAAAGCCTTCAGAGCCTTCTCTGCATCCTTCTTGGACAGTTCTGTCTTCTCTGCGATTGCTACAACTAATTCTGTTTTATTCATGGTAATTTCCTCCTCTGAATCCAATCTGCCCCGCATACTTTCGGACAGACCATGGTATCTTGGTGAACCGGAATTCTCTTTTTGCCCCGGCCCTGTATCTATTTATATAATGATACGCCCGATTTGTCAAGGATTTCCTTGATTTTCAGCAAAAAATATGTTACATCATGCGATCGATCATCGCCAGCACCTGCTCGCCGAGCGCAGCCGACTTCTCATCCGCGTCCGCAAGCGATGTTCCCTTGACGCCGTAATAGAATTTCACCTTCGGCTCCGTACCGGACGGGCGCACGCACAGCCACGCATCGTCGGTCAGCTCATAGTAGAGCACGTTCGAGGCCGGAAGGCCGGTCGGCTTCACCGCTCCCGTCGCGGCGTCCGTGATCGTATCCGCCTTGTAATCGCGCACCGCCGTCACCTGATATCCGCCGATCTCCTTCGGCGCGTTCCCACGCAGCGTCTCAAGGATCTCCTGAATCTTCTGCAGACCCTCGATCCCCTTGAGCGTGATCGTCTTGATATCGTCCTTGTAATAACCGTAGCGCTCATACAGCTCAACCATCGCATCCCAGAGCGTCTTGCCCTGCGCCTTGTAGAACGCGGCAGCCTCCGCGAGCGCCATCGAGGCGACGATCGCGTCCTTGTCGCGCGCATGCGTACCGATCAGGCAGCCGTAGCTCTCCTCGAAGCCGAAGAGATACGTACCCTTGCCGCTCTTCTCAAAGCCGAGGATCTGCTGTCCGATGTACTTGAAGCCGGTCAGCACCTCGATAAGACCCGTCCCGTAATATTTCGCGATGGCATCCGCCATATTGGTCGTCACGATCGTCTTGATCAGGACGCCGTCGTCCGGCAGTCCCTTCACCGCCTTCGTCTGGCCGATCTCATAGTCCGCCAGCAGGCAGCCCGACATATTGCCGGTCAGCGTGTGATACTCGCCGGTCTTCGAATCCTTCACGCGCACGCCGAGCCTGTCCGCGTCCGGATCGGTCGCGAGCACGAGATCCGCGTCGATCTCCTTCGCGAGCTTCAATCCGAGCGTGAACGCCTCTTCCGCCTCCGGGTTCGGATAGCTGACGGTCGGGAACTCGCCGTCCGGCTTCTCCTGCTCCGGCACCACGTACACATGCTCAAAGCCGAGCTCCTTCAGCACGCGGCGCACCGGAAGGTTGCCCGTGCCGTGCAGCGGCGTGTAGACGATCTTGAGATTTTTGCTCTCCTGCGCGATCGTCTCCGGATGGAGCACACGGCTCTTGAGCTGCGCGATGAACGCGTCGTCGATCTTCTCTCCGATCATCTCGTAGAGACCTGCCTTGACCGCGTCCTCCTTGCTCATCGTCTTCGCCGCGGTGTAGTCCGTGATCGCCTTCACCTCCGCCATGATCCCGGTGTCGTGCGGCGGCGTGATCTGCGCTCCGTCCTCCCAGTACACCTTGTAGCCGTTGTACTCCGGCGGATTGTGGCTTGCCGTGATGTTGATGCCCGCGATGCAACCGAGCTCTCTCACCGCGAACGACAGCTCCGGCGTCGGACGCAGCGATTCGAACACGTACGCCTTGATGCCGTTGGCCGCCAGCGTCTCCGCCGCGAAGTCCGCGAACTCCGGCGACATCCTTCTGGAATCGTAGGCGATCGCCACGCTCTTATTGGCCTTGTCCTGCTTCAGAATGTAATTCGCCAATCCCTGCGTCGCCTTCTGCACCACATACTTGTTCATGCGGTTCGTGCCGGCGCCGATGATCCCGCGTAAGCCCGCCGTGCCGAACTCGAGCTCCGTGTAAAAGCGCTCCCGGATCTCATTCTCGTCGGACTCGATCGCCCCAAGCTCCGCCCTCGTCGCCTCGTCGAAGTGCGGGTTCGTCAGCCACTCTTCGTATGCTTTTCTGTAGTCTTCCATGGTAATCCTCCTGTTTCTCTCTATTTGTCGGTCATATGGGCTGCCTTCCGGCGGAGCCGACTTTCTCCGCGCGGGGCACGCATCCTTTCTGCGGTTTGATTCTCGCCCGGCATACATATTATTGCGATGAGAATATCATACCATGAAAGTTTCCAAAATGAAACTATCTTTCCAGCATTTTCACGAAATTGTTCCGCATTTCTTCCTGCCGGTTCAGATTTTCCAGCTTGTCAAGGAATCTCCCCGAAATCCACGCCTTGTTGCTGCCGTAATAGAAATTTGCCAGTTTGCGGAATTTCTCCGGATACAACATACGCACATAAAGAATCCTGCGCTCGTCCGCCGAGACCGTGCGCACCTGAGAATAATGGTCGAGCATGCGCATCCCGAGCTTCGCGTTCCAGTTGTGCTTCTCGAGGATCTTCCGCATGAACCGATAGAGATCGTTGATCTGCAGGTCAAAGCGGCAGCACTCAAAATTCGTCGTCGCGATGTCGTAGCCCGTCATCAGGATATGGTGATGATTGTAGTCGCCGTGGCACACGCTGCCCCGGTTGTTTTCCAGCAGCGCTTCCGTCCTTGTCTCCATGTTCGCAAGCTCCTGCTCCGCCTGCTGCGCCTGTTCGAAATATTTCGGATAGTCATTCAGGAACAGCCTCTCGAACTCGCATTTCGCGTTCTTTTTGCGCATAAACGAGCGAACTTTTTTCAGCTCCGCGTTCTGCGCGCGGATCTCCGAAAGCGGTCCCTGCGCGGTAAAGCTCCGGCGAAACTCCGAATCGGCTTCCAGATGCATCAGTCTGTGCAGCTTCGCCAGATTGCACACGGCCGAGAGAATCTCGCTCTCGCTCGCCGTGTCGCACTCGCGCCCCGTGTACCACTCCTTGACGACATATTTATTGTCTTCCCAATCCCGGGAGATCAGTCCGCCCTCCCGGTTCGGAACGATAAGATCTACCTTTTCATATCCGCCGCTGCGGATCTTCTCCACCACACGATTCTGGAACAGCGCCTTGTTCTCCGAGCCGTTGTAATCGCTCAGGATCCGCAGGCCCTCCGTCGTCTCACAGATGTAGGATCCCCTGCCCCTTCTGGCGCCCGTGACCTCCAGATCATATTGTTCCAGTACCTTCAAAGCTCTGTCGTTCATACCGTTCCCCCATTTCTGCGGCAGTCATCGGCCACGTTCTTTCTATCTTATGAATGGGGAAATGAAAATAGTACGCAGGATTTGCGCAAAAAATCGGAGCTCAGGATTTCACATCCGGCGGATCGGATATGTGCCCGGCATACTCGTCCAGCTTCTTTTTCGCCTCGTCGATCCTACCCTGCTCAACGTAAGAGCGCACCGCCAACACAAAATTTTTCACATCATGGACGTTTCTGCCCGCGGCCTGCACGCTGTCCCGCAGCTCTTCATAGCTTTTGACCTGCATGCGGTAGCGCTTTTCCATCTCGTCGAGCCGCTTCCAGTATTCGCGAAGCTTCGCCTGCCGGTTGCCGAGGTAAAACACGGCGACGATGGCCGCGCTCATCAGCAGCATGGAGGCGATCGCCAGAATATTTCCCCTGACCGAATAGACGTCAAGCGTCGCGCGCAGAAAGAATCCCATGTGGAACATGATAAACACAAAAACAATCAGCAGAGACGCCGAGTAGCCGCCGTCCCCGGGCGTGCGTTCCTTCCTCGTACAAAACAGAAGAAAACGCACAAGCAGAAGGTACAGCAGCTTGCTCGCGAAGACATTCGCGGCATACACAGCCACGGAGTCCGTGATAAGATCCATGCTGATTTCAAGAAGCGTGACCGTGAGGACCATCGTCGCAACCTCGGCGATATCCCCCAGCACGGAAATCACCAGCACCGTGTAAATACGCCTCGGAACGCTGCACTCGTAACAGCAGGTGAGCAGAGCAATCCAGAGCGCCATGAGCACTGCCCTGACCGGAGTCGACGCCACGAGGAAGGAACCTGTCAGGCAGAGCAGATAAGCCACGCAGCGAACGGCCCACACGCGAAGATTGCTCCGGCTTTTCCTCGGAAGAACCGCCTCGCAGTAGATACAGGAGATCCCGACCGAGGCCAGACAGCCAAAAAGTTCTGTTATGATTCGCGCGATATTCATGTCACACCTCCCGGAACGTCTTCATCCGTCTTTCCCTGTTCCCGTTTCACTCTGTCTCTTGTTTCATTCTGTTTTCCGTTTCGCTCTGCGCCTCGTTTCGTTCGATTTTCCGTTTCGCCCGGTTTCACTCCGGCAGGAAAACACTCAGTTCAAAAAAGCCGTCGCGTTTCGCGATCTCCATGCTGCCGCCGTATTTCTCGCAGATCGCCCGCATATTTCCGATGCCGAAGCCGTGGAAAAGCGGATCATCCTTCCGGCTTCTGAGCAAATCCGGTTTCGTGCAGACGACTGTGCCCTTTCTGTATTTCAGTCCTGTCGCGTCGGTGCCACTTTCGTATTTCGACCTTGCTTCGCCGGCACCCCTTCCGTATTTTGGCTCCGCCGCGCCGATGCCCTTTCCATGCTTCGGCTCCGACATACCGGCGTGCGCGCCTTTCGTCCCCTCGTCTGCCGCCATCCTGTTCCGCACAAAGATCGAGAGACCGCCCGCGCCCGGCAGCACGCGTACCTCGATCGAGCGCGCCTTTGGATCAAAGATGCGTCTGCTCTCCTCGATCGCGTTGTCGAGCGCGTTTCCGAGCAGGATACACAAGTCAATCTCATCGATGGGCAGATCCCCGCCCAGTACCACCGAGACATGCCTGTCCGGACAGAGCTCTTCCATTTCCTTCTTCTTGGCGTCGAGCAACGCGTCCACCGTCGGCGAACCCGACGAGCTGCCAGACGTTCGGGCAAGGCTCTCGCTGTACTCATCCAGCCGCTTTTTCGCCTCGTCGACCTGCCCATGCTCCAGATAGGAACGAACCGCCAGCATGAAATTCTTCACGTCGTGGACATTCCTGCCCGCCTCGCGCGCATTATCCCTCAGATCCTCATAATTTTTGACCTGCACTCTGTAACGATTCTCCACCTCGTTCAGCCGGTTCCGGTATTCCCGAAATCTCGTCTGGCGATTGTTGAGAATAAACACGGCGACCATAGCGCCGGCCATCAGCAACATGGAGACCACCGCCAGGATATTTCTCCCGACCGAGTAGACCTCAAGCGTCGCCTGAAGGAAAAACGCCATGTGGA
>CANQVH010000063.1 GCA_947627245.1 uncultured Lachnospiraceae bacterium | reverse complement strand
GATATTGCGGTTTTGACGGGAAATACCCAGGAAGGGTACCGTGCGATTCCGTCCGATGTTTGTTAAACAGGAATATAATATTTTGGAGGATACCATGGAATATAGGGAAAAGAACAGATCAAAGGACGCCGGTGGCGAGGATGCGCGGATCATTGAGGGACGGAACGCCGTGCTCGAAGCGTTTAGATCAGAGAAGACGATCGACCGGCTGCTGATCCAGGACGGCTGTCAGGACGGCCCGATCCAGACGATCAAGCGCGAGGCGAGAAAGCACGACACGGTAACGGACTTTGTCGCGAAGGAGCGGATGGATCAGATCTCGCAGACCGGCAGGCATCAGGGCGTGATCGCCTACGCGGCGGCGTATGAGTATGCTTCCGTGGAGGATATTCTGGCGAGGGCGAGGGAGAAAGATGAGGATCCGTTTTTGATCCTGTTGGACGATATAGAGGATCCGCACAATCTCGGCGCGATCATCCGCACGGCGAATCTGGCGGGGGCGCACGGCGTGATCATCCCGAAGCGGCGGGCGGTCGGCCTGACGGCGACGGTCGCGCGGACTTCGGCGGGAACGCTGAATTATACGCCGGTGGCGCGGGTAACGAATCTCGGGAATACGATCGAGGAGCTGAAAAAAGAAGGCGTCTGGTTCGTCTGCGCGGACATGGACGCGGAGCCGATGTATCGCCAAAACCTGACCGGTCCGATCGGTCTGGTGATCGGCAGCGAGAGCGAGGGCGTCAGCAGGCTCGTGCGTGAGAAATGCGATTTCGCGGCGGCGATCCCGATGAAGGGCGATATTGATTCGCTGAACGCTTCCGTGGCCGCGGGCGTGCTGATGTATGAGATCGTGCGGCAACGGTTGGGAGCCGGGAAGCGCTGAGGTACGGGCTTGTCAGGAAGCACTGCGATAAGCGGAAAGTCTGATCGGCGTTTTGGAAGATCGAAGCAGATATATGGCATGAATCCAAGGAAAAAAGCAGAAAGAACAGAAAATGGAAAAAGACAGAAGAATAGAAGAAGCAGAGGAGCAGGAGTTAGATGATAAAAAGATTTGTATTCGGGAATCCGATGGAGACTGAGGCGGTGCTGAGAAAGCCACAGGCTGTACAGGTGTGCGCGGGCGTGGAGGATGCGGCCGGGATGTGCGCAGGCAGGGAGATGGACGGAATCGCTCTGCCGCATCTTGCGTGGGACGGCGAGGCGCTCTCCCTGCAGATGAATGAGGAGGATATCGTCTATGGACTCGGCGAGAACGTGCGCGGCATCAACAAGCGCGGCTGGGTCTATGTGAGTAACTGTTTCGACGCGCCGCACCATCATGAGGACACGCACTCTCTGTACGGTGCGCACAATTTTCTGCTGATCGACGGAAAAGAGACGTTCGGATTTTTTATTGACACGCCGGCGAAAGTGACGTTTGACGTCGGGTATACGAAGTACGATGAACTGCGGATCACGGTGGAGGACGGGGAGTTCGAGCTGTATGTGATCGAGCCGGACAAAGGGTCGGCACAGTCGAGCAAAGAGACAACGCAGCCGGGCGAGGAGCAGAATTGGGCAGGGAGCGAAGCAGACAGACAGGAATATTCAATCCTGGAGCAGATCGTCCGCGAGTTCCGCGGTCTGATCGGCCGGAGTTACATACCGCCGAAGTGGGCGTTCGGCGTCGGGCAGAGCCGTTGGAGTTATATGACCTCGCAGGAGGTGCGCGAGGTGGCGCGGCAGTACCGCGAGCACCATCACCCGCTGGATATGATCTATCTGGATATCGATTACATGGAGCGCTACAAGGACTTCACGATCAACCGCGAGGCGTTCCCGGATTTTGAGGAGCTGGTGGCGGAGTTGAAGGAGCAGGGCGTCCGTCTTGTCCCTATCATTGACGCCGGAGTGAAGATTGAGGAGGGCTACGACGTCTACGAGGAGGGCGTCGCGAACGGATATTTCTGCAAGGACGCGGACGGGAAGGAGTTTGTCGTCGGCGTGTGGCCTGGCAGGTGTCATCTCCCGGACATGTTAAACGACGAGGCGAGACATTGGTTCGGGCGGAAGTATAAGGTTTTGCTCGACATGGGTATTGAGGGTTTCTGGAACGACATGAACGAGCCGGCGCTCTTTTACTCGGAGAAGCGCTTGAATGAGCTGTTTGACAAGCTGGGCGAATACAAGGGAAGAAACATGGGCGTGGACGATTTCTTCGGATTCCAGCACATGCCTCTTGCTCTCTCGAACTGCGAGGAGGACTACCGGAGCTTTTACCACAATATCAACGGACAGAAGGTGCGCCATGACAAGGTGCACAACCTGTTCGGCTATTACATGACGCGCTCGGCAGGAGAGGCGTTCGAGGAGCTGGAACCGGATAAGAGGATCCTGCTGTTCTCCCGCGCTTCCTACATAGGGATGCACCGCTACGGCGGCATCTGGACCGGCGACAACAAATCGTGGTGGTCGCATCTGCTCATGAACCTAAAAATGATGCCGTCGCTGAACATGTGCGGCTTCCTCTATACGGGCGCGGATCTCGGCGGCTTTGGCATGGACTGCACGCGCGATCTGCTGCTGCGCTGGCTGGCGCTCGGGATCTTCCTGCCGCTGCTGCGGAACCATTCCGCGAACTGGACCAGACGGCAGGAGCCGTATCAGTTCGGCGACACGGAGGCGTTCCGGGGAATCCTGGCGCTGCGCTACCGGCTGCTGCCCTACCTGTACAGCGAGTACATGAAGGCGGCGCTGATGGACGGTATGTACGCGCGGCCGCTCGGCTTCGCGTGGCCGGAGGATCCGATCGCGCGGCGGGTGGAGGATCAGCTGCTGATCGGCGAGAGCGTGATGATCGCGCCGGTGTACGAGCAGAATGCGGTCGGCAGGACTGTGTATCTGCCGGAGGAGATGAAGCTCGTGCGTTTTCGCGACGCGCAGATCACGGAAGAGACTGTCCTTCCGGCCGGGCATCACTATGTGGAGATCCCGCTCGACGAGGTGGTGTTGTTCGTCCGCAAGGGACACATTCTCCCGCTCGCGCTGGGCGGCGAGAAAGTAGCGGATGTGGACTGGGATGAGCTGGAGCTGGTTCACTTCGCGGAGCGGGGCGCGAGATATGAACTGTATGACGACGACGGAGAGAGTCGGGAGGTGGATCTGGACGCCGGCACCCAGTGGATCTGCCTGTAAACAGGATTTCACCAGACGGGGCACGTAGTGACTCGGACGACGGGCATGCAGTGGACAGAGGATCTGTTTGTAAATAGGTTTCCGCTTTGCGGGGAAATAAGATATTGGTATATTGTTGGCAGAGGACAGGAAAGGAAGTGTGATCATGGCATTACCACCGGAAAAGCATTTCACGACAAATGATATTTACAATTTGCCGGAAGGAACCCGGGCGGAACTGATCGACGGACGAATCTATTATATGGCGCCGCCGTCCAGAAAGCATCAGGCGCTTGTCGGGCGTCTTTATCAGTCGATTGCGAATTATATTGACAAAAAAAGCGGGTCTTGCAAAGTCTACCCTGCCCCGTTCGCCGTCTTCCTGAATGAAGACGACCACACCTACATGGAGCCGGATATTTCCGTGATCTGCGATCCGCGCAAGCTGAACGACAAGGGTTGCAATGGAGCGCCGGACTGGATTATAGAGATCATTTCGCCCGGCAGCAGGCAGATGGACTATCATGTAAAGCTGTTCAAATATCGCTCCGCCGGTGTTCGGGAATACTGGGGCGTTGATCCGGACAAAAACAGGATCACGGTCTGGAATTTTGAGGCAAACACCACAGAAGAATTTTCATTTCAGGATATCGTGGCAACCGGTATCTACAAGGACTTGCGTATTGATTTTTCAAAATTAGATATATAGTTTTCCGTCAAGGCGCCCCTGTTATCTTACAGGGACGCTTTTTCACGAATTTTCAAATTGTCAAATTGTGGATACTGACGTGTACTTGCCAAGAAAAGCGGGCATAAAAAATCACGCCAGCCGGAGCGTGTTCCCGGGATAAATCAGTGTGAGACCGGACACCTCCGATACGGGCTAACCGCACTCCTCCCCGGAACTGGTGTGACGCTTTTATTATAGGAGCATGCAGTGAAAAATGCAAGCGGCAGAAGGCAGTTGCGTTTGACATCTGGTTATGCGCATAAAAAGTGCGCAAAATATTGACACACGCATGATTTATACGTATAATTTACTGAACTGAAAGGAGCGATTCCAATGTTAAATCTGACTTATCTGGCGGTATTGGAACCCGGAGAAGATGGCAGCTATGGCATTTCGTTTCCGGATCTCCCGGGTTGCTTCAGCTTTGGGGAAAATCTCGCGGAAGCATAGCAGATGGCTGCAGAGGCCGCAAGCCTTCATGTATACGGCATGGAGCGTAACGGCGAAGAAATTCCGACACCATCTGTATCCTTGCCACAGGATATAACTGAGGGAATGATCGTAATGCCGGTTACGATTCACCCGGATCTTTACAGAATGAAATTTACCTGCAAATTCCGAAAATAAACACATAATCTGTTGGACAGGGCATATCGTTGCTCTGATTTTATGTTGCCCTGCATTGTTGCAATGAGGGTATCATAGACTCTGATTTGAAATGATTATTCTTTGTCTTCGACTATTTCTCAAAAAATCACCAGCTGAGCATCCGAGCAGGGTGCTCAGCATAAAATGTGGAGTTTACGAAGGAACTTCCAGAAAATGTATGTGACATATTAAGGCATAGACTGGATGGGACAGTTCTCATTTCTTGCAGCTTCTAGTTCTTCCCTTTCATCGATTATCCGACTTATGCTTCCCATTAATTCTTCAAAAAGCTTTCGGGACTCATGATCTGCCTGTTCACTTTTTATGAGATGATTCTCTGGAAAAATCACAATTACATTTGTCCTTTCCATCGGTGTTGCTTCTTTTAACTGTATCTGACCGTTCTCATAAATATCCTGAACTGCAATTATATATCACCCCATATATATAATCTTGAAAAATAGCCTGATTCATTTAAGCATCATTCTCAAATATGAAACAGGGTTTTTTATTCAAATATTATGACCTGCTTATTGGTTTTGTACATGTTATTTGTTTTGGAAGTGACATTTGTCTTATTTTCATACGAAAGGAAGAAGGAATATTTTTTTACATATTGACAAAAAAAGCGACAAATGATAGCATGTATAATAGTTAAAGATAGAAGTATATTATATGATTGCAATGGAAGTGAGTAATTAAATGGATCATACGGACGATTTTATGAAAATGAAGGAAAAAGAGCGTGACCGCATGATCGCACAGCTAGTGAAAGAGCTGCCTGTGCTGCGGATTAAGTTAGGTGTTTCACAGGAAGAGATGGGCGAGATGCTTGGTATTACGCGGCAGACGTATTCAGCCATAGAGACAGGCAGGAGAATAATGTCGTGGAGCCAGTATCTTTCGTTAATCTTCATTTTTGAACATAATGAAGAGACATATGAAGCGATAAAGCAAATGGGTCTGCATCCGGAAGTGAAATTCGCGGAACAGATTAGTCCCCAGGAGAAATCGTTTTTGTCGTCATTTATCCGGATGGAGAATGATGATATCATGAATTATCTGGATGATCAGGCGATTCATGCGATTGAGACGGTGATTATGGTTGAATATGCTCGATGTAATCATATGTCCGGGGAGGCGGTTGTCAGATCCTTCGACGGAAGAAGGCTGTCGCAGATCTCCGAAGATGATGTTCGGATTTCGCGGGCAATCCGGAAGCTCAAAGGCGGTTCATAATTATTCAGTACCTTCATAGTTACGATGCAAAAATAAATAAGAATTTTAACGATTCAAATGACGACAGCGTATGAAATATAAGAAGCAATGTGCAGCCTACCGAAAAAAATATAAGATTTCAAGCATTACCAGTGAAGCACTGAAGGGTGCACTGGAAAAGCAGGGATATACGGTAATTGAGTTTAACGGAATCGACGACAATGAAAATGTTCGTATCCTAAAAGAGTTGCTCGGGCTTGCCCCGTACATGGAACAGTCGAGAGGATTTACCTACTGTGACAGGAAATACCGCCTGGTTTTTGTAAATGAAGCGCTGAATGAAGAAGAGAAACAGATCGTTCTTGCGCATGAGCAAGGGCATATTTGGAATGGCCACATGACGAAGGATTGCATTTTTGGGAACGATGTGGTTCAGGAATATGAGGCAAATGAGTTTGTCCATTATCTGATGAAGTCTAAAAGAAGGAAGATGCGCGGACAATGGGTCGGATGTGCATTTGCCGGAATAGTAATTTGTATTGCGCTTGTCGCGGGAATTTTTTTATACAGAAAGCAGGGGCAGGCGATTTATACAGACCATTTTTATGTCGCTGGTTCGGAAACAAAATATCATCAAAAAGAATGTGCGTACGTCAGGGATAGAAAGGATATACGCAGGTTGACAGAAGAGGAATTTACGAGCGGAAAATATGAGCCGTGTGACATCTGTCTGCCGGATCAGGATTATATGGCACTAAAGGCGTATACCGATACGAAAGACCAAAAAGCAGACGATATTGAAACACAGACGGATGTAAAAAAGCAGACAGAGGGACAAACGAAACTAGTGTCCAGTCCCGCTGCGGTGATTCTTGAATCTGATTGTGAACTTGAAATTACGAAAGCAGGTTTTTCGACCAGCAATGGATATTTACATTACGCGATTGTGCTGCATAATAACAGTGAGGAAGAAGCAATAGAGTTTCCGACTTACAGATTCACAGCAAGAGACAAGGATGGCGGAATTTTGGGTACGTCTGATCAGGTACTTAATATTATATACCCGGGACAGGATTATATGTGGGGAGGATTAGGATGTGAAGTGTCTGAAATACCTGCTTTGGTAGAATTCGAAGTATTAAATCCGGAAGACGATAATGTTAAGAATACGTCACAGCTGTTACACTCGGAATATAAGCCTTTGCAGGTACAGAATGTAAGCTGCAGAGAAGGCCAGTTCTCAGGATATAAGTTTTTGGGAGAAGTATATAATTTAAATGATTATGATTTATCCCAGGCAGTAGTGCTTGTAATATTAAAAGATGAAACGGATGCTATCATTGGCGGAGAAATAGCTTTTGTAGATAATATAAAAGCCGGGAATAAAGCTGCGTTTGAAATAGACTATGATGACACATCATTTTCGGATTATGAATTGTATGCAAATTCGTGGATGTAGGTTTTCATATTTATTACCGGGTTTACGGCAGGACAGAAAAGGAGAACAAAATAATGAAAAAGAGAAAAGCACTTATTTTGGCTACAAATTTACTGATTATGACAGGGGCGGCAAAGACTGTCTGCTCGGCAGCGGACTACTCGCTGTACATAGATATCAATTTTGTTGGGAATTTGATTTTCAGCACCTACGATATAGATTTCTATATCGATGATGAAAAAATAGATACAATTCCTCACGGAGAAGATTATACACATTTAATTGATAATATAGAGGAAGGATATCATACGATAAAGTTTTGCAGCGCGGATTCGCCGGATATATCTGGTGAAGACATTATCGAGATAAAAAACGATATGACATTTCGATGTACTTTGTTTGCACATAGTGACGAAGTGGATATAGACGATGCAAAAACGGAAGATGGAATAAACGAGACTACTGCACAGACTGGTGATGATACAGAAAGCAATCCTGTGTCTGCCACAGAGGGACTTGAGGAAACAGAAACAGAAAAAACTACTGAGATTCTGTCAGAAAGCGAAGAGACAGAAGCAGCTTTGCCCAATATAGATTATTCGGAAAAAGATATCGTAATACTTGTACAGGAAGCATTGAATGAGCAAGGATATGATTGCGGTTCGGCAGACGGTGTACCGGGAGAACATACCAGGAATTCGATTTCACTTTACAGAACAGAAAAAGGTTTAGCAGAAGGAGAGCAAATTGATTTCGAACTCGTAAACAGTTTGGATCTGATTCCTCAGATACAGGAAAAGCTTGCCCAGCAGAATGCTAAAATGACGCAAGAAGACGCAAGGAAAGTAATTATTGTTGCCATGACAAACGGACAGGCGACAGATGTGTTTAACGATGACGGCAACACCTATGATTTGTCTAAGTTTCACAGTTATACAGACCGATCCGGCGATTACATGACATTGTATCAGGATGGCACCTGGACACAGAATGCGGATCAAAGCTGGCATGTGGACGGTATCATTCTGGAAATCGCAGGCTGGGATTCATATTTGAAAGCGACAGCTGATATCTCCTTTAATGGTACGGATTATGTCGTTTCTAATGTCCACAGGGTAATAGCAAGTTTGGATTATATTGATTCAGACGACCCGTATAAAACTAATTCGGAAGATATGCAGCCTGAGCATTATCCGTTTTTGATAGTTTCGCCGGCATTGATCCAGGGGGATGAAAACAGCATAGATGTGAATGCTGATACGTCAATGGACAATGAGACAGATGATTCAGATTTAATCATATTGTCTGAAGAGTGGCAAAACTGGTATAACGATCAGTTTAGCTTGTGGGACGGTGCGCCAACAGCCTTGGAGGATCTTGTGAAAGGCGCTTTAAATGATGAGAAGTCTTATGAATATATTGATGTTCAAACAAGCTATTTCATTTCTCAGGAACAATGTGATCAGGTAAATCCGATATTAGAAGAGATGGGCTCATCTGTACGCCTGGAGGTTGGAGATATACTATATTTAATGACTTTTTCGGCTAAAAACGCATTTAATGCGACGATAAAAAATACGGCATATGGAGTTGCTAAATATAGTACAGATACAACTTATTTGATAGGTATTGAATAAAAAATAATTTTCTGCCTGTGCTGCGGAAATCGTTTAAACAAGCAAGTACTGTAATATCAATACTTAAAAAATGATACAGTCCTGTTATTAGACATACAAGAATAAAAAGACTGATGTGTGGAGGCGACATATAAATTGCCATACTGTAATAATTGTGGGGCCAAAATAGTTGATGGGGCAAAGTTTTGCCATAAATGTGGGAGTACCATTCTGGTGGAACATAAGGAAACAGACAACCAGAGGCGTCAGGAGTTTGCAGGGAATGTGATCAAATGTCCTGCCTGCGGTAGCGAAATACCGAGTTTTACTGCAATCTGCCCCAGTTGCGGACATGAGATCAACTCAGCGAGAGTCTCATCAACAATGAAGGATTTTACCAGTCAGATCAGCCAATATGACATTGCAATCGCAAAAAATCCAGATGGGCCGAAAAAGGGCTGGAAGTCTTGGGGCAAGTTAAAGAAATTTGGATGGGTCATTCTGAACATTTATACGTTGTGTATTCCTCTCGTGATTTATCTGCTGCTTCCATGTCTTGGGATAAGCGGGAGGTCGGTACTAACAGCAGAAGAGAAAGCAAAAGTACAATTTATAAAGAACTATCCTGTTCCGAACGATAGAGAAAGTATTCTTGAGATGTTACTTTTTATCAAAGCGCAGATATCTTCACTGACGTCCGGGAAAATAGACAGGAATGTTTCACGTTGGATCCATATCTGGAAAAACAAAGCGGATCAGCTTTATGAAAGAGCCGAAATTTTATTTAAAAATGATAAAATTGCCAATGATGCATACGAAAGTATACTTGTGAGCGAGAAAAAAGTTAAAAAATCATTGTTTATCAGGCTAATCATTGTTGTAGCTTTAATTGTGCTATTTGCCGTCTTTATATTTTTCAGAGGTGGGTATGGAGAAGCTATCAAGAAAGTAAATGCTACATTTGAATGGCCTGCATCGGGGATTGCATTGCAGGTGCCTGAGCCACCAACGGACAAGGGGAAAATTGAATACAATGATGACGAACAATTTTGGATAACAGTCCGCGGCATAGATCAAAATCAGTATGAGACCTATATAAACGACTGTAAAGAGAAAGGATTTACAATTGAAGGAAAGAAAGATAGCATATCATATGAAGCATATAATGGGGAGGGTTATCACCTTAATTTAACTTATCCACGATCAAGTGCCGAATTAAGAATACGAATTGAGGCGCCTGAACCAATGGACAATATACAGTGGCCAAAGAGTGAGATAGCAAAACGTATTCCAACCCCCGCATCCTCCTATGGCCGTTTCAATTGGGAGACTGACCACGGTTTTTCACTTGATGTTGGAAACACGACTAAGCAGGATTTTTCCGATTATATAGATGCTTGTATAGACGCAGGATTTACTGTGAACTATGACAGAAGTGACACCTATTTTGAGGCAGATGATGCGGAAGGCTATCATGTGCGTCTCGAATATGAAGGAAATAATACTGTATACATTGAAATTAAGAAACCAGAGAAGGAGGATGAATAGCCATGGCATTATTTGGAAAACCACGGTCTGGCGGCTTTATGGATGAGATTCGTTGTGATGAGCCGTCCTATCTGGTCTGGAAGTGGCATCCGGCCGGATCGCGTTTGGGCGATAACAACAGGGGAAATGCGATTCGGATGGGTTCCTCTTTGCGGGTCAAAGATGGTGAGGTGGCGGTCTTTGTCTACAGGCATAAAAATGGTGTTATGCAGGATTTCATAGAAGGGCCATTTGATCAGATTATTAAGACAAAGAATCTTCCGGTTCTCGCGAACCTCGTGGGTTTTGCGTATCAAGGCGGCACGGCATTTCAGGCGGAAGTGTATTTTATTAATCTTGCCCGAGTGATTCAGATTCCGTTCGCGGTGCCGTATTTTGACCTCTATGATCCGAGATACTTAGACTTCGGAGTGCCTACGGCGGTGCGCGGGAAAATTACATTTCACATTGCGGATTATCGTGAGTTTATCAAGCTGCACAGATTGATCGAGTTTGACCTGACTGCATTCCAGACACAAATCCGAAATGCGATGGCACGATATGTGAAGGGTATCGTGACGAATATACCCGCTGAGAGAAATATCCCGGTTGTTCAGATTGAGCGTGCAATCACTCTGGTCAATGAGATGGTTGAGGAAAGTGTTCGGGAGCGCTTTGAACGAGACTTTGGAGTACAAATTACAGCTGTGGATATTCAGGCGATTGAAGTGGACAAGATGAGCGAAGGATATCAGCAGTTGAAGGCTGTCACTTTGGATCTTGCCGCAGTGACGATGAAAGCACAGACGGAAGTTAATATAAAAAATCTGCAGGATACGCAGAGGATCAATGCAGAAAATATGGAAGAGACACTGCGCATTCAACGGGAGGAGACGCAGTATGCTCAGCGGAAGCAGACACAGTCATCGAACTTTGCTGCGTATCAGCTGGAACAGCAGGCCGCGGTTGGCATTGCCGGAGCGGAGGCTCTTGGCAGGATGGGAGCAAACGGAGGAACAGGTATGTCTGATGGTGGAGGTATGAATCCTGCCGCAATGATGGCCGGTATGGCAATGGGGGGAGCAATCGGACAAAACATGGCGGGTATGATGAATGGTATGATGCAGGGGATGAATGGACAGCCGCCTGCTGTGCAGTCCCGGCAGGGAATGACGCCGCCTCCGATTCCGGATAAGACATACCATGTGGTAATGAACGGACAGGCTATGGGGCCATTTGATAGGGCTGGGCTGGCGCAGATGGCAAACGCCGGGACGCTGACGAAGGAAAGTTTCGTATGGAAACAGGGTATGGCCGATTGGGTGAAAGCAGAGTCCATCCAGGAATTATCGTCTCTTTTTAACATGACGGTATCACATGCTCCGGATACTCCCCCTGTTCAAACGGATCAGGAATAACAAAATAGATTTATGTATTTACTGCGCTTGCATGACGAACAGAATGAAGCAGGAGGTGTTGCTGTGAATACGAATTTTTACTCTATGGATAAGCTGGTAGAATTTGGGATGAGCGTGGCAGTCGCCGGACAGATGATGTCGGCCATGAACCAGTCACTGAACCAGATGCAGATGCCAGGAGCTGGAAAAGCAATGCCTGTCAATCCGGACAACTTTTATTATGCCGTGATTGACGGAAGCCAGTCTGGACCGTATTCCCTTGCAGAAATGTCCAGGCTTATCGCTGAAAAAAAGATTGTAAAAGAAACTTATATTTGGAAACCGGGGATGTCTCAATGGGAATTGGCTGAAAATGTAGGAGAGGTGTTGCGCCTTGTCGCAATCACACCGCCTCCTGTGCACAGTAGCTGTTAAAACCGCCGTGTATCGGACGGGACACACGGTGGAATGAGAGGGAGGTGGCTGATCACCGCCTCCTGCTATCCGCTCATAAACAAGCCGCCATATAAAACGGCAGATACAGCACGCCGTTCTCATATCTCAGGTCCTTGGATAGAAATGAAAACGTGTTTTCCTCATTTCCGCAGCTATTTTGCTTATGTACTGCAAAGTCTGTATGGACCGTCATTCCCGAAATTTTCAATTTTATATTCCTGATTTTTCCCGAATTTTTCAATTTTGCATCTCGGATTTTTCCCGAATTTTCAAATTTCAGCGCTTAGCTTGCCTTTTCCCCGGTTCCGTGCTATACTTGCAATCGCTGTGACGCCGAAAATCCGGCTTCGCGGCAAATCAACAACGTCAGTTCGAGACCTTCCTGACGTAAAACAAAACTTCTAAAGTCACAGTTTTGTCAATGTCCGTAATGTGCCCAAAATCCCGAAAACACGGCGTTTTCGGGATTTCACTTTTTTGTCATATATCGGGTAGTTTTGTCCCATTTGAACAAATTTTTCCCCTTGATAAAGAAAAGGTATTCCTGCTTTAATCTTCTTTCCGGACGATCTCAATGAAATCCTCTGGTGATAGTGGTTGGATTGGTGAGTCAGAAAAATCTTTTATATTCCGTGTGACAATATAATCCAGATTTCGCTCCTTGGCGCATTGCATCTGAAGCCCGTCTTCTAAATCCGTCCACGTTTCTTGATTCAAAGCTTCTTTTATGATAGCTGCGTCTTCAGGAATAATTTGGAGATGATTACAGAGGAGCATCAGCAATTCTTTCCTTTTTGGGACGTCGAAATCTTTGCGCAGAATATAAAACAGATCCGTCAGGGAATGCGCTGCTATATAGCCCTCCAGGCTGCCGAACATACTCTCCTGCATGATCCATTTTGCGCGTTCCTGAAAGGGCTCACGACACATAAGCCAGTCCAGTATAATATTCGTGTCAATCAATATTCGCATATTTTTCATCCCTCGCAGCCTCTAATTCCTTCTTTTCATCAATTACCCTGTCAATACTTCCCGTAAATTCATCAAATAATTTCCGGGACAGCTGATTAGACTTTTCATTTTTCATAACGTCACGCTCCGGAAAGATCACGATCACATTGGCCTTTTCCATAGGCGCTGCTTCTTCCAACTGTATATGTCCGTTTTCATAGATACCTTGAACTGCGACCATACATAACACCCCCATTATACACTATTGAAATATAACTCGCTTTTTAAATGCCATTTTAGAGTATGAAACAGGATTCATACACAGACATTATAGCCTGTTTTTTTCGTTTTGTACATATTATCTGTTTTGGACATGATTGTTCACATAAAATAATTTGGGCAAAGCTTGCCTTTTCCCCGGTTCCGTGCTATACTGGCAATCGCTGTGACGCCGAAAATCCGGCTTCGCGGCAGATCAACAACGTCAGTTCGAGACCTTCCTGACGTAAAACAAAACTAAAGGAGAAAACTGAATATGAAAGACAAAAAAGTACTGTTCCTTGTCCACGCGGCGGCGATCGCCGCAGTCTACGTCGTGCTGACGCTGCTGTTTGCGCCGTTTTCCTTCGGGGAGGTGCAGGTGCGTGTCTCCGAGGCGCTGACAGTCCTGCCGTTCTTCACCCCGGCTGCCGTCCCCGGACTCTTCGCGGGCTGTCTGATCGCGAACATCTTAGGCGGTGCGATTCCGGCGGACATTGCGTTCGGGAGCATCGCGACGCTGCTCGGCGCGGCGGGCACCTACCTGCTTCGGAAGAAGAGCCGCTATCTGGCGCCGGTGTCGCCGATCGCCGCGAACACGCTGATCGTGCCGTTCGTGCTGCGCTTCGGGTATGGGGTGAACCTTCCGATCCCGTTCATGATGCTGACCGTAGGCATCGGGGAAGTGGTTTCCTGCGGGATCTTCGGCATGATCGTGCTGACGGCGCTGGAGCGCTACAAAGGAACGATCTTTAAACAGGCCGCGGTGTGACGCGGCGGCCGGGATCATTGAAGCTGTACCGAAATGATAGATAAAACTGAATATGAAAAAATGAGACACCGTCAACAGGCCGTAGGGCTTGCCGATGGTGTTTTACTGGATCAGGAGATATTTTTATTGAAGTAATCTACATATTTTTATTGAAGCAATCAAAAAAGTACATTGCATTATCTGCAGAAGGATATATAATTATATTGTATATGTAAATCAATTCTTTGTAATCAATTCTTTGTAATTTTGTAGCTAATTATCAGCAAATCAAACGTGTGATAAAAAGTTGAAAGCAAAGAAGAGGTACTATGTGCGTATTTGAACATACGGTAAGGCGAACAGGAAGAAAAAGTACAGCACATGATCCGTAGCAAAGAACGTGAAAGTCGAATAACAAAACGGAGGGAATGAATTATGAAGAGCATTTCGAGAAAAGAAAACAGAATAGTGCGGACCGGATTTACGGCGGGCGTATTGCTGCTCCTGTTGTGTGTATTTTCCGTGACGCCGGTAAAGGCCGAATCCAATACGCTTGGCCTCATTTCCAACAGGAATTTTAAGTCGACGGCGATCTATCCGTGCTACAGCAACTCATGGGGCATAGGATTTGAAGGACTTGAGGATAATTCCAAAAATGTCAAGTTAACGTTCAGCAACAGATCACTGATCAAAAACGCGAAAAGGGCTGGGAACGGCTATTGGCTGACTTTCAAAAAATCGGGGGTAACAAAAGTAACGTTACAATTCAAAACCGGAAAAAAGAAATACAAATACACAGGGACGATAAACGTTGTCAAATTTGTAAATCCGTTTACAACCCTGAAGGTGAACGGCAAGAGCTATCTGTCGAAGGTTAAGAAAGAAGGGGTAAGTGTTTTCATAAAGAGTAAAAAAGATACCGTTAAATTTCTCTACAAACTGAAACCGGGTTGGAAGCTGTCGCCTGTTCCGGAGATGACTTACGAACGAGATGACTCTTATACAACCCTGAAGAAAGTCAAAAACGGAAAAACCGTGAAGGTTACGCTTCCGCCGGAGCTAGTCGAAATGTATTTCTTCGCATATAATAAGAAGCTGGGCATAAGCGAGCGGGTATTCATAGGTATCAGCAAGTAGCGTTCTTTATAACGGGGACTTGTCTTTCAGAAACCTTGTGCCGTACACCTCACATCGCGAACTGGAAGACGCAGTACGCCGCGTAGATAGCGAGCAGCAGGATTCCCTGTACGCGCGCCAGCTTGTTGCGGACAAGCGCAGGGACGGTCATGAGCAGCATGACGAAAAACATGACCGGAATATCGACGGCCAGCGAGGCGTTGCGGCCTGCCACGAAGGAGCTCTGCGGGATGTCGAAGGGCGCGATCGCGATAGAGATGCCGCTCACGAGCACGAGGTTGAAGAGGTTGGCCCCGATGACGTTGCCGAGCGAGAGCGCGCCGTGCCCTTTCGCGAGCGAAGTGATCGCGGTCACGAGCTCCGGCAGCGAGGTGCCGAGCGCGACGAAAGTCAGGGCGATCACGGATTCCGGCACGCCGAGCGCCTCCGCGATCAGGGTACCGTTGTCGACGAGCAGCCGCGCGCCGAAGGCGATCAGGGCGGCTCCGACGACGAGCAGCAGAATATTTTTGCCCATACTGTTTTCCGGCTCTGAGGTCTCGGAGCCGGAATTATTTTTTCTGGATTTCTCATCACTTGTATCGGACGTCGCTGCCGCAGCAGAATCGGTTTTTCCGGAATTTCCGCTGCCAATGTCTGATTTCACCGTGGAAACAGAATAGGTCTGCGCGGAGCGGTCCCCCTTCATCTGCAGTACCGTGTAGACCATATAGATGACGAAGAGTCCAAGCAGAAGAAAGCCGGTGATTCGGCTGAAATGTCCGCTCGAATAGGCGACGAATGAATAAAACGCCGCCGCCGTAAAGAAGAACAGAACCGGGGAGATCAATGTTTTTCGATCCACTTTTCCGGGCTTGATCGCGATCGTCAATGCAGCGATCAGCGAGGTGTTGCAGATGATGGAGCCGATCGCGTTTCCGTAGGCGATCTCGCCGTGGCCGGAGAAGGCCGCCGAGGCGGAGACCATGACTTCCGGGAGCGTGGTGCCGATGGAGACGACCGTCGCCCCGATGAGCAGCTCCGGGATGCCGAAGTGGTGCGCGATGCCCGTCGCGCCGTCCACGAACCAGTCGCCGCCTTTGATCAGCAGCAGCAGACCTAAGAGAAACAGAAGTACCGGAACAAACATAACTTATCCTCCCTGAAATTCGTCAAATCAAATGTAATCTGTCATATGATGCGGAGTGTCTCCGAAACGAGACCGCGCCGTTTCGCATACAAGGAGAAGTATACCATTCTTCGATGTTTTTTTCAATGGAAGGAAGTGAAAAGAAGAGCACCGCTATTTCTTTTGTCAAAATTATTAAGAAAAGGATTAACAGAATTCACTTTTTAAGCTATACTAAGTAACAGTGACTATATGGAAAGAAAAAGGACGGAATATGATACAGACGAAGAAACTGGTGCAATTCTATTACTCGCAGTATGAGCTGCAGGCCCGGAAAAAACAGAAACGCCCGGGCAATCTCGGAGATCTGGACGCTCGGGCCGCGCGCGTCTGGCGGGCGCTGAAAGCCGCGAGGCCGTCGCGCGTGAGCAGCAATGTTCTGGAGGATTACCACAAGCAGATCAAGAATATCATGTTTTTCGCGCAGCGCCGCCAGCGGGAGAAGGTGCTGAAGATGGTGCGCGAGGACATGATCCCGAAGCTTGTGCAGCTTGACATGGGGCTGCTTTTGCCGCAGCAGCGGGACGCGATGAATGGAGAGTTTCTCGCCTTCCTGAGACGGCAGATGCCCTGCGCGATCTGCAGCAAGCCGCTGTTTGCCCTGTATCCCAGATACATGCATTTTCAGCTGGAGAGCAAGATACTTGACCTCGTGCCGACGCGGCCGGAGCTGGAGTTCCCGGAGGCGCTGGAGATGAAGCGGCACTTTATCCTGCACATCGGGCCGACGAACAGCGGCAAGACCTTTCAGGCGCTGGAGCGGCTGAGGCTGGTGAATCGCGGCGCGTACCTTGGACCGCTGCGTCTGCTCGCGCTGGAGGTCTACGAGCGCATGATGGACTTCGGGGTGCCCTGCACGATGCTGACGGGGCAGGAGTGTATTGAGGAGCCGGACAGCCGCGTCACGGCGTCGACGATCGAGATGGCGGATCTCGACGAGGTCTATGAGGTGGCGGTGATCGACGAGGCGCAGATGATGGCGGATCCGGAGAGGGGACATTCCTGGACGCGGGCGATCCTCGGGCTGAAGGCGCAGGAGATTCACGTCTGCTCAAGTCCGACCGCCGAGGAGGTCTTAAAGCATCTGATCGAGCTGTGCGGCGATACCTATGAGATCCACCGTTACGAGCGCAAGACGAAGCTGGTCTTCGAGGACAGGCCGTTTGAATTCCCGGACGATGTGCGAAAAGGCGACGCGCTGATCACGTTCTCCAAGAAGTCTGTGCTCGACGTAGCCGGGCGTCTTGAGGAGTGCGGCGTCAACGCGAGCATCATCTACGGGAGCCTGCCGCCGGAGATCCGCCGCCGCCAGATGCGGCTGTTCACGAGCGGAAAGACGAAGGTGGTCGTCTCCACCGACGCGATCGGCATGGGACTGAACCTTCCGGTGGAGCGCATCATTTTCCTGCAGGCGGACAAGTTTGACGGGACGAACCGGAGGCCGCTGAAGACGGGCGAGATCAAGCAGATTGCCGGGCGGGCCGGGCGGTACGGCATCTACGACACCGGCTATATCAACGCGATGGGAGAGGACGAGCTCGCCTACATTCGCGAGAAATATGCGGAGCCGGAGCTCCCGATCGAGAGGGTGAGCCTCGGTTTTCCGCAGGTGCTCCTGGACCTTGACGAACCGCTCGACGAGATCCTCAAGGTCTGGTGCTCCGTGGCGCCGTCCGAGCCGTTCGAGAAGGAGAACGTGGACGAGCCGCTGTTCCTGTATGAGCGGGCCTACAAGATCAAGGGGCAGATCGAGGATTTTGACAACAAGCGCATGCTCTACCGCATGATCACCTGTCCGATCGACATCAAGGACAAGCGCGTCGTGGATCTGTGGATGGATTACTGCAGGACATACCCGGCGGACGTGTCGCTGCAGAAGCCTCGGCTCGAGCGTCGGGGCTGGCAGGGGATCCTGCAGTACGAGACCTACTACAAGCAGCTCGACCTGTACTATCAGTTTTCCCAGCGCATGGGGAAGATCATCGACGAGAAGTGGCTGAAGCGTGAGCGCGAGAAGACCGAGGCCAACATCATGCGCTACCTGACGAAGGGCAAGTCGGACTACATCGCGCGCTGCCCGTACTGCGGCAGGCCGCTGCCGCTCGGCTATCCGTACCGGGCGTGCGAGGAGTGCAGGAGAGAAATGAGGAGCATGCGGTGAAATCGCGGTAAAACTACGATGGAGAAGATAAAGAGAAAAGATACAGGGAGCAGGATATAAGGGGAAAGCCGTAAGGAAAAAGATACCGGGAAAAAATTCAGATACAAGAAAAAAACAAGGAAAAATACAAGGAGAAACGCAAGGAGAAACACAAGGAGAGAAGAGATGGCGAAGTTATATTTCAGACACGGCGCGATGGGCAGCTCCAAGACGGCGAACGCGCTGATGGCGGCATACAACTACTATGAGCGCGGGAAGCAGGCGCTGCTCGTGAAGCCGAAGATCGACACGCGCGACATGGGCGTGATCCGCAGCCGCATGGGACTGGAGCAGAAATGTATCTACGTAGAGGAGCTGACGGCGATGAGCGACGAGCAGATCCGCGCGTACGACTGTGTGATCGTGGACGAGGCGCAGTTCTGCAGGAAGACGGATATCGAGCTGTTCGTGCACATCGTGGACGATCTGGAGATCCCGGTGATCTGCTATGGGCTGCGGACGGATTTTCGCAGGGAGCTCTTTGAGGGAAGCATGTGGCTGTTGGCCTGGGCCGACGTCATCGAGGAGCTGAAGACGGTCTGCTGGTGCGGGCAGGGTGCGTCCTGCAACACGCGTTTCACGGAGGACGGGCAGATTGTGCGCGACGGCGCGCAGATCGTCGTGGGCGGCAACGACAGCTACACGGCGCTGTGCCGGAAGCACTTTAAAGAGGGAAATCTCGGGCCGAAGCGTTTGAGGTAGGCCGAAGCGCTTAAAGTAGCGCAAAAAAACCGTTATTCCGCGTAGACTTTTACAGAAAATGGTTGTATAATAGGGCATTGGTAATTGTCTGGTACAGGTCAAAGCGCTTGCTGCCGAGGCCGTAAAAATACGATTCAAGTGTATTTAGGAGGAGTCTGTTATGAAACATAACTTTAAGCTGATCGAGCCCAAATGGCAGAAGAAGTGGCAGGAGAGCAAGGTGTTCGAGGCGGCTGATTTTGACGAGAGACCGAAGTTCTACGGGCTGGTTGAGTTCCCGTATCCGAGCGGCGCGGGCATGCACGTCGGCCACATCAAGGCGTATTCGAGCATCGAGGTGGTCGCGCGGAAGCGCCGCATGCAGGGCTACAACGTCCTGTTCCCCATCGGCTTCGACGCGTTCGGGCTGCCGACGGAGAACTACGCGATCAAGACGTCGACGCATCCCCGCATCATCACAGACCAGAACATCGAGAAGTTTTCCAACCAGCTGAAGAAGGTGGGCTTCTCCTTCGACTGGAGCCGCGTGATCGACACGACGGACGAGAATTACTATAAATGGACGCAGTACATTTTCCTGAAGATGTTCGAGCACGGGCTGGTGTTCCGCGACACGGCGCTTGTGAACTATTGCCCGAGCTGCAAGGTCGTGCTCTCGAACGAGGACAGCCAGGGCGGCAAGTGCGATATCTGCCACAGCGACGTCGTGCAGAAGTCGAAGACCGTCTGGTACCTGAAGATCACGGAGTACGCGGACAAGCTGCTCGAAGGGCTCGCGGACGTGGACTATCCGAAGAACGTCAAGCAGCAGCAGGAGAACTGGATCGGCAAGTCGACCGGCGCGTTCGTCTGGTTCGACGTGAAAGGGACGGGCGAGAAGCTGGAGATCTACACGACGCGCCCGGACACGCTGTTCGGCGTCACGTTCATGGTCATCGCTCCGGAGCATCCGCTGATCGACAAGTACGCGGACCGCATCGGCAACATGGACGCGATCGAGGCGTACCGCACGGAGTGCACGAAGAAGACGGAGTTCGAGCGCACGCAGCTTGTCAAGGACAAGACCGGCGTGCGGATCGAGGGACTCACGGCGGTCAATCCGCTCAACGGCAAGGAGATCCCGATCTTCATCGCGGACTATGTCATGATGGGTTACGGTACCGGCGCGATCATGGCGGTGCCGGCGCACGACCAGAGAGACTATGACTTCGCGAAGAAGTTCGGCGTCGATATCATCGAGGTCATCAAGGGCGGCGACATCACAAAGGAAGCCTACACCGGCGACGGCGAGATGATCAATTCGGAATTCCTGAACGGCTACACGAACAAGAAGGATTCGATCGCGCGCGTGATCGAGGAGATCAAGAAGATGGGCGTCGGTGAGGCCGGCGTGCAGTTCAAGATGAAGGACTGGGCGTTCAACCGCCAGAGGTACTGGGGCGAGCCGATCCCGCTCATCCACTGCCCGGAGTGCGGCGTTGTGCAGGTGCCCTACGAGGAGCTGCCGCTGCGCCTGCCGGACGTGGAAAATTTCGAACCGGGCGAGGACGGCGAATCGCCGCTCGCAAAGATCGATTCCTATGTGAACTGCAAGTGTCCGAAGTGCGGAAAGGACGCGAAGCGCGAGACGGACACGATGCCGCAGTGGGCCGGTTCTTCCTGGTACTTCCTGCGCTACATCGATCC
>CANQVH010000062.1 GCA_947627245.1 uncultured Lachnospiraceae bacterium | reverse complement strand
TTCTGCTGTTCGTTGTTCAGCGTCAGGATCTTGGTGGAGATCTTTTTGCTGAGCGAGGTGTAGGTGATGCCGCCGCTTCCGGCGGAGACCACGCCGGGCTTGATGGTCGGGTTCAGCGCGCCGCAGAACGGGTTGATCCAGTAGAAGCCGGGCTTCTTCATGGTACCGTAATACTGGCCGAAGAGGGCGAAGACCAGAGCTTCGTTCGGATTGATGACGTGCAGGCCGCACAGGATGAGAATGCCGCCGACCACAAGCACAACGCCAAGGATGACGCCCAAGACGATGACAGGCACGGGCAGGCCGAGCACCGCCGGCGCGATAAAGCAGGGCAGGGAGAGCAGAATGCCGACGATGCCCACAAACAGCATCAGGAAGCCGGATTTCCCGGTAATCTCTTTTTCTTCTACGTTGATCATTTTTTCTTTCATGGCTATCCTCCGTTCTGAAAAGTGATATTAAAATGATATCAAAATTATATACAATAGTATATACATTGTCAAGTACAAGATAAAGAAAAATGTTGGCTTTCCATTCAGACGCTATATAATAGTTTTATGGCAAAAAGTATTGCGTTTTGTGTTTCGTTTTGTGTTGTAATCTACACGTAAACCGTATATAATAAAACGTAATATGCGGAGGTATAAGTATGGTGACGATGTCTATGAATGAATTGACTTCTGAACTGACAGAAGAAATGCTTATGCAATTCAAGCATATGAACAGAGAGGAACGTATAAAACAGACTGTGTCGCTACGTTTGTAAGGCACTATTGCTTTGGCGATATACATCAGAAGGGAGTCTTGACGGAATGGATACAAATGAACAGAGCAGCGGACTGCGTTTGCTGAAAAAAGGACAGAAGGGAATCATGCACGCGCTGTTCAGCCGTGTGGGAATCATGCTGGTGCTGCTGGTGCTGCAGGCGTTGATGCTGTTCAGTCTGTTTCGCTGGTTCCAGCAGTTTCTGCCGCATGTGTTGGGCGGGACGGTGCTCTTTATGGTGATCATGGTGCTCTACCTGATCAACAGCACGCTGGATCCAACGGCAAAGATTACCTGGCTGATTGTGATCATGCTGGTGCCGGTGTTCGGGGCGTTGTTGTTCTGGTATACGCAGAGCGAGACCGGGCACCGCGCGGAGAAAAAGAGGCTCGAAAACATTCTAGCGGCTACAAAAGACAAGCTCTCACAGGATGAGAAAGTGATTGAGGCGTTGGAGCAGGAAGATCCGCACGAAGCGGCGCTGGCACGCTATTTTCGCAGGAGCGGCTGCTTTCCGGTTTACGCGAATACGCAGACGACATTTTTCTCGCTGGGTGAGGACAAATTCGCGGAGATGCTGCGGCAGCTCGAACAGGCGAAGAAGTATATTTTTATAGAATATTTTATCGTGGACGAGGGCCTGATGTGGGGCAGGATCCTGGAGATCCTCGCGAAGAAGGTCAAGGAGGGCGTGGAGGTCCGCGTCATGTATGACGGTACCTGCGAGTTTTCCACGCTTCCACATGATTACCCGAAGAAGCTGCAGGCGCTCGGGATACAGTGCAAGGCCTTCTCACCGATGTCGCCGTTTTTGTCGACGCATTACAACTATCGCGATCACCGCAAAATCCTCGTGATCGACGGACACACGGCGTTCACGGGCGGCGTAAATCTGGCCGACGAATACATCAACCATATCGTGAAGTTCGGACATTGGAAGGACACTGCGGTCATGCTCAAGGGTGAGGCGGCAAAGAGCTTCGCGCTGATGTTTCTGCAGATGTGGAATATCACCGAGCGCCACGAGGAGTACGACAAGTATCTGAATGTGGAGACTTTGGCGGCGGGAAAGAAGACGAGCAGGAACCGGTCGGACGGGAAGGCTACTCTGACCTCTGGGCAGAAAGCAAATGAGGAGACTGTTCCGACGACACGGCAACTGGATGGCTACGTCATTCCTTACGGCGACTGCCCGCTCGACGCGGACAAGGTGGGTGAGCGCGTCTACATGGACATCCTGAATCGCGCGACCCGCTACGTGCACATCATGTCGCCTTATCTGATTCTGGACGGCGAGATGGAGACGGCGTTGAAATTCGCGGCTGAGAGGGGCGTGGACGTTCGGCTGATCCTGCCGGGGATTCCGGACAAGACCGCGCCTTATTCGCTCGCGAAGACGCATTACAAGTCTCTGTTAGCGTCCGGAGTAAAGATCTACGAGTACACGCCGGGATTTGTGCATGCGAAAGTGTTTGTCAGCGACGACTGCAGGGCCGTGGTTGGCACGATCAATCTGGACTACCGCAGCCTGTATCATCATTTTGAGTGCGCCACCTACATGTATCAGACCTCCTGTGTCCCGGAGATCGAAGCAGACTTCCACAAGACGCTTGAGAAGTGCCGTGTTGTCACTAATGAGACGATCCGTCAGGAGAAGCGTTCCCTGAAGATAGAGGGTGCATTATTGAAGGCGATCTCGCCGCTGTTATAGGGGACGAGTTTTGTTGTTGTGAAAAAGGAAGAAGGAGGCACAGTATGCTGTTTGTATGTTATCCGAAATGCAGCACCTGCCAGAAGGCAAAGAAATGGCTGGAGCAAAACAAAATAGAATTTGAGGAGCGCCACATCAAGGAGGACAATCCCACGCTGGAGGAATTGAAAGAATGGCATCGCAGAAGCGGACTCCCGCTGAAACGCTTTTTTAATACAAGCGGGCTGAAGTATAAGGAGCTTCAATTGAAGGACAAGTTGCCGACAATGAGCGAGGAGGAGCAGTACGCGCTTCTTGCGACCGACGGACTTCTGGTAAAGCGCCCGATCTTGGTCTGCAAAGATCATGTGCTTGTCGGATTCAGGGAAGCCGAGTGGAAGGAAGCGCTTGGAGTATAAATATCTGGAGGGGGAAGCCAAGCTGCCCGGTGATACATGGTTAAAAGGAGAAAAAAATGATTCGTGAGATGACAGATACATCTGCTGCGGCGCGGTTGTTTGGCGATTGGCAGGAGTCCCTGCTCTGGTCCTGTCTGAAAGGCGTTATGGGGAAATTATACGCGCCGGAACAGAGCCCACCGCTTTCCGTGATGGCGATGCTTGGAGACTTTTTGTATTTTGCGGGAAAGCCGGACAGAGAGCTGGTTTCCTTCAAGCCGGATTGGTGCAGGAAGGATTTTGTGATCATGGTGCCCCAGGATGAGGCGTGGGGTGAGATGATCCGGGATGTATACGGGACAAAGGCGACAGGGGTCACACGCTACGCGATCCGGAAAGATACAGGAAAATTTGATTCGGAAAAGCTTCGCAAGGTAGTTGTTCAACTGCCGGAAGAGTATTCGCTCAGACTGATCGATGAGAAGTATTACGAGCTGTGCTTGGCGGAGGAGTGGAGCCGGGATTTTGTCGCGCAGTTTGAAAACTATCCGATGTTCGAGAAACTCGGACTCGGCGTCGTGGCTGTAAAGGACGGCCGCATCGTGTCCGGCGCTTCCTCGTATTCCCGGTATCGGGAAGGCATTGAGATAGAGATCGGCACAAGGGAGGAATTCCGGCGCAGGGGACTTGCATACGCCTGCGGCGCGAGACTGATCCTGGAATGTACGGCGCGGAATCTGTACCCGAGCTGGGACGCGCAGAACAAGTGGTCGGTCGCGCTGGCGGAGAAACTGGGCTATCAGTTCAGCCATGAATATCCGGCGTACGAGATACGGGGATATTAGGGCTTGGGGAAAGATATGCTATTCATTTGGTGATCATGAAAAGCTGTTGACAGAAATACATAATTTTCGTTAAATAAAAAGGGAAAATTTGTTCCGGATCATTGCGTAAAAACAACAAGATACACGGAAAAAGGAGTGAAATGTATGAGGAAAAGGAAATATTTTTTACTTGTCGCCATGATGGCGGGAGCGTTGATGTCAGGAGCCGGCGCGACGGCGGAAGAGGCCGGTACGCCGGAGATGGATGCGTCGGATTTTGTCTCGCTTGCTGAGGCGGTACCCGACGTGATATTGGAGATCCGGTATTACTCTACCTATAATTTCGTGGGAGATCGGATCGACGGCTACGAGGAGCCGTGCGCGCTGCTCACGAAGGAAGCTGCGGAAGCGTTAAAAGGCGCGGCGGCGGACGCGCAGGAGCAGGGATATATGCTGAAGATTTACGATGCTTATCGTCCGCAGACGGCGGTAGACAATTTCATTGCGTGGGCGGAGGACATAGAAGATACGCGTATGAAGGAATACTTCTATCCGGAGCTCGACAAATCCGTGCTGTTTGATCAGGGCTATATCGCGGAAAAATCCGGACACAGCCGGGGCAGCACCTTGGATCTGACCCTTTTTGATATGGATGCAGGGAAAGAACTGGATATGGGCGGCACATTCGACTATTTTGGCGAGCTCTCGCATCCGGACTATGTCGGGGATCTGACGGAGGAGCAGATCCAGAACAGAAATACATTGAGAGATATCATGGTGGAAAACGGCTTCAAGCCGTTAGACACGGAATGGTGGCATTTTACACTGGAGAATGAGCCGTATCCGGATACTTATTTTGCATTCCCGGTGAGGGAAGAATCCGTCCCGGAGAATACGGAAGATATGGCGCAATGAAGTGTACGCGTCGAAAGAATTTGATTAGGTAGAGAATCATGGAGGATTAGATTATGGATATTCAATACTTATTGTTGCTGCAAAATCTGCGCGAAGCTACGGGCGGGGTATTAAACGGTGCGTTCGAGCTGATCACGAAGCTTGGCGAGGCGTCGATCGTCACGCTTCTCGTGGCGCTCGTCTACTGGTGCATCGACAAGCGCGACGGTATCTTTCTGATGCTTACGTTCTATTACAATCGTGTAATCAACGGTTTTCTGAAGATCACGGCCTGCGTGTACCGCCCTTGGATTCGGGATGCGCGCGTGCTGCCGGTTCCGGAGGCTATGGCGGACGCTACAGGCTATTCTTTCCCGAGCGGTCATTCCGCGAATGCCACCAGCTTTTTCGGAGGGCTTGCGATCAATAAAAAATATCCCAAAATCTTTCGCGGACTCATGATTGCTCTGGTGTTGCTGGTCGGGTTCTCGCGCAACTATCTGGGTGTGCACACGCCGCAGGACGTTATCGTCTCGATTGTTCTGGCAATTGTGCTGCTGTTTGCATTTCGCAGGTTACTCGATTGGGTGGATCAGAATCCGGAAAAAGACTGGATCGTTCTGCTCGCAGGCGCGGCGCTCTGCATTCTGCTCGTCGTCTACGCCTCTCTGAAAGGCTATCCGGTGGACTATGACGCGGCGGGAGAGGTGATCGTGGATCCGGCCAAGATGCCGATCGACTCATTCAAAAATGCGGGCATGGGGCTCGGCTTCATTGTGGGCTGGTTCATCGAGAGAAGGTTTATTAAATTTGATACGGACGGTAAATGGTATTTTCGTGTACTCCGCTATGTCATCTGCATCGCGGTCTATGAGTTTCTGAAAACCTATGCCGCGCCGCTGATCACGAATGTGATCGCAGGCGGACTCGGAAAGGCTGTGGAACAGTTCGTGCTGATCCTCTACATCACGGCGGGAGCGCCTGTGATCATAAAGCTTCTGGGAATTGTGCGGGCGCGTGTGGAATAGATCAGGCAGTCATGCTCCCGGGCAGGCGATCTCCATGACTTGCTCGATCATCTGATGGAGCAGACGGGCCTGCGGCGTGTCGGCCGCGCGGTAGTAGACTTCTTTCCCTTCGCGGCGGCTGACGATCAGCCCGCTGTTTTTCAGTGGTCTCAGGTGATGGGAGACGGCGGGGCTTGACATCTCCAGCATGGCGGAAATGTTGATCACGCATTCTTCGCAGTGGCAGAGCAGCCAGAAGATGCGGATGCGCGTGGTGTCGCCGAGTATCTTGAAAATGTCCGCCACGATCTGAAAATGTTCCGTGCGGTCGACCTGATTCTGGATCATCTCGATCTCCTGCGGTTCACTGTGATGGTGAGGTAACTCGATTTTACGCATAGGGGTTCTCCTTTCCTTCTATCTTTTTAGGACTGCCTCAAAAGATATTTTGACAAACAATCTGTATAGCTGCAACTCTGACAGGGCCGAAACATTTTATGCTGAGGCCTTAAATTTTTGTATTGACGTTTCTTCTTTTCTGTATTATACTACAAACATAAAGATTAAACAAGTGCTTAATCGTAAAATTATAAGACCGGGAGGAAAGCAACATGAAGAAGACGTACAAGATTGAGGTTGACTGCGCCAACTGCGCGAATCTGATGGAGGAAGCGACCCGTAAGACCGCAGGTGTAGCCTCTGCCACGGTAAATTTCATGACGCAGAAGATGATCGTGGAATTTGAGGACGGACAGGATCCGAAGAATGTGATGAAGGACGTGCTGAAAGCTTGCAAAAAGGTTGAGCCGGACTGTGAGATCGAGATCTGAAAATAACACGGCGCCTGAAAGACTTGTTTTGGCTGTTTGAAGGGAGTCGGTTTTTTCGGAGAATCAAATAAACAATTAAGTATATCCTGAAAGGAATGATATCATGCAGGAACTGATCATAGATATATTGCTCTCGGTCGTGGTGCTGACAGCGGCCGGACTTCTTCTCTTTGTCGGAAGGCGTGAGGACGGCATGACGAAAAAGCAGCGAAAGATGATGATCCGCATATTGCTTGCGGCAGCGATCCTTCTGGGGCTCCAGTTTGCTCCGGCAGAGCTGTTCGATCGGCTAGACCGGTATCTGTTCCCGACGGCGGGTCGATGGATCCGTTTCGCATGTTATCTGATTGATTATTTCATCATCGGATATGATATCCTGAAAAAAGCGGCAAAAGGGATTCAAAACAGGCGCGTGTTTGACGAGAATTTCCTGATGGCGGTCGCGACGATCGGCGCAATGGCTCTTGCGATCTACGAGAACGGAGAGTATCTGGAGGCGATCGCTGTCATGCTGTTTTATCAGATCGGCGAATGGTTCCAGAGCTATGCCGTGGGCAAGAGCCGCCGCAATATTAGCAATCTGATGGATATTCGTCCCGACTACGCGAATGTGGAGCGGGACGGTAGGTTGGAGCAGGTTGATCCGGACGAAGTAGAGACCGGTAGTGTGATCGTGGTCCAGCCGGGCGAAAAGGTGCCGATCGACGGCGTGATCATCGAGGGCAATTCCAGTCTGAACACGAGCGCTCTGACCGGAGAAAGCATGCCGAGGGAGGCGAAGACCGGAGACGAGGTAATCAGCGGCTGCATCAGCATGACCGGTGTACTGAAGATACGGACGACAAAAGAGTTCGGGGAATCCACGGTATCGAAGATCCTTGATCTGGTAGAGAACGCCAGCTCCCGTAAGTCGAGATCCGAGGATTTCATTTCGAAATTTGCGAAGGTTTATACCCCGGCGGTCTGTTACAGTGCATTGGCACTGGCACTCCTGCCGCCGCTCGTCCGTATGCTTTTTATGGGACTTTCCGCAAATTGGAGTGTTTGGATTTACCGCGCGCTTACCTTCCTTGTCATCAGTTGTCCGTGCGCGCTTGTCATCAGCATTCCGCTGAGCTTTTTCGCAGGGATCGGCGGGGCGAGCCAGCAGGGTATTCTGGTAAAAGGTTCCAATTTCCTTGAACTCCTTTCGAAGACCAAGCTGGTGGTCTTTGACAAGACCGGCACGCTGACGCAGGGCGTATTCGAAGTAAACGGGATTCACCACAATGAGATGGAAGTCGAGAAACTGATCGAATATGCGGCGCTTGCAGAAAGCGCTTCATCTCATCCAATCAGCAAGAGCCTGCAGCGCGCTTACGGCAAAGAGCCGGATCGCAGCCGCGTGAGCGATATTCAGGAGATCAGCGGCAACGGCGTGACCGCGAAAGTGGACGGCGCAAAGGTCGCGGTCGGAAACGACAAGCTGATGAAGCATCTGGGCGTTTCCTATATCGACTGTCATTCTACCGGCACCGTCATCCATGTCGCCGTCGACGGCGCCTATGCCGGACATATCGTCATTTCCGATCTTGTAAAGCCTCATGCAAAGGAGGCCGTTGCCTTGCTCAAATCGGCAGGCGTCGAAAAGACGGTGATGCTGACCGGCGACGCGAAAAAGGTGGCCGATCAGGTGGCGGAGTCGCTCGGTATCGACGAGGTACACAGCGAGCTGCTTCCGGCCGACAAGGTGGAGAAGGTTGAGGAATTGCTGCGTGTGAAATCCGAAAAGGCGAAGCTTGCGTTTGTCGGCGACGGAATCAATGACGCTCCCGTGCTGTCGAGAGCGGATATCGGCATCGCGATGGGCGCAATGGGCTCGGATGCGGCGATCGAGGCGGCGGATATCGTATTGATGGATGACGATCCGCTGAAGATCTCCAAGGCGATCAGGATTTCCCGTAAGTGCCTGCGTATCGTATATCAGAATATTGTCTTTGCGCTGGCTGTCAAGTTTGCCTGCCTCGCGCTGGGAGCGGTCGGCATCGCGAACATGTATCTGGCGATTTTCGCGGACGTGGGCGTCATGGTTCTGGCGGTGCTCAACGCGATTCGCTGCCTGTTTGTGAAGAAACTGTAACATTGCTGTTCGAAGCGTTATCCCGGCGTCCGGGAAGCTGCTGTTGGACAAAAGCGCAGATCACTATCTGATGATTGAGGACGCGGTGAGCGTAGGACAGATCATTATGGAGGCGCTGGTGGGAATGTTCTGAAGATTGATTCATCCATAGGGTTAGGAGGCAATCAAATGCGTTTGGAGAAATTGCAGAAATATTTGCGGGGGAAGGGCTGGAAATATTCCTATGCGGAGGAAGACGGCTGCGGAAGTGTTGACTGGGAGCACAGGGGTCTTACGTACCATGTTTGGGAATTTCCGGAGGACGGCGCGGAGAGCAATGTGAAAAACGTGGGGAAAATGGAAGATTATACCGGAGATTATGAAGAGCAGATCATAGGAATCATAAAAGAGTGGGGCTGAGGAAGAGCAGCTTGCGTTTGATTCTTGCCCTGCAAACGGATATATGGTAAGATAGGACTGTAGTTATTATTTATATGAAAAATGGCAGTCAGGCTGTCAGGAAAGGGATTACGAGGTGCTGTTAATCATTGCCTACACTCCATGCAAGGTTTGAGGACGCTGCATGGAGGATGACAAGCCGGAAATTTCGGAGACAGAGTTTCTGAAATCAGTTCCGCAGGTGTCCTCGGACTTTGCATTTTGATTTGTAGCTAAAAGGGAAAGACTATATCAAATCAAAGGAGCAAAGTCAATGATGAAAAAGAATAATAGAAGAAAAACAGGAATCTGGAGTTTGAAGCCGTACCTGCTGCTCTGGAGCACACAATCGCTCTCGGGCCTCGGCAGCGGCATGACAAGCTACGCGCTGGTGCTGTGGCTGTATCTGCGCACGGGCTCTGCGCTTGGGACTGCGCTTTTGTCGGTCTGCTCATATGCGCCGTATGTGGCGATGAGTATTTTCGCGGGCGCTTTGAGCGATCGTTGGAATAAGAAGCGAACAATGTTGGTTTGTGATCTGATAGCCGCGCTGAGCACGGTCGTTGTGTTCGGACTGATCCGGACGGATCTGCTTGTCGCAGGTCATCTGTATGTTTTGAATGCGCTGAACGGATTGATGAATACGATCCAGCAGCCTGCAAGCGAGGTGGCGGCGACGCTTCTGATTCCGAAGGAATATTATCAGAAGACGAGCGGTCTGCGGTCCTTCTCGCAGTCGTTGACCTCAATCCTGACGCCGATTCTGGCGACGGCGTTCTTTGCGTTCGGCGGGATCGAAGCGGTGATCGTTGTCGATCTGTTTACATTTGCGCTTGCGTTTCTGACGCTCCTGCTGTTTATCGAGGTGCCGGAGGAGAAGAAACAGAAGCAGGCAGAGGAGAAGCTGCTCGCGTCCGTGAAGGCGGGGCTTGCGTGGTTGAAGCATAATCCGCTGATCCTGACGCTGATCCTGTTCCTTGCGGCGATCAATCTGGTGGCGTCGATGTACGACGCGGCGCTCCCGGCAATGCTTTTGTCGAGGCCGAACGGCGGAGAGACGGTGCTCGGGCTTGTCAATACCTGCGTCGGTATTGCGACGCTTCTGGGAAGTGTGCTCGTCACGTTCCTTCCGGCTCCGAAGAACCGGGTGCGTGTGATCTGCCTTACGCTTTTCATCTCGATGAGCACAGAGAATTTTCTGCTTGCGCTCGGGCGCACACCGCTTGTGTGGTGCATCGGGGCGGTGCTCGGCTGGATCGTGATTCCGCTGATGAATGCTAATATGGACGTGATTTTCCGCAGTTCGATACCGGTCGATATGCAGGGACGCGTCTATTCCTGCCGCAATACGCTGCAGTTCTTCACGATACCGGCAGGTTTTCTGGCGGGCGGTTTTCTGGTCGACAAGGTCTTCGAGCCTCTGATGGCGGCGCAGACGGACGGCGATCTGCTGATTCTTTTCGGATCCGGCAAGGGCTCCGGGGCGGCGTGCCTGTTCTTTGTGATCGGCGTTGTCGGTGTGTTGATTTGCATGTTCTTCAGCGCAAGACTGCGGAACTATGATTGGCAAAGCTGCCCGGAACAGACCGAAGCGAATGCGGATGGGATTATGAGACCGTAGCCGGACTGCGTGCTGGCGCGCGAGGCGGACGGCGGCATTTCGCAACGAGACATTGGCCGGGAAGGAATTTCGCGTTCTTTCCCGGTCTTTTGAATACTCAAGACGGATATGAGTGAAAAACAATATGCGGGAGAAGGAGGAAATATGGCGTCGGAAAACATAAATGCCCGAAAAGATAAGGCTCAGACGACGGACAGGAGCGGACAGACCGTGAGTGAGGTGGAAGGGCAGGCGAAAGCTCCGCTCTATACGGTGATGAGCTTGGAAAAGTTCCAAAAATGCGAGAATTGGTTTGCGCATCACGGAGAGCTGCTGCACAGCCTCAGCAGATCGATCCGCTACTGCAAGGCGGAGGCGTATAGGGACTGTGTCCTCGGTACAATGCGGATTCCTCGGAAAAGGGAAGGAAAGGATCCTGCGCTTACGTTTGCCTATTACCTGACAGAGCAATCGATTGTTTTCATCGAGTATGAGGGCAGTTTAAAATCGTGGCTTGAAAAACATGCGGAAACACTTCCGGAATCGGGAACTCCCGCGCAGATGTTTGTGTCGATTCTGAAACAGATTACGGACGACGACCTGCTGTATCTTTTGCATATTGAATCCGAAATAGAGCAGATGGAGGAAGAGATAGAGGAGGGAACCGCCGGGGATTTCTTCTCAACTTTGACAAAGCGCAGACAGAAGCTGTCGGAACTGAATGCGTACTATATGCAGCTTCGTGGGATCGGGGAGATCTTTCAGTCTGACATCTGTCAGCCGATCATCTCAAACGGGCAGGAGTGGGACCGCTTCATCCAGCGCGCGGAACGACTGCAGAGCCATGTACAGCTTCTGCGCGAGAATCTGATGCAGTTGCGGGAGCTTTTTCAGTCGGTGCAGGACGCGCAGCGGAACCGGATTATGGGGATCATCACGATCATCACTACAATTTTCTTCCCCCTGTCTCTTCTGGCCGGCTGGTATGGTATGAACTTCGTCAATATGCCGGAGCTGAAATGGGAGTACAGTTATCCGTTGCTGATCGTTGCAGTTATAGTGATCGTAACGGCGGAGATTATTTATTTCAAGAAAAAGAAATTTTTCTGATATGGCGTTTCATGCAACCCCTAGGGCACCCCGTAATTCAAATCCCTGCGGGATGGGGAAACAGCTTCGCTGTTTCATAAGGTATAGTTTTAATGACAGGGAAAGAATTTTTTCTTAAATATAACAGTTTTGAATGTACATGGAAAAGGGAAAATGATCGGGAGGTCGCAATCGAGTGAGAAATCTGGAGCTGTATCTGCATATCCCGTTCTGCGTGCGAAAATGCGCGTACTGCGATTTTCTGTCCGCGCCTGCAAGCCGAGAGCGGCAGGAGGAGTATCTGCGCGCGCTGAAAAGGGAGATTAAATCGTTTCCGGACAAGGAAGCATATCAAGTCAGCTCGGTTTTCTTCGGAGGCGGGACGCCATCGATCCTGCCGGGGGAACGGATCGCAGAGCTGATGGAGCTTTTGCATCGGGAGTTTCAGATCGAGCCGGACGCGGAGGTGACGATCGAGTGCAATCCCGGCACGGCGGATGCAGAGAAGCTGCGGGCCTATCGGGAGGCGGGGATCAACCGGCTCAGTCTCGGTCTGCAGTCGGCAGACGACCGGGAGCTTGCCGCGCTTGGGCGCATTCATACGTGGAAAGATTTTCTGTGTACCTATGAGGCGGCGCGGGAGGCAGGCTTTGCAAACATCAATGTCGATCTGATGTCGGCGCTGCCCGGGCAGACGGCGCGGTCGTGGGAGCGGACGCTTGCGCAGGTGCTTGCCCTTGCTCCGGAGCATGTTTCGGCGTACAGCCTGATCATAGAAGAGGAAACGCCTTTTTATGAACGGTATCATGAGGACGTCGAAAGGCGGGAGCGCGGGGAGCAGCCGCGGGCACTTCCCTCGGAGGACGAGGAACGGGAAATGTACCGGCTCACAGAGCAGATGCTTGCAGCGGCCGGATTGCGGCGGTACGAGATTTCCAACTACGCGTTGCCCGGACACGAATGCCGTCACAACATCGGCTACTGGACCGGCGCAGAGTACGCGGGCTTCGGACTTGGGGCGGCGTCGTTGCTCATGCGCGAGCCGGAGCAGGAAGAATGTGTATTTGCCCATTTCCGAAACCCGGAGGATATGAAGGCGTATCTGGACGGAGATTTCTCCGGACGGGAGATCACGCCGCTCTCGGAAAACAACCGGATGGAGGAATTCATGTTCCTCGGACTGCGCATGACGCAAGGGGTCGCGGAATATGATTTTCTGGAACGCTTCGGGAGATCGATGGAAGAAGTGTACGGCGAGGTGTTGAGAAAGCACTGTGACGACGGCCTGCTGAAACGGGAGAATGGAAAAATTGCTCTGACCGCGCGTGGATTGGATTTGAGCAATGTGGTGATGGCGGATTTCCTGTTGGAATGAGAATGCGTCATATTTTATATGGATCAAAGAAAAGCAGAAAACAGAAGATAAGATTTTAGAAGCAACAGAAAGATGGCAGAGAAAAACAGACAGGAGGCAGAGAAAATGAAGGTATTACAGGGACTGGAGCCGCAGAATGTTTTTGACTTTTTTGAGCAGATCTGTGCGATTCCGCACACTTCGCGCCATGAGAAGGCGCTGAGTGATTTCTGCGTTGCGTTTGCGAAGGAGCGTGCTCTGGAGCACATGCAGGACGAGATGGGAAATGTGATCATTGTCAAGGAGGCGACGCCCGGCTATGAGGATGCGGAGCCGCTGATGATTCAGGGGCATCTCGATATGGTGGGAGACAAGACGGATGAGTGCGATCTGGATCTTGAGAAGGACGGACTGCGTCTGAGAGTGGACGGAGATTTTATCAGCGCCGAGGGCACGACGTTGGGCGGCGATGACGGTATTGCGATCGCGTATGCGCTGGCGATTCTGGATGCGCAGGATATTCCGCATCCGCGCATTGAGGCGGTGATGACCGTGAGCGAGGAGATTGGGCTGCTCGGAGCTACAGCGATCGATCTGTCAATATGTCGCGGGAAGCGTCTGCTGAACATTGATTCGGAAGTAGAGGGTGTTTTGACGGTAGGCTGTGCCGGAGGAAGGAGGGCATACTGCAGGATTCCGGTGAGGCGTGTGAAGATGCAGGGAATCGATGTACAGTTGAGGCTGGAAGGTCTGCTGGGCGGACATTCCGGAACAGAGATCGACAAAGGACGTGTAAACGCGTGCGTGGAGCTTGGCAGATTTCTTGCGCTTCTTCGGGAGAAGACGGAGTACGGCTTGGCTGAGCTTTCCGGAGGCGTCAAGGACAATGTCATCCCGAAGAGCGCCGGCGCAAGGATCGTGCTCGGACAGAAAGCGATCGATGTCCTGAAAGCAACTGCGGCAGAATTTGAAAGGCAGATGTATTCTGAATATGGTACGGCGGATCCGGATCTTCGCCTTGTCGTGGATGAGCATGGACCGTGCGAGCTGGCGGTTCTGGATGAGGACTCGCTCGGGCTTGCTCTTGACGCGCTGAATCTGATGCCGAACGGTGTCCAGTCCATGAGCGCGGATCTTCCGGGGCTTGTGGAGACATCTTTGAATATGGGAACGGCGATGCTTGAGGAAGGGGAATTGAGACTGAACGAGTCGATTCGCAGTTCCGTGACTTCTGCGAAAGAGCAGATGGCGCGCAAGGTGCAGATGCTTATCCGCAGACTTGGCGGAACCGTAGAGTTTTCCGGCGATTATCCGGCATGGCCGTATGCGAAGGATTCAAAGCTTCGTGAAATCTGTGTGGAGCTCTTTGAGAAGCAGTATGGAAGAAAGCCGGAGGTCACGGTGATTCACGCGGGTCTCGAGTGCGGCATCCTTTCTGACAAGATCAAAGATCTGGATTGCATTTCGCTCGGTCCGGACCTTCTGGATATTCACACGCCGCAGGAACGCATGCCAATCGCATCCGTCGCCAGAACGTGGGAATATCTGAAGGCGATCCTTGCGTACAAGTAAGTTGGATTCATGTATAGTGAACAACCGGACGCCGCAAGAGCCGATGTGCCTGCCCACCGCAAACAAGTTGTTCTCCTTGATTCGCTGCGCCGCTTATTGACAACTGTCTCCGCAAACTCGCTTCGCTCAGACATGCTCCGACAGTTGTCGCTATGCTCACGAATCTGCGTCGAACTGCCTATTGTTTGCTTGCGGGCAGGCAACATCCGGCTCTTTTGCGGCTGTTTCGTGACATGTGCAGGAAAATATAGCGCTGTTTTACGAAACTCTTTTTTGTAGCACTATTGCATACCATGGCACAGCCCGAACAGGGAATTGCGATGCCAAGGCAAACCGCCCCGGGTCGCCGGTACTTAGCGAGTGCAAAGCATGAGCTTAGTACCGTTGCGTGACCGATCCGAGCGGAAGCGCGTTTGCATTGGCATCGACAATTCCTGTCGGGCGTTCGTATATCGTATTGAGCTATGCACAAACGTATCGTATTTTCCCTTCCTCGATCCCCTTAATCCCGAGGCCGGGTTCGTCGGAGACGGTAATCAGCTTCTCGTCGAAAACGGCGCCGCCGATAATGGGATCCTCTTTACACAGCACCGGTCCGTCCAGATCGATCTTCGTGATGATCTTTTTCGCACAGGCGAGATGGACGGCTGCGTTCACGCTGATTTTCGCTTCCAGCATACAGCCGATCATGCACTCGACGCCGTAGACTTCCGCCGCGGATACGATTTTCAGCGCATTGTAAAGTCCGCCGCATTTCATGAGCTTGATGTTGACGAGATCGGCGGCTCCCATCTGCATGATCTTCAGGGCGTCGGCGGGAGAGAAGACGCTCTCGTCCGCGAGCACCGGTACATAGGAATGCTCGGTGACGTATTTCAATCCGTCAAGATCGTGGGCAGGAACCGGCTGTTCTACAAATTCGATGTCGAGTCCGCGCTCCTGCATGCCGTTGAGGATGCGGACGGCTTCCTTTGATGTCCAGCCCTGATTGGCGTCGATGCGGATGCACGTTCCGGCGGGAACCGCCTGACGGATCGCGGACAGACGGGCGATATCCTTTTCCGGCTCTTTTCCAACCTTTACCTTCAGGCAATCATAACCGCGCTCGATCGCGTTCTGCGCGTCGCGCACCATCTCGTCGGGATCATTGACGCTGATCGTGATATCGGTGACGATCGATTTGCGCGCGCCGCCCATCAGCTTATATACCGGAATGTGATAGAGTTGGCCGTACAGATCCCAGAGCGCCATGTCGACAGCGGCTTTTGCGCTGGTGTTCTTGAGGATGCAGCCCTGCAGGGCGTTCATCAGGTCCTCAAAATCGTCGACGTCGCGGCCGATCAGGGTTTTCTTGATGTGGTCGTTCACGGCCCCGATGATCGCGCCGGTCGTGTCTCCGGTGATAACGCCGGTCGGCGGAGCTTCGCCGTATCCGATTGCGCCGCTGTCCGTGTGGATCTCCACAATGACGTCTTCGACGCTGTCCACGGAGCGCAGCGCCGTCTTAAACGGCACCCGAAGCGGGACGGAGATCATTCCCAGACGGATATCTGTAATTTTCATGTGCATACCTCCTTGTTTGTAATGGATTTTTTTCGTGACACATTGCCTGAATGCTTCCGGAAACGGAGAAATCTTTTGTAAAAAATATTGCGCCAATTCCTTATATATGTTACTATTGTAAACGTAAAAAAGAATTTTGTAAAGAAAATTGGTGAAAATAGGAGGGAGGAACGAGAAATTTGATTACAAATGGTTTTACTTACATTGCAGTTCTGATTTTTATCGCTGCGTTGTTGGTGTGGCTGCAGAAGTTTACAAAGTCTAAATTCTTCGAGTTCGCGCCGCCGATCGTGCTTCTGTATCTGATCACGATGATCTGCTGCACGCTGAAGGTGTGAGATATGGAATCGACCGCGGCGACCTACAGCGCGCTGAAGAATAACATTCTGTATGCGATGATCTTCCTGATGCTGCTGCGCTGCGACATCCGCAAGATCCTCAAGCTGGGGCCGAAGATGTTGGGAGGATTCTTCTCCGCGTCTGCGTCCATCGGCATTGCATTTATCGTGACATTCATTGTTATGCGCGGTCCGCTCGGTTCGGAGGCGTGGAAAGCGCTCGGCGCGCTCTGCGGCAGTTGGATGGGCGGTTCGGGCAATATGATCGCCGTTCAGGCGGCGGTCAACATCGGCGAGGCTGACATGGCTTATGCGCTGGTGGTTGACTCGATCGATTATTCAATCTGGGTAATGTTCCTGCTTTGGGCGATTAATCTCGCGCCAAAGTTCAACAAGTGGGTGAAGGCCGACACCTCTACGCTGGACGAGGTTTCCAGACGTCTCGAGGAGGAGGCGAAGGGGAATGATGCTCCGATCACGTTCGTGAATATTATTTTCCTGCTTGGCCTGTCGCTCGTCATCTCCGCATTCGGACAGGATATCGGAAACGCGATCAACGGCGTAGCCCCGTTCCTCGACAAAGCGACATGGACGGTGCTCCTGATCACGCTGGCCGGACTGATCGGCGCGGTGACGCCGATCGGCAAGATGGCGGGAACCACGGAGCTTTCCAATGTGATGCTCTACTCGGTCGTTGCATTGCTGGCATCCCGCGCGAGCTTCTTGGAGCTCTCGGATGCGCCGATCTGGATCTTGGCAGGCTTCATGATTCTGGCGATCCACGGCATCATCCTTGTGATTTTGGCTAAGATTTTCAAATTGGATATGTTTACCTGCGGCGTTGCTTCTCTTGCCAACATCGGCGGTTCTGCTTCCGCCCCGATTCTGGCCGGCGCCTACAGCGGAGCGCTTGTTCCGGTCGGCGTGCTGATGGCTTTGATGGGGTATGTGATCGGCACCGGAGGAGGTATTCTGGTGGCGAATATCATGTCGATGTTTGCGTAAATATCTGAATAAAGAAACAACACCGATTTTCATCAAAATTCGAAATGAGGCCGTCTGCAGAATGAAAGCGATTCTGCAGCGGCCTTTTTTTCGGCGCGTCTGACGGCGCATATTTTTTGTGAAAATGCGGCTGTGAACTATTCTGTCCGGAAGAAGCAGAACCGAATATCGCCGCTTATTCGGATCTCCAGCGTACAGAGGCGAACATTGGAGCGGGTCTGTCCATCCGTCTGCGCAGGCGGCAGATTCAAGTCGATCCGGACGTCGGTGTAGACTGCGTGCGGATTCGCCTGAATGACGGCTTCTTCGCGGCGCGTCCGCTCATCGAACGGGAGTCTCGGCTCCACCGTGTAAGCGCGGGTGTTGCCGGACCAGCTTCCGGCTAATCTGCCGTCGATCAGGATTTCGACCGAGCAGCCGTGTTGACTTTTCAGATGGAGCCAAAGTGCATGAGCGTCTTCGGACAGCTCGCAATCCCGGTAGATAAGCGCGCCTGTTGCGTCTATGGCAGGATCCGACTTCGGAGTGACTGCCGTATACCCGAAATGTCCCTCTGTGAGCAGAATATTTTCATAATCGTCGTAGTGGTCGGCTTTATGACGGCCTGTGCTTAATATCCTGTGACCGGTATGCGCTCCGGGGATCCAAAGGGCAGTCTGCAGCGGCAAATCACGACTGGAACGTCCCGCGAAAATCTGATATTCGCCTTCCTCGACCATCAAAGTCCCGCTGACGACGTCGTAGAAACGAAGCTCCTGCACCGGAATGAAAAACTCTGCATGTCTTGTCTCTTTGGGCAGGATATTTTTTATGCGCCGGAAGCCGAGCAGTTGGCAGAGCGGCTTCTTTGCGCGTGAGAGAGGAGCTTTCCCGTACACCTGAGCCACTTCGTCGCTTGCTATACTGCCTGTGTTGGTTACGTCGAAGGACACGCGGATGGAAGCATCCGCGAGCTCGACACGGAGATCGGAGTACGTGAAGTCCGTGTAGGTCAGACCGTGGCCGAACGGGTACAGGACCTCGCCGCGAAAATAGCGGTAGGTGCGTTCGCCCTTGATGATATCATAGTCGTCGATCTCCGGGAGTTGATCGTCGGACCGGTACCAGCTCATGTTCAATCGCCCGGCGGGAGCCGCCTTTCCGAAAAGAATATCCGCCATAGCCGCGCCCATATCCTGACTGCCGGTAGCGCTCCAGACGATCGCCGGGATTTGTTCCTGCGCCCGGCAGATCGAGTAAGGATAATTGGAAAACAGCGCTAAGACTGTGTTCGGATTTGCTTCAAACACACGCTGCATCAGCGCCTCTTGCGCAGGAGGGAGCGCGATCGTGGAGCGGTCGACTTCTTCCTTGGCGTTGATGACCGGATTGCAGCCGAGCGCCAGTATGACCGTGTCGCAGCTCTCGGCGAGCGCGCAAGTCTGCGCAATACCGGACGTCACGGTATCCATCAGAAACTCTGCGGCCGGGCCGTTCGCCTGCGAGACGAGTGTGCCGTCCTCGCCCACGACAACCGGCATATCCCGGCGCGTCGTCAGTGTGATCCGACCGTTGCCGGTCTTGTGCAGGTGCATGAGCTCCGTCACAAGCCAGTCAAACGGACTGTCGGAATTCGCTTTTACAGGGAAAATCTCATATGCCTGCGTACCCTGCGCAGGAGGCGCGGAAGGAAGAACGAGATTCCAATATTTGCCGGTGCGCTCACAGCGGAGAAGATAATTTCCGCAGCCCCAGTCCTGCAGGATAAAGATGTCCGGATGCTCGGTGAGCAGGAGAGAGCCGTCATCGGAGACGGCGATGCCCATGCTGCCGTCATTGGGGACGGCGATGCCTATGTTGTTGTCATCCGAAACAGTGAAGCCCATGCTGTTGCCGTCAGGGATGGCGCAGGCGTCGGAAGCGGCACTGTCCGTTCTGTCTTTGCGGTCGGTCGGATGAGGACCGGAATAACGGAAAATCACACGGTCGTAGCCGTCGCAGTATAACAGCTTGTGACCAGAGTTGGTTGTGCTTGCAATTTCAGTCTCATGTTCCGCGGAGGTCTCCGACGCGGCGGCAATCCCGAGCTCGCGTTCCAGACCCTCGAGTAGCGTGGTGCGGTAGGGCGGCATTCCGCCGTACCAGTCCGCGTCCCAGACGTTTGCCAGCGGTCCGATCAGAGCGATCGAGCCGACGGAATCCTTCCGAAGCGGAAGCGTATGGTTCTCATTTTTGAGCAGTACGATGGATTCCTGCGCCACTTTGCGGCTGAGCGCGCGGTGCGCGGGACTGTCGATGTCCGCTTCGGACACATTGGCATACGGATTTTCCTCGTCAAAGAGACCGAGGCGGAGCCTTGTGCGGAATACATTGCGCAGAGCGTTATCGAGATCTCCACGGGTGACAAGACCCAATTCATATGCTTCCCTTGCTGCCTTTTCGACGGCGTCAATCTTGTCCGGGAAGGCGTCGACGCCTGCTTTCAGGGCGGCCGCAAATGTCTCGGCGTTTGTACCGAAATAGTGGTGCATGTTTGTGCAGAGATCCATCGCGCCGCCGTCGCAGACCGCGTGATGAAGGCCGTACTGCTCCTTCAGAATATCGCGGACCTCCGAGTTCAGCATTCCGGGAATCCCGTTGACCTTGTTGTAAGCGGTCATGATCGCCTCGGCATGTCCGTCGCAGATGCAGCGGCGGAACGGTTCCAGATACAGCTCGTAGCGGTTTCTGGGATCAATCGACGCCGATTTGCGGCCGCGGCCTGCTTCTGTGTTGTTTGCATAGAAATGCTTCAGGGTGGCTGCAATGCGAAGACGGTCCGGATCGTCGCCCTGCATGCCCTGTATGTAGGCCGAGGCCATAACTCCGGTCAGAAGGGGATCCTCTCCATAGCCTTCCTCGGTTCTGCCCCAGCGCGGATCACGTTCCAGATCCACGGTAGGCGCCCAGCGGCTCAGACCTCCGCGCGGATGACGGCGAAAGACGACCCGCGCCTCCGTTCCGGTCGCTTCACCGGCTTCACGGATCAGATCAGGGTCCCAAGTGGCGCTCATGCCGATCGGCTGAACGAATGAGGTTGTGATATCCGGTATGCCGGAGCCGTTCTGGTCGTTGCGGTTCACCACACCGTGAGCCGCCTCGCCGCCCACGGAGAAGCCGGGAATGCCGAGCCACTCAATCGCGGGCGCGGTCGTCGCGAAGCAGCGCAGTTTTTCGTCCATTGTCAGCTCTTCGAGCAGCCAGTCCAGACGCTCCTCGACGGACAGGGTTGTATCAAATAAAGGGTTGCGCATCGGTCAGCCTCCTTGTTTTAGATGAATTCAGTTCCGAAAAAAGGGATTGACACCCTCAGATATCAATCCCTTTTCCGTATTACATTCTGTCACATGAAGCGACAGACCTCAGTCAATTCTGCTTACTCTGCGATATAACCGGAAACGAACTCGGTCATCTCGGCGTTTGCCTCTTCCATACCGTTTGCGTTCAGGTCAGCAACCATAGCATCCCAGTTGTCGTCGAACTCGTCCGTCGTGCCGGTTACGCACTTAACAAGGCCCGGCCATGCGATCTCGTCAAGGATGGAGATCTTGTCAGACAGCTCCTGCGGCGGCTGCAGAGCCCATACCGGCGGGAATGCCGGGGTCTCGAACTCATCCGGCTGCGGGAAGATGTCGATCAGCATGTCAACGCCCCATGCCTCACAAGCGGCCTTCTGCTCTTCGTTGTAAGCAGCGATGATCGTCTCGCGGGTGTTCGGGGTGTACGGTGTGCCGTCCTCAGCCTCAGCGCCGTCGCCGTAGTTCGGGAAGCCGTTGAAGTTGCGGATACCGGTCTTCTTGGAGTAGTCCGGATCGGTCTGGGAAGCGGTGATCTCTTCCTC
>CANQVH010000061.1 GCA_947627245.1 uncultured Lachnospiraceae bacterium | reverse complement strand
CCGTGTTTATGAATACAGCCGGTATATCTGGGAATACCTGCCTTGCCAGATGCAGCAGCACCGTGCTGTCCTTTCCCGCACTGAAGCCGATATATACGTTCCCACCATAATGCCGGTACCATTCAATGATCCGTGCCTGCGTAATCATGATTTTCCTGTCAAGAGGAAGCTCCTGAAGCTCTTTCAGTCTCTTAGAATCATGTACGGCGGCATCCATTTCATTACTCACTTGAAGCCCCCTTTTCAGCATTCCCATCCTGCCAGATCTCCTCCATCTGGCGGTCGGCTTCGGCCCCTGCACAAAGACAGCAATAGGAAACAAATGCGACAAAAGCGAGGGCGATTACAATTAACCATTTCATGTCTGTTACCCCTTTTCCTTTTCCAAAACAAAAAAGGGCGCCTGCAGAACACGTAACATTCCACAGACGCCCTCATTTCATTTACTGATTATACTTCCCTTATTTCCTTCTCTTTTTCATAAGCAGAACGGTCGATGCCGTAATGCCGCAGACAGCAAAGATACTGAGCAGAATCCAAAACGCCGTATGCCGGCTGTCCCCGGTTTTGGGAGTTTCCACTTCCGGCGCAATACCCTCAGATTCCGGCTCTGTTTCAACAGGCTGATCCACCATGACTACTTTCTGCACCTCCCCGGTCGGCTGTATTTCAAACTGTATATCTTCCGCGACAAGATAACCATCCGGTGCCGTTTCCTCCCGGAGAATATACACGCCAGCAGGAAGCATCTCAATATAATGCGGTTCCTCCTCGGACACCCAGCTCTCCACTTCCTTCCCGTCCTTGTCAAGAACCGTCAGCTCCGCACCCGGCAGCTCCTCCCCTGCGATATCCTGTTTCGAGATTTCAACTTTGGTATAGTCATCCTGCATGATTACTGTCTGCACATCCCATGTATCAAGCACTTCAAAAGGAACCTCCTCGGATACCAGATATCCCTCCGGTGCAGTTTCCTCACGGAGAATATATTCACCGATCGGGAGCATTTCAATGTAATGCGGCTCCTCCTCAGATACCCAGCTCTCTACTTCCTTTCCGTCCCTGTCCAAAATCGTCAGCTTCGCACCCGGCAGCTCCTTCCCAGCAATGTCCTGCTTGGAAATCACAATGTTTGTAATATCGTCCTTCATCTCAATTACCTGTGTTTCCGCAGTATCACCCACGATGAACGAAATGCTTTCTGCAGTGACATAACCCGGAGCCGGAAAAAGCTCGGTCATTGTATACTCAGCCCCAACCGTAAGCTCTCTGATGAAATGGGGCTCTTTTTCAGACACCCATTCATCTACGACAGTCCCGTTTTCATCCGTCACCTGCAGCTTTGCGCCCTCGATTTCCTCACCGCCTAACAAAGAGATCTTGGTAAACTTGACCACCGTAGGCTCGTCCTCAAAAATGTATTCATAAGGCACGGTCTCCTGATCCGGTCCCTCATACTGGAACGTAAATTCCTGCACATCTTTGCACGTCGCAAATCCGGGAGCCGGGACAGTCTCTTTCACGTAATAAGAGAATCCGATCGGAAGGTCAGCCTCAAACGTCAGCTTTCCTTCCCGGTTCGTCGCTTTTTCCTCAATCACGGTGTCCGCCTCCAGGATCACGTCCCCTGCAGCATTGGTAATATCCTCTTTCGCACAGAGGGCAAAAACAGCACCCTCCAGCACCCGGTCAGTATCCTTTTCCTTTTTCAGCACGGAAACAGACACCTTCTGCCTGTTGTTCTGCCAGTCCGAGGAATAGGTTACAACCGGCGTATCCTGATCACGGTACGTCAGGTCGATCTCGCGGGCTTCATCATCCAGGACATATCCTTCGGCGGTCTCTTTCTCTATCACATAATACTTGCCGAGCGGAAGGTCTGAAATCTCTGCATAGCCCCGGTCATTGGTCGTGATCGTCGCCACAAGCTCATCTTTCTTGTAGTAATCTGCACTCTCCCCATCTGCCGCTTTTATATCCTCCAGTGCATAAACGTCAAACGTGACGTCTTTCAGCTCACCGGAGAAGTAAGAAAACAGATGGCTGATCCAGCCGCCCACGTTATCCAGGATTGAAACGTCCTCCAGAAATTCACCTTTCTTGTTGATTATAAGCAGGCCTGTCGGAACGTCGTCCTTCATCTCGGCTTTCTGCATTTCCGCCGTGTCTTCCACCGTAAATTTCACTTTCTCTGCAAGGAGATAGCCATACGGGGCCATTTCCTCTCGCAGTGTATAGGTCTCCCCGGCAGTGAGCCGCTCAATAACGTGTTCCTCCCCTTTAACAGAAGTCCACGTATCTACCACATTTCCGTCTTTGTCAGTCACGGTAAGCGTAGCGCCGGCAAGCTCCACACCTGTTGTAATGTCGGATTTTTTCAAGGCTACCTTTGTCGGTTCATTTTTCAGCTCTGCGGATACCGGCACGGTTTCCACATCCTGTCCCTGATAAGAAGCCGTTACTTCCAACACGGCATCCGATGAAACATATCCTGCAGGGGCTTCCTTCTCCCGGATATAATATGTCTCAAACGGTACGTCCACATCAAATACGGCTTTTCCGTCCTGCCCTGTAACCGCCTCTGCAAGCAGTGTGTCCGCTTCCACGATCACCTTGTCATGCGCCAGGATATCCTCTTTTGCATAAAGGCTGAACACAGCCCCGGCAACCGCAGAATCTGTTTCTGCATCTTTCTTAACTGCCGCTATCTCCACTTTCTGCCGGGCATTTTCAAACTCCGCAGTCTGTGAAATGACAGGTGAATCCTGGTCTTTGTAGGCAAAAGTTACTGTCTGCGCCGCCTTGTTCAGCACAAAACCCTCCGGGGCTGTGACTTCAACAGCTTCATATGTCCCAAGCGGAAGATCCTCCACTACTGCCTCACCATTCCCATCCGTCGTTACTGTGCATACCAGTGATCCGGAAGCATACTCCAGACAACGGTTTCCTTCCCCGTCTGTCTGGAAATCCGCCGTGTAAATATCCTCCGCGGCATATACCTCAAAGACTGCGCCGGCAAGCGGCTCTGTCTCATAGGTGAAATCTTTTTTATAGCCGTCAAGCACCTCGCCTTTCTTGGCAATGCGCAGCTCCCCTTTGACCGGGTGGTTTTCATAGGGCACAGTGATGATAATGTCCTCCGATACGGAATCCATCTGGTATGCCGTGTCGGAATCCACCGCGACATTATAATAATTCCTGTTCAGCGTGTAACCAAACGGGGCATTGGCTTCCTCGATCCTGTAATTCCCTATTTTAAGGCTTTGGGGAAGGATCAGATAACCCTGCTCATCTGTGAAGAAAGACTCATGGACAACCGTTGTCGGGTACGTCGTCACCTGTTTGATATATGCCCCATTGTCCACGTCGTAGATCTTAAACTCGGTATCCGCAGCAAGCACAGGACGCTTTGTTTCATCGTCCGTCTTAATGATTTTCAGCTTAGCTTCAAATTCATCGTCAAGCAGGACTCTCCATACCTGCGGCGTGTTCGGCATATGTTCCGTTATGCGGACATAGAAATCCTTGACCGGTGTGTAATTGTGGGGAGTTGTCGTCTCACGCACGATGTAGGTGCCATACGGGAGCGGTATGCTGCAGGCATAGCCCCTCTCATCCGTAAAGATCTCCGTTGCCCCGTTTGCACCAACCACCACAGGAACTGTGGAATTGAAGTCGTAGCTGCCGTCACCCTTTTTGCCAAGACCGGACACCAGATATGCAGTAAAGCCCGCCCCTGCAAGCAGTCCTGCGTCCGTTTCCCCGTTATTGGCTGCCTTGATGATCTGGAACGGCTGCTTCTTGACCTGCTCCTCTGAGGTGCAGCTTCGCTCCACGACCGCAACCAGGTCGCCCTCATAATTGCAGATCAGGTCGTGTTCCTTCCCGTCTGCCAGATAGCCGACAGGCGGCGAAATCTCTTTCACAAAATAGCTGCCGAGATAAAGGTTATCAATGAGCGCATCCCCGCCGCCGTCCGTAGTCAGCGTCGCGACTTTATCCCCTGCTTTATACAGTACGCCTGTCGCGCCGTCCGGATGTACGATGTCCTCACGCGCATACAGCCCATAGACCGCCTTTTCGAGCGACGCATCACCCTGCGGGACCGGCTTCTTTGTCTCCGCATCTACTTTATGCAGGGTAATCTTCGCTTTCACGAGTACGTCTGTAAAAGTATGGGTAAAACTGCGTACAGGCTCCCTGTCATTGGAATAACTGAACCCGAACGAGTAAACGTCCTCCGTATTCCGCAGGTATCCCTCCGGTGCCTGTACCTCTTTCACGTCGTAGCTGAACCCGACCGGAAGATCCGAGTGGAACACGGCACTTCCATCCGCGCCGGTTACTGCTTTCTCGATCAGCGCGCCCTTTGATACCACCACAATTCCGTCCGCGTTCGTAATATCACTTCCGGCATAAAGGCCAAAAATACCTCCCTGCAGCGGATTGTCCGTCTCCCTGTCTTTCTTTGTTACGGCAACTGCCGCTTTCTGTCTGTCATTGGTAAATGTATTTTCTGCAAAAACCACATCTACCGTCTGTCCTCCATAAGAAAGCGTGACTGGCTGTTCTTCTTCCTTGCAGATGAAATTTACAGGGGCATTCACCTCTTTGATGACATAGCTGCCAAGATGTAAACCGGAAAGGCTTGCAGTACCACTGGAATCTGTGACAAGATTGTCTTTTACCAAATCACCAGCCCTGTAGACCAGCGTGCCATCAGCAGTCAGAATATCTGCACCTGCGTAGACACTGAATACCGCTCCGGGCTGCCTGCGTTTCCCATACTGAAATACTACACCTGCATCGCTGGAAGTCGCCCCTGTTAAGACCTCTCCTTCCTTATATACGTTGATCTGCCCTAACTGTTCATCATCCGAAACATCCGCCTGCACAGTGCTGCCTGCCTCAACCGTAATATCATGCGCACTCACATCGACCGTATATCCTGGTGGTGCAGTGATCTCTTTCAGGTATACGACATCCTGCGTCTTTAAGAACGTCACGCTGGAATTTCCGGCAGAGTCCGTCGCAGGCATCTCTACAATCAGGCTTGAACACGCCTGGTCAGCATAGACTCCATAGACAGCGCCGGCCAATCCCGTGCCCGTAACGTGATCCCGCTTCGTAATTGAAATTCCTGCTTGTGTTTTCCAATCCACTTTGAGTTCCAGATCGGATGAATCCGTATAATATCCGAACCCTATGTCCTGTGATTCCTTTAATTTAAGGAGCATCGCATGAAAATCCAGTGGGTAATTGGAAGTGACTGTATAGGAGCCACTAAGACTACTGACATCATCAGTAGTAGCCGTCAAATGAAATTTGTCGCCACCCTTTACAGTAACCTTTCCACTGCCCGTCTTTCCTGTCGTCTCATTGACAAGGCTCACACCTTTTTCAAGCTGAATCGTCAGTGTGAACGCCTCATTTGCCTTCCATGTGAACGTCTGCGTATCCTTTCCATTCGCTGTCACGGAAAGCCCCGGAAGCAATTCTCCTGCAGTCGGGTCTGGCATTTTCTTTAACGCCGCCTTAATGTCCGCAAGCATACTTTTCGCTGTTGCAGACAATGCACCGCCAATCCCGGATTCGCCGTCATACAGGTAATCAACCAGATAATGCTGCATAGCCCGCGTTTCTGAAGAACAGCCCGCGTTTGTCATGATTGTCTGGATGTTATATCCGTTAAATGTTTTCCCCCAGCCGGGGCCACCGTAACCATAGAACAATGCTTTCCGGAGATATTTATCATCACCGCTCTCGTCCAGTTCAATCATGTTCTTGTAGGTAGTGCCGCTGGGCGGGGATGACATAGAATGCTGCATGCAGTAAGCATACACTGTATATGTTTTTCCGCCTGCCTTATACCGTACATATTTATAAGAATCGTTACCGCCGCTTCCCATTGCGGAATTAAAGGGATGCAGCTTGCCATCAGAATAATAGTAGTAGGTATTTGCCTCAATCTCTGTTGCTTCGTCCCACGGCAGGTCATCGTCTCCCGATGAAGCGACCGGCATAATGCCTCCCTCTGCATAATCCTGTGCAACCTCCAGGCTCACATCATCCGCGGGCATCTCAAAGCTGAACGTGCCTGATTCCGGATGGTATGTTACTTCGGAATACAGAAGATCTGCAGTATTTCCCTGTGCATTTGCCGCTACCTTCAGAGCGCCTACAGCCGTCAGGCTCCCAGCCGGGAGGTTCGTGGAAAACTGCACCGTATCACCGGCATTGTAGTTTCCATCTTCCCGATTCAGAACCACACCAAGCTCCCTGCCTTTTGTGACCGCAACCTGATAGGCCCCACTCTTTTCTGACTCTGTTTCGCTTTCTGTTTCGCTTTCTTTTTCGCTCTCTGCTTCCGTTTTGCTCTCTTGCTCCGGTTCGTTTCCTGATTCGGCAATCAAAATATCGCCTGTTTCCGGTTCAGGTATATCAGAAAAGATAGGTTCAGTTTCCGGTTTTTGAGTCTCCGCCACGTCAGTCTCTTCCTGTTCCGCTTCTGACATCTGCACCATAGGTTCCTCTGTTTCATGGTGGGACTGTGCTTCCATCTCTGAATCCAAACTTTCTGCAACTGCCTGTTCTGATAAATGTGCCTCCGCATCATCACTTGCATCTTTCTCTGTGCTTCCATCATCATCAGATGACACGGTCTGCGGCATCGTCTCAGGCTCCCTGACAACCAGGGCACGACTGATATGGTACTTTGGATTTCCACTCGCCGGCTCCACGAAATATACAACCTTGTATGTTCCGGTCTGGTTTACGTCAAAATCCTGTCCGTCCTCATTCTTTGCCTCATAGAACGTGACTTTTACTTTATCGGGATTGATCTTCACATCGGTAAAATCATGCTCGATATCAAAAATGCTTCCTGCATCCAGAATAAAATCCTCTGCAGAAACAATCTCATCCTCCGCCAGCAGATCCTTAACAGCATCAAGCGGGGGATATTCCACCTCGTATGCTTCCGTCTCCGGCTCCTCAGACGCAAGCCCCATAAGGGGCTGCGTCATAAGAGAAAGTAATGTTAATACAGAAAGCACACAGGAAAAAATCTGTCTTGCCTTTTTTCCCATTTACGTTTATACCTCACTTTCAAATCTATATTCCGTTACTTCATTTTTCAATTTGATAGAGCGTGTTCCTGTTCTCATCCGCAGATCCGTTCCAGTCCCGGTGTTCCATTTCCGCGACGTTATCTCCGATAAGGCGCGCAGATGCGCACTCAATACCGGGTATCAATCTGGGCAGGATATAAAATTGTCAATGTGCTTTGAAAGGGATTTTTTGAATTTGAAGTGAAAATAGAAAATGCCCTTTCACTACATAAAAGCCTGAAAGGGCAAAAAACAACCTTGAGATATTTTCTATTGTAAATCCTGTATTTTCCCACGGAGTTTGTCAAATATCCGTTTACGGCGCAGATATATTGCTGTCCGGCTACACCCACAAAGCTGCGCAGTTTCTTTTATCGAAAGCTCCCTATAAAACAACAGGTATAGTATATTTATTTCCTCTGACGTCAACTCTTTTACGGCTTCACGTACTTTCTCGCAGCACAGTTTTCTAAACACTATCTCCTCCGGATCATTTTCCTCGGATATGGCAGAATTAAGCACCTCCAAGCTACATACACCATTTTTCCGGTCACGTTCTTTCTGGTACCTTTCCCTGCGCTCAGACTGATACCATTCCAGATATACTTTTCTCGTCACCTCAACAAGTGTACCATCTCTCATGCGGATCACATATCTGTCCCTCGTCCCCGGTTGTTTACCACGCATGAGAAATTACCTCTTTTCCACAATAACAGTCAAAGCATTCATTTTGGTATTTCTTCCGTAAATTCTTTACTGCCCGTTCCAATATTCTTCGGACGGCCTCCTCAGTCACGCCAAGTCCCTCTGCAACCTCTTTTCTCGTTTCCTGCCAGAAATAAAGCCTACTTACTACCAATCGCTGCTTCTCTGTAAGCAAATCCAACATTTCTCTCACGGTTTCTTTCTGTATAATCTGTTCGGCCATCGGCGTTTCTGTATTTTCCGTCAAAGCCCAGCCGTCAGAAAAGACATCATAGGAAATGCACTTACGTTTCTCCCATATATCTTCGTTAAGCGATAACCTGTCCTCCCCTTCCAGAATGAGTCTCATATACCATGCCTGTTTATCAAAAAAGTCTTTCTGGATATAAACAGTTCCTGTCGAGGATTTATACGCATAATCCCCACACGCCCATACCGGAAATACGGTTTTATGCCGTCCGGTTCCATAAACTGCAAATCCATTTCTGAAAACGACCAGGCTCGTATCATATCCCAACCGCCTGCTTGCAACAATCGTGCTACTTTCTTTTAGATAGTTTACTGATGGTACTTTTCCGTCGTGCTTCCCCATTTCGATGCTCTCTTGCAATTCCTGATATGTCATATCCTATAACACCCTTCTAAATTCCGGGTGCCTGGAAAAGAGAAAGAATGAGCACATTGTGTAAAAAGCAACTAAACAGAGCTTCCGGTACACCCGTTTTTTTATGGGCTCCTGAAACTCTTTTCTCAGCCGAAGTAATATTCATTCCAAACGTGGGCTTCTATTTCCCCGAAAACTCCACAACACGGCTTTCTTCCCGTTCGTCCTCCTTTTTCTCTGAATTTTCATGGAATACAGAAAAGTCTCCCATTGCATCATAAGGACAGGCCCTGCAGTATTCCATATACTCTTCCTGTGACATGATCTGCCTCCTCTCTGCTTTTCTGTATTCCAGTTTAACAAGCCAATCGCCATTATGCCTTAGCAGATATGGGGAAATCCGACAGCTTTCTCCCCATATCTGAGGGGCAAATTATTCCCGGCTCTGCAGACCATCTAATAAAACAGAGAGAGTCCGCAATATCAATTCCTGATCCTTCTTTTTCAAGTGCCGGACTCTTAAAAATGTATTCCTCATCCGGCTTTGCTCATCCACAGATGCCCTCTCCCCTAATAACTCATTCGCATCTGCATCCAGTGTCTCAACCATCCTTTTGAAAATCTCAATGGACATTGCCGTTTGTCCACCTTCCACCCGGCTGACCGTGTTGACGCTGATTCCGGCTTTCTCTGCAAAGGCTTCCTGTGACATATGGATTTCCTGTCTCCGTTTTCTGATACGCTCCCCTAGATCTATCAACCCCTGCGACATCGCACGGTTGCTCAACACGGCACCCCCTTTCCTCTCTGCTTTGCGACATCGTGGCGCAAGGTTCCCAATGTGCAGAAAAAAACAGCTAAGTATGGCTTTTAGCTGTTTTAGGAACCAATATTCTATTATTTCGTTGGGAGCCTATCTTTTTACCAGACAGACAATGCTCCTAAAAACTGTTTTTATAAAATATCCTGCAGCGTCAAGGAGCCTCCATGACAAAACCAATCCACCTATTACTCCGCCTGCTAAAAAGTTCAACGCCACTACACCAACCGTACCGCCTATGTCAAAGCCCTTTGGAACAATCCACAGGAACATCCTGCATATTCCGAACGGCATACCCACCAATAGCCATAGCTTCAGATAATCAAACTCTCCTTCCCGTATACAGACCGGGTAGAAAACCACTATCAGCAAAATCGCTGTTGCGACTGGAAAAATCACTTTTTTTGCAAATTCTTTCATACCTCTTTATCCTCCATATAAATCATGATTGACTTCTGCCTGATAGAAATTATTAATCGTAACAGGGGCATTGTATAACACTGTCAAAAGATAGGACTTGATATTTGCGACTTTCGACGTGTTTCTGTTCAGGCAGAATAAAACATACTCTATGTGCGGCTGCCTCAGTTTCATAAACCGGCTTTTTACAACTGCCACAGGTTTATCTTCCCCGGCTACCTTAACCTGCCCTTCCTGTTGCATTAAAATCTCAACAACCAACTCCACTAATTCGTCAACATTCTTGCGCTCATAAGATGATGCGTCAGCATAACATTCGTAATACGAAATATTGCCCCGAACGGTTTCCCGGTATCTGTCCATCAGTCCAATCACCGTTTCTGTTTCCTCGGACGCTTCGGACGCACAATTGAAATGATTTGATATGATAGGATCAGTCTCATTCCGTTCAGTCTTGATAATATCAGTCTTAATAGATTGTGATTTTGGAAATTCCTGAATTGTGGATTTCAAAATTTCTGGATTTTGATTTCCGCCATTCTGGGATTTTGATTCCGGAAAATCCTGATTTTTGGTTTCCGAAATCCTTGATTTTTGATTTTCACAATTCTGGAATTTTGATTCTGGAAAATCATGATTTTCGATTTCCGAAATTCCTGTCTTTTGATTATCACAATTCTGCTTATCTGCGCGATTTTCCCCTATTTCAGCACTCTGTATTGTGTTCTTAATAATAAAGTTTTTCACATAGATCACGTTGGGCTTTCCAAGTCCCTGCCGCTTTTTCTCGATCAATCCGATCCCATTCTCAGTATCCAGTTCTTTCAGCAGTTTTGTCGCTTTTTGAGTCTTACAGTTCATCATCTCCATAATTTCTTCTACCGTGAAGATGATATATACCCTGTTCTCCTCGTCGAACCAACGATTTTTAATGCTAAGTCCCATACGGTCCAGCATCAGACCGTACAGAACCTTCGCTTCGCAAGAGAGGGACTGAAAACATTCTGCAGTGAACAATGCTTTTGGAATCCTGTAAAAACTGTACTGCTCCGCTTCCATTCCTCGGAAATAATCAAACCGGAGTTCCTGCATCTATATCCTCACCTCTCTTATTCAGTTTCCACTCGTCAAGAAGCGAATAAATCACTTCTTCAATCTCCGTTACGGAATATCCTGCCGGGAAATAGCTTCGGATTCTTTTCTCAGGCAATGTCACATTCAAGCGCACTCTCTCCTTTTTTACAAGGATTGAATAGATAATTCCCTCCGTCAGCTTTCCTGCACTACTGCTTTCTTTCATCTGCTCCGCCTGAGTTTTGGACGGGAATACCCCACAGCTTTCTATCGCCCCCATAAGCCATGTCTGTTCCTCCAATGAAAGATAGGACAGTTTTTCTCCAACAACCATTGCTATCTTTCCCAAATCCACATATTCAAGAAGTCCTTGCATTAACTCGGCAAGCCTTATGTATCTCTGCACCGTTCTTCCGCTTTCCCCCGCAGCCTCACCTACCATAACAGCCGTAAGTTTGTCTCCCTTGCTTCCCTGATGCTTTAACGCTAAATATTTCATCTTATAAGCAAATGCTTTCTCGCTCGGCAGTATATCCTCTCTCTGGATATTCGTGTCCACCATAATCACGGTAGCTGTATCATCGTCCATATCACGGATCAAGACGGGCATTTCTTCAAGTCCTGCCAATTCACAGGCCCTCCATCTCCTATGTCCGGCAACCACTTCATAGCCGCCCTCTGATCGAGGTCGGACAATACCTGGCATCAACACGCCATATTTTTTTATGCTATCCACTGTCTCCTGCATTTTTTCATCGTCTAACACGCGGAACGGATGATTTTTGAAAGAGTGAAGCTCTGAGATTGGTACAGACGTAACTTGTTCCGCGTTCGTCGTATCCGTTCCAAATAGATCATCATAAGAGGTCAGCTTAATCTTCTGGGCGCTTTTATTCTTCATCAGACAGCACCTCCTCCGTCAGACAATGATAACCCTCTGCCACAATTCCTTTCGGCGCATGCAGATAAATGCTTTTCCCTTCTGCTGTTGTCTCTGCCGCTTTAACCGAAAGCGGAATGCAGTTCTGAAAAATGTGTATCTGGTTTCCATAAACTTCACGGATCTGCTCCGAAATGTCCCTTGCAAAATTCGTGCGCCTGTCTACCTTTGTAAGAAGGATTCCCATGATCGAAAGCTCTCGATTCAATTTTCTGTGAACCCGCCCTATCGTCTTGATAAGCTGTTGAAGCCCTTTTACTGGCAGATAGGCCGCCTCTACCGGTATCAGTACACTGTCAGCCGCCACCAGCGCATTGATCGTAATCATTCCCAAAGAAGGCATACAATCTATCAGGATATAATCATAATCAGCCTTAACTTCGCTTATGAACAGGCGCAGAACCATTTCACGGCTCATAACATTCACGAGGGAAGTTTCCAGACCTGCAAGCTCAATATTGGCAGGAATGAAATCAATCCCTTCCGCATGGTGAATAATTCCTTCACCGGGCTTGATCTCCTCATCGTTTATAATCTTCTCCATAATATTTACAATCGTCATATTCAGGGAATCCGGTTCACGGATTCCCAAACTGACTGCCATGCTCCCCTGGGCATCGGCTTCGATCAGCAAAACTCTTTTTCCTGCTCTTGCAAGCCCGATTCCTAAATTGACACAGGTTGTTGTCTTTCCTACGCCGCCCTTCTGATTTGCGATTGCGATTACTCTGCACATATACTTTCCTCCCATTATTTCTGTTCTTTTTCTACTTCGGAATATACTCGGAAATATTTATTCGTCCCTTTATTGGCAAATGGTTTTGACACTTGAAGCACCTTAATTCCTTCGTACCGCTCAAGGAGCCGCATAAACCACGTTATATCCTTGAGCGTCCCCTGCATCCTGATTTTCAGCATACATATCCTCCCAATCCACGTAATAACATTCGTCCGGATAACGAACCTTGACTGCCTCCCAAAAATACCGGGCATACCCACTGCAGAACAGCTCTTCTACGGAATACTGCTGACATTCCCACAATGCTTCATCTTTTTTCATCCTGTCGCTCACGCTCGGTGTACCATTGCAGTAAAGATTAAACGCCAACCGGACAATCTTCATGCTGCCACTGGTCTGCCAGCCTTCATGCAGACAACGGGGCTTAACAAGGCCGGCTTTAAAGTCGTAAATCCGATCTACATGCTCCCTTGTGTCCCGGTCAATCCCAAGACAATACACAAGTGCCTTGTGATACACATCCTGACACCTGCACTTTTGCAGATACTCATAATAAAACTGCTCATGCTGCCTGTTCTTGAAAGTAATTGTGCGAGAATCTTTTTTCTCTCCTGCTCTTAACGCTGTGTTTGTCATTTTCTTACCTCCTGATAAATAATTTAATGTGAACGATTTACACAAAATCGTTATTGTATAAAAAATAGGGACACTCACTTTAGCAAGCATCCCTATCTTCTATCAATCATTTGATAGTCCACTATTCGCTTTCATATCAGGATTTTTTGTGTTCCCCGTGTCGAGGTCTAAGGCGACAACCACAGTAATTTTCTTCACAAGTATTTTTTCTCTGTGATTATCACTGAATACATTGAAACTGAAAAACTGAACAAAGTGCGTAAATTCAAGGATTTCTAGGTATCTACCCGTTGTAGTCCCACCACAGTCTCCACATGTACGCTCTCGCAGAATAAGTCCACGCAGGTCATCCGCTCGAGCCGGTAGCCGCTCGCCAAAAATGCTTTCAAATCTCTCGCCAGACTCGTCGGCTTGCAGGAAATATAGACCAGACGCTTCACGCCGTAATTGATAATCTTTGGAAGCGCTTTCGGGTGGATGCCGTCGCGCGGCGGATCCAGAATAATAAGATCCGGACGCTCCGGGATCTCATCGATGACCTTCAACACATCTCCGGCAATAAATTCACAATTTTCGAGACCGTTGCGCTTCGCGTTCTCCCGCGCGGCTTCGACGGCTTCCTCCACGATCTCTACGCCGATCACTCTGCGCGCGACGGGCGCAATGATCTGGGCGATCGTGCCGGTCCCGCTATACAGGTCAAACACGGTCATGTCCTTCTCGCTTCCGATGTAATCCCTCGCCGCGCCATAGAGCACCTCCGCGCCTCCGGAATTCGTCTGGAAGAAAGAAAACGGCGTAATCTTAAACGTCAGCCCCAAAATCGTCTCGTAGAAATAATCCCGCCCGAAGATCAGCCGGTTCTCGTCGCTTCGCACGACGTCCGCCGGAGAATCATTCGTCATGTGCAGAAAACCGATGATCTCTCCTTCAAGCGGAAGCGCCTGCAGCACGTCTCCAAGCGGCGTGAAATCCTGCTGCTCCTGACTCGTCGTCACAAGACAAACCATGATTTCACCGGTCTTTTCCGCGCGGCGCACCAGCAGATGGCGCAAATAACCCTGATGGCCCATTTTGTGATAGTAGGAAAAACCCTGCGCACGGCAGTATTCCAGAACCGCCTGCACGATCCGGTTGAAATCCTCATGTACGATCGCACAGTCCGTCACCGGCAAGACGTCGTATGTACTTCCCTTTCTATGCAGGCCGAGCACGAGCGGCCCGTCCTTGTACTCGTCGCCGAACGAAAACTCCATTTTGTTGCGGTAGGCAAATTCCCGCGGACTGCCCTTGATCCCATCAAAAATATAATCCGGCTCCGGCGCATCATCTGAAACGGTCTCGCCTGTCCCGAAAGAACGCTCCGTCCGCCCGACCCCAAAAGAACATTCCGCCTCTCCAACCCCGAAAGAATACTCTGCTTTTCCCGCCCCGGAATCATGCTTCACCTGCCCGGCCTCCACGAGTACCGGCTCGATCAGGGCACGCACCTGCGCGCTTTTCATGGCCAGTTGCTCCTCATAGGACATCGTCTGATACATGCAGCCGCCGCAATCCGGGAAAAGGCTGCACGCCGGGGCGCGCACCTCAAGCGGAGACGGCTCGATCACTTCAAGCAACCGTCCCTCTGCACGATTCCCATGCTTCTTATTTATCACAAATCGAACCTTCTGCCCCGGGATTGTGTTCTTGACGACGACCCTGCCTTCCTCCGTCCGAATGATCCCCTTGTTCGGAAAATCCACGCGTTCAACTATGCCCTCTGCTATCTGTCCCTTTTTCATCGCTTTCCTTTCTCAACCGCGTCGTGCAAATCCGTCCGACAGAAAAGAGCCCCGCAAAATATGATAGTCTACTTTGCGAAGCCCCTCTGCTTTGTGACATGCACATTCGTCGATTCGTTTATTCTTCGTCCGACTTCTCTGCCTCTTCGGAATCCTCTTCTTCGGCCGACTCTTCCTCGTCGTCCGTCTTCTCCTCATCCATCTCCGGGAAATCGTCTTCCTCAAAGAAATCGTCAAAATCGTCGCTCAGATCATCCTCAAAATCCTCGAGATAATCCGGGGCAAAATAACGGTAAACCGCATACGCGATGCCTGCGACAGCCGCTACCGCGCCGATGATCGCAAGAAACCAGAGCACCGTGTTTTTCCGCTTTTCGTCTTCTCTCTTCTGAAGCGCCGTAAGAAACTCGTCGAATTTATTCATAACTTTCACACGTCCTTTCTATGGAATCTCCACCTGTTTTCTGATAGTATATCACAGCCTCAATCATTTTACTATAAAAATTTTTACAGTTTCACGAGCTTTGCAAACGACGCGAACATTTTCTTTTGGCCGACGCGGTCAAACTCGACAGTGACTTCGTAATCTCTGCCGCCCTCCACGATCGCCTCCACGGTTCCGTCGCCGAATTTGACATGACGCACCCGGTCGCCGACCCCGTAATCGAGCGCCTGCGCCTTCTTCACCTGAAACTGCTGCGGCACAAACACTTTCGCGCGGAACGCCTCTCGCGCCTGCTGATATGCCGTCTGATTCTGCGCCTTCGCCGGACGCTCCGGACTCCTCTGCACTTTAAAATCGTCCTGCTTCAGCAGCATCTCTTCCGGAATGTCCTCCACAAACCGCGACACCTTGCTGTAATGAACCTCGCCGCGCACCATTCTCTGCCTTGCGCTCGTGAGCGTCAGCTCCTTCTTTGCCCGCGTGATCCCCACATAGCAAAGTCTGCGCTCCTCCTCGATCTCCATCGGATCATCCGAAGAAATGCTCAGATAGCTCGGAAACAGCCCGTCCTCCATGCCAACCATGAATACGATCGGGAATTCCAGTCCCTTCGCGCTGTGTAGCGTCATCAGCACCACATGATCGGGGTTCTCCTCAAGGCTGTCAATGTCCGCGACCAGAGCTACCTCTTCGAGAAATACATCCAAAAGCGGCCGACCGTCTTCCCCGTCTCTGCCGGGCGCTTCGTCCCCGCCAAACTCCTCGTCGAAAGCCGCCGCCTTGTTCAGCAGTTCGTCAATATTGGCGATGCGCTCATCCGCCTCCTCGGTTCCCTCGTTCTCCAGCTCCTTCACATAGCCGGTAACCTCCAAGACGTCCTCGATCAGTTCTTTTATCGTGTAGAAATCCGCCTTGCTCCGAAACGTCTGAATCAGCTCCACGAAACCGCGCATCTTGAGCGCCGCCCTTCCGACGCCCGGAATCTTGTCCGCATTTTTGAGCATCTCGTAAAAGCTCGTCTCGTGCGCGATCGCATACTCCTGCACGCGGCTGACGGAAGCAAGCCCGATCCCGCGCTTCGGCACATTGATGATCCTGCGCACCGCCAGATCATCCTCCGCGTTTGCGATCGTCTTCAAATATGCCAGAATATCCTTGATCTCTTTTCTCGCATAGAAGTTCACGCCGCCCACGATCTTGTACGGAATATTCGACAACAGCAGCTTTTCTTCCAGCAGACGCGACTGAGCGTTCGTCCGATACAAAACCGCGCAGTCCCCGTAATTCCACTCGCCGCTTCGCGTTTTGCCGGCGATCGTCTCCGCGACGTACTCCGCCTCATCGGGTCCGCTCATGAACTGACGGAATTTCACCCGCTCACCGTTCGGATTCGCGGTCCACAGCTTCTTTTCCTTGCGCCCTGCATTGTGCCGGATCACCTCGTTTGCCGCGTCCAGAATACTCTGCGTCGAACGGTAATTCTGCTCGAGCCGGATCACCTTCGCATCCGGAAAATATTCCTCAAAATTCAGGATATTGCCGATATCCGCGCCGCGGAACTTGTAGATCGACTGGTCGTCGTCGCCCACGACGCAGAGATTGCGATATTTCGAAGCGAGAAGGCTTACCAACTGAAACTGCGCAAAGTTCGTGTCCTGATATTCGTCGACCATGATGAAACGAAAACGCTCCTGATATGACTCCAACACCTCCGGAACGCTCCGGAAAAGCTCGACCGTCTTGCAGATCAGGTCGTCAAAATCGAGCGCGTTGTTGCTCTTTAGCTGCGCCTGATACTCCCGATACACCTGCGCAACCTTCTGCATCCGGAAATCTCCCTGCGCCTTCAGCGCATACTCTTCCGGGCCGGTAAGCTCATCCTTGGCCGCCGAGATCGCGCTCAGGAAAAATCGTTCTTTATAGACTTTTGTGTCTATCTGAAGACGTTTGCAGACCTCCTTCATCACGGTCTTCTGGTCGTCTCCGTCGTAGATCGTGAAATTCGTGCTGTAACCGATCAGGTCTATGTACCGTCGGAGGATTCGGACACAGGTGCTGTGAAACGTGGAGACCCAGACGCTTCCGGCGCTTCCGAGCATCTGCTCTACGCGCTCCCGCATCTCACCGGCCGCCTTGTTGGTAAACGTGATCGCCAGAATATTCCATGGATTTACGCCTTCCTCTTCGATCAGGCGCGCGATCCGGTGCGTCAGCACCCTTGTCTTACCGGAACCGGCTCCGGCCAAAATCAGAAGCGGTCCCTCGAAATGGCGCACCGCCTCGCATTGCTGCGGATTTAAAGAATCATATAAATCCATAATTTTCTCCTCACTCATCAAATTCCACGACCACCGTGTAACCGCTCTCGTCCGTGCGCACCTCAACGACCACGCCCTCGCGCGTTGCCAGCCGCTCGCGATTCTCGTAGTTCGCGGACATCGCGATCGCCGGCTCGATCGTGTAATACCAACTGAAGGGCAGCACGCCCTCCGAAACAGTCACCTTGTCACCGGGCTTCACCAGCCCCTCGCGCTCCATCTTGAATTCCATTCTGCGCATGTTCCCACTTCCTCTGTCCCCGCGGTCCTCCCTAATGTCTCCCGGGGATCCCGCATCTGCCCTTTATTCTACCCGATACCCCCTGCACTTGCAAGCGCAAAATTCCCCTCTTGCCATCTTTCCGCAAAAACTTTATAATGAAAGAAAACGCCGCTGCCGGACCGCCGTGCGCTGTCATGGCGGCTCCATCCCGACAAATGAGGTGACTTCTTATATGGATCAGAAATGCACAAAGCTTCTCAGCGATATCCTGAAGCAAATGGCGAGTACCGACCAGATTCGGCTCTCGGATATCCCGAACATCGATTTATATATGGATCAGGTGACGCATTTCATGGAGGATCATCTGCAGGGGTCCAGACGTTACGAGGACGACAAGATCCTCACCAAGACCATGATCAACAACTACGCGAAAAACAAGCTCCTACCGCCTCCGGAAAAGAAGCGTTATTCCCGGGAGCATATGATCGTGCTGATCTTCGTCTATTATCTCAAGGGCTTCCTGCCGCTCTCCGACATTCAGGCAATCCTGAAGCCGGTAACGGACCGCTTTTGGGGTACGGACAGGGATTTCAACCTCCAGAATATCTATGAAGAAATTTATAACATAGAAAAAGAGCAGATCGACGGAACGATCCGCAGCGTAATGGACAGCTACCATAAAGCCTCGCACTCGTTCACCGCCGTCCCTGAGGATGACCGCGAATTCCTGCAGTTTTTTTGTTTTATCTGTCTGCTGAGCTTGGATATCTACCTGAAAAAAGAAGTGATCGAGAAAATGATTGATGCCATGAATACACCGCCGTCCGACCATGAATAGGACGGCGGCATATTTTCTGTCCGCTTGTCTGCGTTACTGCTTTTCTTTTTTCTCCTGAAGACGGGAAAATACCATGTCATAGCCGTCGTTCCCATAATTCAGCGAGCGATTCACCCGGCTGATCGTCGCCGTGGAAGCCCCGGTCTTCTCCGCGATCTCCAGATACGTCTTCTTCTCCTGAAGCATGCGCGCCACTTCATAGCGCTGCGAAAGAGAAAGCAGCTCGTTCACCGTACACACATCTTCAAAAAACAGATAACATTCTTCCTTATCCCTCAGACACAAAATCGCATCAAACAACGCGTCTACCGCTTCTGTCCTGACTTTCTTGCTCATAACCTAACCTCTCCTGTCCGTCGACGGACCGCCGCCTGGCATTCTCTATTCGTGTATATGCTGTTATCAAAGCTGCCCCCGGACAATTCCCGTGAACATTTTACAGGTTTATTGTAGCACTTTACTTTAATGCTGTAAAGTGTTTTCGTAATTTTCCACCGCCCGGGCGAACTCTCCGAAAACGCGTCGTGACCTCGTTTTCACCCCGCTTACCCGTTCGCTGCCGCCTCGGCAAACTTCGTCGTCACCAGATCCTCGTACGGCACGCGCGCCTCGAGCTCTCCCGCGCTCTCCAGAATATCCTGCAGAAGCTCAAAACTCTCCTTTTCAAAGATCAGGTCCTTTTTCCAAGTATCCTGCTCATAGTAGCGCGTCACGATCGCAGTGATCGTATCAAGGTCAATCTCCGCAAACTGCGGCGCGATTGTCTCCGCGATTTCCTCCGGCGTGTGGCTGTTCACATAATCCATGCCTTTCTGTAGCGCATCCGTGAACGCCTGAATCACCTCCGGGTGCTCCTCGATATAACCGGTTTTCGCACAGTACGCCGTGTACGGCACATAACCGGAATCCGTGCCGAGCGACGCCACGACGTAGCCAACACCCTCCTGCTCAAGTGTGGTGGCTCCCGGCTCGAATTCAATGGTGAACTCTCCCTGCCCGCCGGAGAACGCCGCCGCGGTCGAACCGAAGTCGATCGACTGGTCGATATTCAGATCCGTCTCCGGGTCAATACCGTTCTGCTCCAGAATATACTCGAACACCATCTCCGGCATGCCGCCCTTTCGGCCACCGAGCACATCCTTTCCCTTTATATCTTCCCAAGTGAAGTCCGGCATTGCCTCGCGCGCTACAAGGAAATTTCCGGCCCTCTGCGTGAGCTGCGCAAAATTGACCGGAGCATCTGCCGCGCCGCCGCTGTACGTGTAAATCGACGCCTCCGAGCCCATGAAACCGATGTCCGCCTCGCCCGAAAGCAGCGCCGTCATCGTCTTGTCCGCGCCGAAGCCCGTGACGAGCGTAAGATTGATCCCCTCTTCCTCAAAATAACCCAGCTCGATCGCCGCATACTGGGGCGCGTAGAAGATCGAGTGCGCGACCTCGTTCAACGTGACCTTTACCGGCTCCTCTGCGCCGGCGATACATGGCATCATACCCATCGCCATCGCCGACGCAATTAAAAATGACAGAATTCTTTTTCTCATGATGTCTCTCCTTTTCTCTGTGCTGCTGTAATATATGTGAACCGGCGAGACATGTGAAAAAGCAGAGCCGATAAGACCCTGCCTCTCCATTCATCATAATATCGTTTTCAGTTAATTTTCATTTGCGTTGCCATAAGATCAGCTTTTCGGCCAATACCGCGCCATCAAAGCCTGCGCATCCTCCGGCAAAAGTGAATGCTACCGAAATTTCGCTTTCTGGAAGTCCATTTTAATAAAAAGGGAACCATTTCCATAGATGAATTCCCCACCTATTTTGCAACAGCTCCTCTTATTAAAAATACCATGTATCATTCCTCCGGCACACTTTTATCATGACAAATAATATCGCTTACCTCACAGTCGAGAATATAGCACAGTCGATCCAATGTCTTGGTCGTAATTGGTTCCCCATGCTTGATACGGTGTAATGTATGTGCAGATATACCCTCTACATGAATTAAACGATATTCAGTGATGCCCTTTTTAAATAAGGTATTATAAAACGGTTGATAACTAATCATTTTCCCACCTTGAGAAAACAGTACCATACTCCACCTATTGACTATTATCAATATATTGAGTATAATGTGTGGAGAAATGGGATTTTTGAGAAATTTGATTTAGGAAGGGAGAAATTGTTTGCTTTATATGTTTCAAAATGTTATCCCAAGTCCCATTTATTATGCCGGAAAACTGCTATATTATTCTAAAATCAATCGCGAGGTGAATAAGAAAATGAAAAGAAAAATAGTTGTATTAATGTTAGCGTTGGGCTCCTTATTTTGTTACAGCACTGTAGTATCTGCAAGTGACGATTTTATATTTGAAAGCAATGGAGACGGCACATGCAAAATCACTGAGACGGGAACTTTTGAAAATGTACCCGAATTGTTGATACCATCAGTAAACTCTTCCAATGAGCAAGTGACAGAATTGGATGATTACACCCTCTATAAATGCGAAGCAGAGACGGTCACCTTTTCCGGGTTAAACGGTGAATTGCATGAAGATGTTCTCGAATATTCAGAGTGCAAAAATCTGGTGATCGATAGTTGCAATTTAAAAATAGGCAGTAGTTTTGCCGGTAATCTGGAAGATCTTGAAACGCTTACTATAACTGATTGTGAACTTGAGTTTGATGATTATGCGTTTTATAAATTAGGTGATGATGCAACAGTAAATATCAGTAACAGTACGCTAAGTTTTGGCGATTCCGCATTCGAATATTCCGGAATAAAAGAAATAACCATAGATTCATGCGATATTAATGCCAACAGCAGCTTCTTCGGCAACAGTGAAGATATCGTATCGTTTACCCTGAAAGATTCTTCCTTTGAATCTAAGGATTATGCGTTTTACAAACTTGGTGACAAAGCAACGGTTGTTCTTACCGATTGCACAGGCGTATTTGATGAAAGTGCATTTGAATACGCGGAAATAAGTGATTTGAGCATCGATGATTGTGAGTTAGAGTTTGGAGATTCCTCATTTGCCAACAATGGTAAGATGGAGAAAGCCCAAATTGGTAATGGAAAATACACCTTTGGAGAGTATAGCTTCTATAAATGTGATAAAGCTGTAGAATTTACGATTGGAGGCGAAGCTGAAGGTAATGAATACGAAATGGATGATTCCTTTGGATCTTATTGCACTGATTTAACCACGCTTAACTTGGGAGCAGGTAAGTATACAGTTGGTTCAGAGTTTTTCTCTAACTGTAACTCTCTCGCAGATATTGTAATAAATGATAAAAGTGAGCTGGAAGCAGACGAATATACATTTTACGGTGCTTCTGATGAGCTGAAAATTTCTTACCAAAATCAAGTGTACGATGCCGATAGCTTTGCTAATATGATAGAATGATTACTTTAAACCTGCATCATTGGTCGGGACGGAGACCTAAAACCCGTTCCCATTGCAGAGAAAACTGATCGAGTAGGGCGGATTCTCTCCGCCCTCTCACACCACCGTACGTGCCGTTCGGCATACGGCGGTTCAACGTAAC
>CANQVH010000060.1 GCA_947627245.1 uncultured Lachnospiraceae bacterium | reverse complement strand
AAAAGCCTGAATCCCGCGGGATCATCCCCTCTTTGTTTATCAGGGGTCAAAAATCGGTATTAACCGACAGCCCCTTTTTTGGCGGATGATTTGGCGAAGCCAAACAGCGAGAAAGCGTTAGCTTTCGAGCTGATGGCACGGCGAAAAGTATAGGCGAAAAGGGAGCTGCTTGCAGCTCCCTTTTTTCTGGACGTTTCTTCCCATCTGTGCTATACTATTTTTTAAATATATCCCGGGAGGTCGGGACAAGCAAAGAACAGAGAGGATGAAAGTTATGAGTGATCTTTATCAGGAAATTCTTATCTCACGCGAGACGCCGTTCATAAACAAAATCGCCAAAGTCGCGGCCTATGTCGTGACTGCATTTTTTCTTTTTACCGGGTTTTTGTTCATGAACATTATTTTTCTGATCGCCGGTGCTGTGATGGCGGTCTGCTGCTATATTTTCCTGCCGCGGCTGGACGTCGAGTACGAATATCTGTATGTGAACGGTGAGCTGGACGTCGATGCGATCTACTCCAAGCAGAAGCGCAAGAGGATTGCGAGCTACGACATGGCAGAGCTTGAGATCCTTGCTCCGTCTACCTCCCACGCGCTGGATTCCTATCTGAATCAGCAGGGGACGAAGGTCCGGGATTTCACATCGAGGGCCCCGCAGACGCAGTCCTATACGCTTGTTTTCAGCAAGGAGGGCAAGCGCGATATCATCAAAGTGGAGCTTAACGATACGATCTTGGGCGATATCCGCCGGATTGCGCCGCGCAAGGTGAATGCGTTTTAATTTCTGGTTGACATTGAAAAGTGAATTTGTTACAGTATTTATTCAAACAGACAACATACAAAGGACCTTATATCAGAAAGCGAGGATGCGGCATGGGAAGAATTATTGGAGAGGGAATCACGTTTGATGATGTATTGTTGGTGCCAGCCTATTCACAGGTGATACCGAATCAGGTGGATATTACGACATGGTTGACGAAGAAGATCCAGTTGAATATCCCGATGATGAGCGCGGGGATGGATACGGTCACGGAGCACCGGATGGCGATTGCGATGGCTCGGCAGGGCGGCATCGGGATCATCCACAAGAACATGTCGATCGAGCAGCAGGCGGAGGAAGTAGATAAGGTGAAGCGTTCCGAGAACGGCGTTATCACGGATCCGTTTTTCCTTTCTCCGGAGAACACGCTGGCGGACGCGAATGAGCTGATGGGAAAATTCCGGATCTCGGGCGTGCCAATCACGGAGAACGGCAAGCTGGTAGGCATCATCACGAACCGCGATCTGCTGTTTGAAGAGGATTTTTCCAAGAAGATCAAGGAGTCTATGACCTCGGAGGGGTTGATCACCGCGAAGGTGGGCGTCACGCTGGAGGAGGCCAAGAAGATCCTTGCCCGGTCAAGAAAAGAGAAGCTTCCCATTGTCGATGAAGATTACAACTTAAAGGGTCTGATTACGATCAAGGACATCGAGAAACAGATCCAGTACCCGAATTCCGCGAAGGACGCGCAGGGCCGTCTGCTCTGCGGCGCGGCGATCGGTATTACGGCGAACGTGCTCGATCGCGCGGCCGAGCTGGTGGATGCGCAGGTGGACGTCGTCGTGCTCGACAGCGCGCACGGGCATTCTCAGAACGTGCTGAACTGTGTAAAGATGGTGAAGGAGAAATATCCGGATCTTCAGGTGATTGCGGGCAACGTGGCGACGGGCGAGGCGGCGAAGGCGCTGATCGAGGCTGGCGCGGATGCGGTCAAGGTCGGTATCGGGCCGGGTTCCATCTGTACGACGCGCGTGGTCGCAGGCATCGGCGTGCCGCAGATCTCGGCGGTGATGGATTGCTACGAGGTGGCGGATAAATACGGGATCCCGATCATCGCGGATGGCGGCATCAAGTACTCGGGCGATATTACCAAGGCGATCGCGGCGGGCGCAAATGTCTGCATGATGGGCAGCCTGTTTGCCGGCTGTGACGAGAGTCCGGGAGAGTTTGAGCTGTATCAGGGCAGAAAATACAAGGTCTACAGAGGCATGGGTTCTATCGCTGCGATGGAGAACGGAAGCCGCGACCGCTATTTCCAGACGAACGCGAAGAAGCTGGTGCCGGAGGGCGTCGAGGGCCGTGTCGCGTACAAGGGGAGCGTGGAGGACGCCGTCTTCCAGTTGCTCGGAGGTCTCCGCTCCGGTATGGGTTACTGCGGGACGAGGACGATCGAGGAGCTGAAGCAGAACGGCAGATTTGTCAAGATCTCCGCGGCGTCGCTGAAGGAGTCGCATCCGCATGATATTCATATCACGAAGGAAGCGCCGAACTACAGCGTAGAATGACAGGGAAAATGATGAAAGACTGAAAGAAATGTAGCGCGGAAAATACTGCGTGAAAGCAATGCGCATCCGCGCAGGCGGGTGACAGGATGTTGGAGCATAAGTTAGATCATGGATGACAGACAACCGGAAGGGAAAAAGAAAATCAGGTGGGGACGGTTCCTGCTCTGGATCTGCGTGACGGCAGTGACGGTGGCGGCGGTGTGGATCCTTCTTCAGCTTGTACCGAAGGAAGACGAAAATGTAGATGTACTTTTGGATACGCCGGTGGAGCTGGAGACGGAGCCGATGACGGAAGCCGAGACGGAGACGGGATGCGTCGTGCCGGAGCCGCCGATCGACGAGCAGTTGCTTACGATCAACGACTATTCCAGACCGGGGGAACCGATCGATGCGCTTGAGTACATAGTGATCCACTATCTGGCGAATCCCAAGACGACGGCGCAGCAGAACCATGACTATTTTGAAAGCCTCAAGGATCTGCAGAATACGTCGATGAGCGCGAACTTCATCGTCGGGATCGACGGGGAGATCATCGAGTGCGTGCCGGTCGGTGAGATCGCGTATGCGTCCAACTCGATGAATCATCTGTCGGTTTCCATAGAGAACTGCCATTTGGACGAGACGGGGCGCTTTACGCAGGATACCTACAATTCCTGCGTACATCTGACCGCGTATCTGGCGGCGAAATACGGGATCGACCGTGAGCACATCATCCGCCATTACGATGTGACAGGCAAGGAATGCCCGCTGTATTACGTGGAGCATGAGGACAAATGGGAAGAGTTCCGGGACGATGTGATGGACTATATTGAGGAATGCAAAAAAGCGGCCGGACAGGATTGATTGGAATGATGATAAAAGAATATTATGAGCGAGTCTGCGCGGGCGATCAGGTGAGACAGAATCTGATCGCGCTGCGGGACGGGCTTGAGAGTGAGAAGGACCGAAAGGAATTTGCGCGTCTGCTGGGAGGCGATTTCTCGAAGCTGACCGCGCTTCTCGGGGACGAGGATCCGAAGGTTCGAAGAAACGCAGCGTCTATACTTGGAAAACTGGGATCGGAAGATATGCTTCCGATTCTTTTTGACGCGTACAAAAAGGAAAAAACGCTGTATGTCCGGGCGGACTATCTGAAAGCGATGGCGGAGCTGGACTACCGGCCGGTGCTTTCGGAGCTGGAAAAGCGGCTTGCGCAGTTGTGGGAGATGGAGATCCCGCAGGAGGAGCGCAAGCACATTCAGGAGGAGGCTCGCGTGCTGCAGGGCATGACGGCGCGTTACAAGAAACGGGAGGGACATCGGTTCGTGGGCTGGGATGAGCCGTTGGATCTTATTCTGATTACGAATCGTTGTCTGCGCAAGGTGACGGCGGACCGGATCGAAAGCGGGGAGCTGACGATGCTTGCAGGAGGGATCCGCGTAAAGGGCGCTAAGGTGAGAGAGCTCTGCAAGCTCAGGACTTATCGGGAAATGCTGTTTCCGGTGGACTATGCGGGGACGACTGGCGGGGAGAAAGCGGGCTCTGACGTCCGGACCCTTACGGAACCGACTGGCGGGGAGAAAGCGGGCTCTGACGTTCGGACTCTTACGGGACAGGAGAAGCAGGCGTCTGACGCGCAGGCGGTCGCGGGAGCGATCGAAACGCGGACGCCCGGCAGGATCTCTGCGCAGCAGGCGGCGCAGATCGGCGCGGCGCTGGCGGAACCGGTGTTGGAGCTGGCCCGGAGGCTGCATCAGGGAGGCGGCGCCTTTTTGTTCCGTCTTGAGCTGAAGGGCGTGGAGGAGCAGGGGCGCAAGGGCGTGCTTCTGCGCAGGATCTCGAATGCCGTCGAGCAGGCGTCCGGCGGCGCTCTGATCAATTCTGTGTCGGATTACGAGATGGAGATTCGGCTGGTAGAGCGCAAGGACGGCACATTTCTGCCAATGGTGAAGTTTTGCACGATCCCGGACACAAGGTTTACGTATCGGAGAGAGGTGATTGCCGGTTCAATCGCGCCCGTGAACGCGGCTCTGGCTATTGAGCTTGCGCGTCCGTATCTGAAGGAAGACGCTCAGGTGCTGGATCCGTTCTGCGGCGTCGGGACGATGCTGATCGAACGCGACCGGGCGGTGAAGGCCGGGATCATGTACGGGATCGATATCTTTGGTGAGGCGATCGAGAAGGCGAAGCTCAACACACAGCGCGCGGGATGCAATGTTTATTATATCAATAAGGATTTCTTTGCGTTTGAGCACGGCTATCTTTTCGACGAGATCATCACGGATCTGCCGCAGGTGACCGCAAATCATCCGCTGCAGGAGATTCGGGAGCTGTACCGGGATTTCTTTGACGCGGCGGGTCGGTATCTTCAGCCGGAGGCGCTGCTCGTCCTCTACACGACGGAGCCTCAGTTGGTGACGGAAGCGCTGCGGGTGCGCAGAGAGTATAAGCTCATAGAGAAACACACGATAAACGAGAAAAACGGGACAGGAGTGTTCATCATTAAGCGAAGCGCCGGCGCCTGATCGGCGGCGCAGGACTCCCTTCCCGTATCGGTTCGGCCAAATTCAGGGCGAAGGAGAAGGGAGAACATGGGAAAACTCATCGGAGATAAGAAATTTTATAAGATGGCGCTCTCGGTTGCCATTCCGATCATGGTACAGAACGGGGTCACGAATTTCGTCTCCATGCTGGACAACATCATGATCGGCCGCGTGGGGACCGAGCAGATGTCGGGCGTGGCAGTGGCGAATCAACTGATGTTTGTGTTTAACGTCAGCACATTCGGCATGCTCTCCGGGGCCGGGATCTTCGGAGCACAGTTTTTCGGCAGCCGCAATGCGGAGGGGCAGCGCAATACTTTCCGCTTCAAAATAATGTCGATGATGCTGTTTGCGCTTGTCTGGATTTTGCTTCTGTACGGCAAGGGAGACGCGCTGATTTCCCTGTATCTGCATGGAAACAGCGAGGTCGGAAGCGTGGAGAAGACGCTGGGCTACGGCGTCGCATATCTGAGGATCATGCTGATCGGGATGGTTCCGTTCGCTTTCGCGCAGATCTATGCGAGCACGCTGCGGGAGTGCAGCGAGACGGTTGCGCCGATGCGCGCGGGTGTGGCGGCCGTCGTGACGAACACGGTGCTGAATTACATTTTGATTTTCGGCAAGTTCGGAGCGCCGAGGCTTGGCGTGCAGGGCGCTGCGATCGCGACGGTCGTGTCCCGTTTTGTGGAGTCCGCGATCATCATGGTGTGGACGCATCGAAGGGCGGAGACCTTCCTGTTTATCCGGGGCGCTTGGAAGAGCCTGCGCGTGCCGTCAAAGCTGGTGAAGAAAATCCTTGTCAAAGGCTCGCCGCTGATGGTGAACGAATTTCTCTGGTCGTTCGGGATGGCAATGCTCGCGCAGTGCTATTCCCTGTACGGGCTGTCGGTGGTCGCCGCGCAGAACATCTCCGCAACGATCTCGAATGTCTGTAATGTGGCGTGGCTTGCGATGGGAGATGCGCTTGCCATCATTGTAGGCCAACTGCTCGGCGCGGGGAAGATGGAGGAGGCGAAGGATACGGATCGCAAGCTGATCTTCTTTTCCGTCACAAGCTGTCTGCTGATCAGCGTGGTATTGTTTCTGCTGGCTCCGATATTTCCGAAGATCTACGAGACAGCCGACGAAGTGCGCGCGCTGGCGACGAGGTTCATCATCGTGGGAGCCTGCATGATGCCGTTTCAGGCGTTTCTGCACAGCGCGTACTTTACCCTGCGATCCGGCGGCAAGACCGGGATCACATTTTTCTTCGACTCGGGATTCATGTGGCTTTGCTCGATTCCGGTGGCATTTGTGCTGAGCCGGTACTCCGGGCTTCCGATCCTCGCTACATATGTAATATGCCAGTCGCTGGATCTTTTGAAATGCGTCGTGGGATTTGTGCTCGTGAAGAAGGGCGTCTGGATCCAGAACATCGTGACGTAATCGCAGAAAGAAGAAGGTGTCTGAATTCGGAATATCGTGACATAAGCGCAGAGAAAGAGGGCGTCCCGTATCGGAACGCCCTTTTGTGATTCTGAAAAATCAGATAGCCGTATACCCGGACGATCAGGCCTTGCCTTCGCTGCCGAGCACGTCTTTGATCTTGTGAGCGACAACCGCCTTGACGTTTGCACGGCCAACCTTGAGGTAATCGCGCGGATCGAAGATCGACGGATCATCGAACAGAACCTGACGAACGCCTGCTGTAAGGCCGAGACGAAGGTCGGAGTCGATGTTGATCTTGCAGACAGCGCTTCTGGCTGCCTCGCGGAGCTGATCCTCCGGAACGCCGATGGCGTCTTTGAGCTTACCGCCGTTCTCGTTGATGATCTTCACATATTCCTGCGGAACGGAAGATGCGCCGTGAAGAACGATCGGGAAGTTCGGGATGCGCTTCTCGATCTCATGAAGGATGTCGAAGCGAAGCTGCGGGTTCGTGCCCGGCTTGAACTTGTATGCGCCGTGGCTTGTCCCGATCGCGATCGCGAGAGAGTCAACGCCGGTCTTGGAAACGAACTCCTCAACCTCATCCGGCTGCGTGTAGGAAGAATCCTCAGCGGAAACCTTGACATCGTCCTCGATGCCGGCAAGCTTGCCGAGCTCAGCCTCAACGACAACGCCGTGTGCGTGAGCGTACTCTACGACCTTCTTCGTGACTTCGATGTTCTCCGCAAACGGGAATCTGGAGCCGTCGATCATGACGGAAGTGAAACCGCCGTCGATGCAGGATTTGCAGATGTCGAAATCTGCGCCGTGGTCCAGATGCAGAGCGATCGGGATGTTCGGATTCTCCTGAATCGCAGCCTCAACCAGCTTCACCAGATAGGTGTGGTTCGCGTACTTTCTCGCGCCCGCGGACACCTGCAGGATGATCGGGGAATTCAGCTCGCCCGCCGCCTCGGTGATCGCCTGTACGATCTCCATGTTGTTTACGTTGAATGCGCCGATGGCGTATCCGCCTTCATAAGCTTTTTTGAACATTTCAGTGGTGGTTACTAAAGCCATTGGTTTGTCCTCCTTGTATGTTTTTTCGTTCTTATTCTACCACACATTTATTCACTTTACGATATTTTTTTACCAAATCAGGAAAATTTTTTTCGGGGAAGAAAATTTGAAAAAACGGTTGACACAAAAAGAAAGATGTAGTATAGTAATTTACGTTCCGCACGACGGAGAATAATGTATGCGATAGTAGTACAGTTGGTGGTACGCCACCTTGCCAAGGTGGAGGTCGCGGGTTCGAGTCCCGTCTATCGCTCTTGAAAAACGGCTTAGACAGGCCGTTTTTTTGTTTTATGCGCAGACCCGCGAAAGGAAACATTTGCTGCTGTCGCACTTTCCTGAAATCGCAGAATTTTTTTGCCGCGGGGTTGGCGAATTTGATTTGCTGTAGTATAATCAGTTTGCATTTCGCTTTTCCATTGATAGAGGAGGATAAGGGGGCTGTTGCGGGATTGGATCCTGCGCATCGTCCGGAGAATACGTATGGGAATCGGAAGTATTGTTTCGCTGCTGGGAGGCCTCGGCCTCTTCTTGTTCGGAATGAAATATATGGGGGAAGGGCTTGAGCTGGCGACCGGCCCGAAGATGAAGGATCTTTTGGAGCGGTTGACGCGCAACCGTATCATGGGATTTCTGCTGGGCGCGCTGGTTACGGTCGTGATCCAGTCATCCTCTGCGACGACCGTCATGGTTATGGGCTTTATCAACGCCGAGATCATGGATCTCGCACAGGCGACGGGCGTCATTTTCGGCGCAAATATCGGTACGACGATCACGAGTGTCCTGATCGCGCTCGACGTCTCGGCGATCGCGCCGGTCTGCATCTGCCTCGGCGCCGTGATGCTGTTGTACGCGAAGCGGAAGCGAAATCGCTATATCGGACAGGTGATTCTGGGATTTGGTATTCTGTTTCAGGGACTGCATACGATGAGCGGCGCCATGTCTCCGCTAAAGGATTCCGCGCTGTTCCAGAAATTTATCATGAACGCGAAAAACCCGCTGCTTGGTTTTGCCGTGGGCGTGATTCTCTGCGCGATCATCCAAAGCTCCTCAGCCGCGGTCGGCGTGCTGCAGGCGTTGGCGATGCAGGGGTTGATGCCGATTTATTTTGCCGGATTTATTATCTGCGGCATCAACGTCGGTTCCTCGACTCCGCCGCTTTTGTCCGCGCTGAACGCGAAAAACAACGCGAAGCGCGCGGCGATGATCTATCTGATCTTCAACGTCGTCGGCGCGATTCTGTTCATTCCGCTGACGATGCTGACGCCTCTTGCTTCTATTATAGAAACGCATATTCCGAACGAGGCGTTTCAGATCTCGGTGTACCATATTCTGTTTAAGGTCGTGACAGGTCTGATTCTGCTTCCGCTCGTAAATCTTGTCGTGAAATGGACATACATGATGATCCCGAAGCAGGCGCACGAGAGCGCGTTCCGCTTCGAATATATAGACGCGAATGTGTCCGGTTCTCCTGCCGTCGTCGCGCTGCAGGTCGGCAAGGAAGTCGAGCGTATGGCCGGGATCGTGAAGGACGATCTCGCGGGCGCTACGGACGGATTGCTGCAGCACAGTATGACGGAGGCAAACCATGTGCGGGAAGGCGAGCAGGTGATCGACTACCTTGCATCGGAGATCACGGGATATCTCTCGAAGGTCAATACCGTGGCGATGCCCTCACAGGTTTCGCAGTACATGGGCTGCGCGTTCCATGTCATCAACGATCTGGAGCAGATTGGTGATCATGCGGTCAAGATCCTCGACCAGACGGAAAAATGTGTGGAAGACGGGTTGGTCTATACGGAGGCGGCGAAGGAAGAACTGTCCGAGATATACGCGCGGGTAATGGAGCTTCTGGACGACGCGATGCGGCTGTTCCATGATCAGATGGCGCTCACGCCGGAGATTTGGCTGGATCTGCGCAAGCAGGAGCGCAAGATCATCAAGAAAGTGACGAAAGCGCAGTCGAACCACATGGAGCGTCTGCAACGCAAGGAATGCACGTTCGAGCAGGGCCTGACCTTTGTGGAGGTATTGAACAGCTATCTGCGTATTGTGAACCATTCGATCAACATCGCGGAGGCGATCGGCGGCGACATGACGACGGCTTATTCCAGAATCGAACAGATGTAAATAATTTTGCTTGCTTTTTTTGCATATCAGTGTTAGAATTTTTATAGTTTTTTAAGAAATTTATTTTTTTGTTTAGATTCAGCACAGAACAAAGGGGTTTGCTGCGGAACCACGCTGTCGGCGCCCTTTGTGTGCCGACTTTTTTGTGCGCGGGCCGCATTTTTTTGTGGAGTCGGCAATTTGCCGCTTTAAAAGAACAAAGTTTTCGCACAGAGATTGCGAGTATACCCACAGGGCACCCCGCAACTCAAATCCCTGCGGGATGGGGAAACAGCTTTGCTGTTTTACAAAGTATGAGGTGAAATGTATGGAGCTTGGGCTGACCCGCGAAGAGATTCTGGAGAAGCTTCTGGACAGCTATGAGGCGTATTTTGACGTAGAGTGGGTCGACGATCCGCCGGTCGGCCTTCCGCTGGCAGCTACCTGCCGCTTTTACGTACATTCCGAAAAGTATGTTCTGATCAAAAAAGCGAAGCTCTGGGAGGCGGACAGCAATGAGTACGTCTATCTTTTTTCCGTTCCGCATCTGACGGAAGAAATTTTCGAGACCTGCAAGGCATATGCCTATGAGGAAGGCATGAAGCTGATCGACCCGAAGCCGGGGCACATGTACAGTTATATTACGGCGGTCTTTGTCTGTGATAGTTGTACGCCGGAGGCGAAGCGGGTGCTCAAAAGATGCAGGGTTTACAAAAGTTTTCATTTTTCGTGGTATGGCTGGATGAACCTCCATACGGCCGCGGTCGTTCGGGAAGGGAGCGAGATCTTCACGAACCGGATGGGACGCAGCAACGCGAAATTTATGAAAAAGATACTAAATTCATGAAAAGAAAAAGGAGGCAGTAAAAAACATGAATGCGGTAGTAATCTTACTCGTAGGTGTCGCTGTTCTTGTTCTCGGCTATCTTTTCTACGGAAAGTGGCTTGCAGAGCAGTGGGGCGTAGAGCCGAACAGAACGACTCCTGCACACGAACTTGAAGACGGAAACGACTACGTTCCGGCAAAGGCTCCGGTGCTGATGGGACATCATTTCTCATCCATCGCGGGCGCAGGTCCGATCAACGGACCGATTCAGGCAGCAGTGTTCGGCTGGGTTCCGGTCATGCTGTGGGTGCTGATCGGCGGTATCTTCTTCGGCGCAATGCACGACTTCGGCGCGCTGTTTGCGTCCGTGCGGAACAAGGGCCAGTCGATCGGTGAGGTTATCGCTACAAGTATCGGTTCTCGTGCGAAGAAGCTGTTCATCATCTTCTCCTACCTGACCCTGATCTTGGTAGTGGCTGCGTTTGCATCGATCGTTGCAAACACCTTCAAGGCTACATACGACGAGGCGGGCGTACTCGACAAGGCGGCGAGCGCGGCAAACGCTTCGACGGCAATGATCTCTGTGCTGTTCATTCTCATCGCGATCGTGTTTGGTCTGATGGTCTACAGAAGGAACGCTTCTCTGGCGGTTTCCACGATCATCGGCGTGGCGGCGATCGTTGCATGTATGGCGATCGGCCTGAACTTCCATCCGATCTATCTGAGTGGCAACACATGGATGATCATCGTAGGTATCTATATCGCGATCGCATCAGTCACTCCGGTGTGGATTCTGCTTCAGCCGCGTGATTACCTGAGCTCTTTCCTGCTTTATGGTATGATGATCGTGGCAGTGGTAGGCATCGTCGGCGCTCATCCGGCTCTTGAGATCCCGGCATTCACGGGCTTCGTTGACAAGGCAACGGCTGGCGCAGGCACCTCTCTGGGAAGCCTGTTCCCGGCACTGTTCGTTACGATCGCCTGCGGCGCGATTTCCGGTTTCCATTCGCTGGTAGGTTCCGGTACGACGGCGAAGCAGCTCGACAAGGAAGGCGACGCGAAGCCGATCGCTTACGGCGGAATGCTCATCGAGTGCGGACTTGCACTGATCTCTCTGTGCGCGGTTGGTTACATCTGGAAAGATTATGTTCCGGGTGGGGTCACGAACCCGACGCAGGTATTTGCTACCGGTATTTCCCGTATGTGCGCGACAATCCCGTTCCTGAAGGGCGCGGAGAACGTGATCTATGCTATGCTGATCCTTGCTGTATCGGCGTTCTGCCTGACCTCTCTGGATACGGCGACCCGTCTGGCTCGCTACATGTTCCAGGAGTTCTGGCTTGAGCCGGGACAGACCTACAAGGATGTGACGGGCATCAAGAAGACCCTGACGAATCCGTACGTTGCTACGATCATCACCGTGGTGCTCGGCATTGCGCTTGGTATGACCGGTTACTCGAACATCTGGCCGCTGTTCGGCGCTGCCAACCAGCTTCTTGCGGCTCTCGGCCTTCTGGCTGTCGCTGCATGGCTCGGCAAGATGGGCAGAAACAACAAGATGTTCCTGTTCCCGATGGCGTTCATGCTGGTTGTCACGATCGTATCTCTGTGCCAGACCATCCTGACGAACTTCAAGAACGCGACCGCAGCAGGCGCCGTTGGCACCGGCTGGATGTGGACGCGCGCAGGCATCGCGGTACTGCTTGTCATCCTTGCAGTTGTGCTTGCGATTGAAGGTATTCAGACGCTGACGAAGCAGAAGAAGTAAAATCAGGTAAAAGAAATATAAGAAGTAAAGAAAAGACTCGGGAGATTGTCTCTCGGGTCTTTTTTGTTTTATTTTCAGGGGTAGAAAAAATTTTCAATTTATGGGAGCGGCGAAAGATCGTTGACCATGATCTTGACTGTTAAAAATAGGAAAAGAAGGGTGATGGCGGTTTTCCTTGACTCTCAAAGAGCAGCGCGATAAAATATAAATGCCCATTCCCGTATGTTTCCGTCTTTTGAGAAAAAGAAAGGCAGGAAACAATGGCAAAGGAAAACAGAGAATATAAGGACAGTGTATTTTGCGATCTTTACTATTCCGATGAGACTGCGGAGAAGAACCTGCTGGAGCTGTATAACGGCCTGTTTGGCACAGACCTGCAGGACACTTCCCTGATCAGAAAGGTACGGCTGGAAGATGTTCTGTTCCGGAACATGAAGAACGATGTGGCATTTTCGGTTGGAGAACGTAGGATTATCCTGAGCGAACATCAAAGCACGGTCAGCCCGAATATGCCGGTGCGCATGCTGATGTACATCGCACGGGAGTATGAGAAGCTGATGCCGGTAAAGGCGAGATATTCAAAGCTGCAGTATCAGTTGATGGCGCCGTCCTTCCTTGTCTTATATAATGGGGAAGAAGACCAGCCTGCGGAACAGGTGCTGAGGCTTTCGGATGCGTTTGCGGATCCGTGCGGAGAGAACGGGAAACTGGAGCTGGAAGTCCGTGTAGTTAATATCAATACGGACAAAAAGCATGAGCTTCTGGAGAAATGCGGTACCCTCCGCCAGTACAGCGAGTTTGTTGAAAAGACGCGTCAGCTTGACGGGGATAAAGGAAAGCTTGAGAGAGTTGTGAAAGAGTGTATCAAAGAGGATATTCTTGCGGACTATCTTGGGCGCAAGAGCAGGGAGGTAATCAATATGCTGATGGCGGAATATGATTATGAAATGGATCTCGAGGTGCACACCCAGGAGGCCGAAGCGCGGGGAAGAGCAAAAGGATTAGTCCAACAGGTGTTGAAGAAGCTCAGGAGATCCTGTACTGTGGCGCAGATTGCCGAAGCTTTGGAGGAGACAGAAGAGGAGATCGGCCGGATCGTGGAAATCGCGCAGAGGTATGCTCCGGAGTATGACGAGGACAAAATTCTGGACGAGGTAATGAAAGTGCCAATAGATTAACGCGCATCTTTGTATATTTGATGTTGGTATTTTAGCCTTTCACTTGTTTGTGAAAGGCTTTTTAATGCTCGAAATCAAATATAAGGAGGATGCTAAAGTGTCACAGGAAAGGCTTGAAGAGATTATGCAGTTGCAAGACAACGCCCTGATCAATATTTCGCAGGTGTATGAATCGTTGAGGTACAACGATTACTCTGTGGAAAATGGCTTGGGTGAGATCGTGGACAATTCAGTGGAGGCAGGAGCCGGTGAAATAAGGGTTTATTTCCAAAAAAGGGTCAGGCATGTCGGGAAAAAGAATATCGAAGAGATTGATAAGATCATTGTTCTTGATAACGGCTCCGGTATGAGTCCGGCGGTATTAGCGAAATGTATGGTACTTGGCTGCTCTATGAGAGAGCGGAAAAACGGAAAGCTGGGAATCGGTAAATTTGGCGTGGGAATGACTTTGGGAAGTATCTCTCTGGCCAGACATGTAGAGGTATATTCCAGAGATACAATTGATGGTGCGTTTTATCATACGTACATCGATCTGGATGAAATTAATAAAGGAGTGATGGAGACAGTACCCGCACCGCAAAAGAAAAAGATTCCTGATGAATATGAGGACTTTTTTGAGAGACAGTCGGGAACAATGGTTGTTTTATCCAACTGTGACAGAATGGATGATTTTGGTAAGAAAACCAGTTCTGGTGAGATGAGCGGATTGATAGCAACCTATTTAGGAAGAACTTATCGTAAGTTTATTGAGGCAGGACTCAAGATCTATCTGGATGACAGACAGGTGTTCCTGCATGATCCGTTATATTGTTCGGGACCGACACAGTTTGATACAAAGGAAAAGCAAGATCCGAAAGCGGAACTGTACGATCCTCTAACGATAGATCTTCCGATTTCCGGCAGAGACGGAGCGACTGCTTCTGTGACGATACGTCTCTCGTTGTTACCCAAAGAGTGGAGACTAAATATCGGTGATGGTGGCAAAGCTGAAGCCAAAAAACGCAAGATTGATCAAAATGAGGGGGTATCCATTCTTAGAGCAAATAGAGAGGTTTTTTATGGAAAAATACCATATCTGATCGGTCTTAGAAAGGGACAGTTTGCATATCAGGAGAATGACAGATGGTGGGGATGTGAAATATCTTTTCCTCCTGAACTGGATGATTATTTTCAAGTTCGTTACATTAAGAGAGGCGCTGAGCCGGTTGGTTCTTTGCGAGATAAATTTAAAGACCAACTCACGCGTCCGGTTACATCGCTCCGACAGATTATTAAGAGAGATAGAGCTCAAAAAGAGGCTGAGGAAAACCGAGAAAAGAGTTTGTTTGAGAATGCAGAGCAGTTAATGAGTGATTTGAATGCGGTTCTTCCAAAAGGGCAAGCGGGAAGAAATATGTCCGAGGAAGATGAGCAGAAAAAAATCGACGAAATTTTGAATGCTGCCATTTGCCGTGATGGGGAAGAAGAGAGTGAGCGCGAAAAGAGACGTAAATCAATTTTAAACAGTATGTACTCGGTTGTGCCGGTTAATTACCCTCAGAATATTCTTTTTGAGACGGAGAATTTATTGAGCGGCAAGATTGTGATTAAGCTCAATGTAAATCATCCTTTCTATGAGAAGGTTATTAACCCTCTTTGCGGAGATATCTCTGATGAGGATAACATAGAGAGCTGTAACGAAAAAATCAGGACCAGAGATGCTATCATGCTGCTTCTTATGAGCCATGCGAAAGCGCTTGCCAGTTTTCCTGAAGAGAATCAGGATTTATTTGAGAATTTGCTGACACAGTGGGGAACGATCCTTAATTCTGCTGTGAAAAAGATGGATTCACAGGCAGAGAAATACTAATCAAAGATAATGTTCAACTTATTAAGGGCGGTTTTTTGTTGTCATGGGGCAACACACATGGATCTCCTGAAAAATCCGGTAAATACGGCACTTTCTTGGAATGGAAAAGCGAGTTTTATGACACTTTTATGACAAATCAAAAAGTGAAAATGCAGTAATATAGCGGAGAAAGGGCACGGTTTTGAATCGTGTCCTTTTATAGTATTCTTTTCTTAGCCCGTCCAATTTCGATGACATTTTCATTTCTGTTTATGGTTGACAAATCTGATTTTTCAAATGATTGACGAGAAGAAAGGGATATCCTATAATATTTTCAGATCTTTACTTGAGAGTAACAAGTGGACAAGCGTAAAGACAGTTGTTGTGTATTTCTCTGAAACTGGAGAAATCTGGAGGTTTAGCATGCTCGATTTTGAGAATCTCGAAAAATACAGAGAGAATAATCGAATTGAAGCGAAGAAGGCGCTTGGCGGTCTGCCGCACAGCATATCCCAATATATATTATGTATGGGAAAGCCAGGGCTGGAAGGAGCCGGCCATTATTGAAGGATTTGAACCGGAACGCATTACACTTGCGCTTTCCGTGGAAAAAATCGGCGATAAAAAATCGGCGATAAAAATCGGCGATAAAAAATCGGCGATAAAAGAAAACATGAAAACGCAGATTATAGAGTTTCTGACGGATCATTCGACGGCAAAAATGTCTGAAATTGCAGAGAGTATCGGGCTGAAATCTTCGAGAACCAGAGATTATATGAGAGAATTGATCTCCGAGGGGATTGTTGTCGCCGAAGGCGCGAATCGCAACCGGACATACCGATTGAAGGCTTGATTTTATAGCCGAATACAGGCGATATTTGTACAAAAATAAAAGGTTTTTACAGGAGAGAATTTAGATGATAAGGGTGGCTTTTTGTTGTCATGGAAATATATGTCGGTCAACTTTAGCCGAAAGCGTATTTACTTACAAGGTAAGGGAATTAGGGCTGGGAGACCAGTTTGTAATCGACAGTTTTGCGACCAGCACGGAAGAGATCGGAAATCCGCCGCACAGGGGGACAGTAAACAAACTCAGAGAGGTGGGAATCCCTTTAGTGCCACATAGAGCCAAACAGATTACTATAAGGGATTATGACTCGTTTGATTACATCATTGGCATGGATAGTTGGAACATGAGAAATCTTAACCGGATGCTCAAGGGAGATCCTGAGGGAAAAATATATAAATTCCTCACCTTTGCCGGATCGGAACGTGACATCGCAGATCCATGGTACACGGGTAACTTTGACGTAACCTATGACGATATCATTGAGGGTTGTGAGGCCTTTCTCAGCTATCTTGAGAAAAACAGAGAAATAAAGAGGAATACAAAATCAAATAAATCATAAGAGAAAAGCATAGATTCACAAAGGAGGCCACAATCATGTCAGATAAGCGCAAAGATTACATTTCGTGGGACGAGTATTTTATGAGCGTTGCGAAGCTCGCAGGGATGCGGTCGAAGGATCCGAACTCGCAGGTGGGCGCATGTATCGTGAGCAACGATAACAAGATCTTGTCGATGGGATACAACGGTTTTCCGGCGGGTTGTTCGGACGACGAATTTCCGTGGGCGCGCGAGGGCGACGAGCTGGACTGCAAGTATCCTTACGTGGTGCACAGCGAGCTGAACGCGATCCTGAATTATCGCGGCGGTAGTCTGGAGGGCGCCAAGCTGTATGTGTCGCTGTTCCCCTGCAATGAGTGCGCGAAGGCGATCATTCAGGCAGGGATCAAGACGATCGTGTATGACGACGACAAATACCACGACGGTCCGGCGGCCACTGCTTCGAGGCGCATGCTGGACGCGGCGGGAGTGCGCTATTATCGCTATCAGCACACAGGGCGGAGGATTGAGCTTTGTGTATAGCTCAATATGATATACGGACGCCCGACAGGCACATCGGCTCTTGCGGCGTCCGGGGTTATCGCGGCAACGAGCCGTGCCCCTCGAAAAGCCTACGGCTTTTCTCGGTCGCGGGCAGTCGCCCTATAAATACGCTGTCTCACGAAATTGCCTGTGAGCAGACATTTCGTGTTCCACCGTATTTGCACGGCTCGTTGCTTACGCGCAAAACATGAATTCAATGTAGACATCCGAAGCTAAATTTGGTAAAATAACCCGGGATTCCGGGAAAGGATACGTGGAATCAAATAACAGAAAAGGGAGTCATACGAAAAATGTCTCAATACAGAACGCATAATTGTGGAGAACTCAGGAAGGAAAACGCCGGGCAGACGGTGACAATCGCCGGTTGGATGGAAAATGTGCGTGAGGTCGGAGGCAATCTTGCTTTCGTCGTTTTGCGAGATTTTTATGGCGTTACGCAGGTTGTCGTCGAGACCGAAGAGATGATGGCGGCGGTCAAGGCGCTGAATAAAGAATCGACGATCGCGGTGACCGGCGTCGTGCGCGAGAGAAGCAATGTGAACAATAAGATCCCGACCGGTGAGATCGAGGTAGTGCCGCAGGAAATCAGGACGCTGGGGCGCTGCAGACATCAGGAGCTGCCGTTCGAGATCAATCATTCGCGAAATGCGGATGAGGCTCTTCGCCTGAAATATCGTTATCTGGATCTGAGAAATCCGGCCGTGAAGAGCAATATCGTGTTGCGCTGCAACGTGGTGTCCGCATTGAGAAATGCGATGACGGAGCAGGGCTTCTTCGAGATTACGACACCGATCCTGACGGCCTCTTCGCCGGAGGGCGCCAGAGATTATCTGGTTCCGGCCAGAAAACATCCGGGGAAATTTTACGCACTGCCGCAGGCTCCGCAGCAGTTCAAGCAGATTTTGATGGCGTCCGGTTTCGACCGCTATTTCCAGATCGCGCCCTGCTTCCGTGATGAGGACGCGCGCGGCGATCGCTCTCCGGGAGAATTCTATCAGTTGGATATGGAGATGGCGTTCGCGGCGAAGGAAGATGTATTTTCCGTGATTGAGACGGTGCTTCCGCCTGTGTTTGCCAAATACGGCGCATATGAGAGAACTTCTCAGACGCCGTTCGTGCGGATTCCGTACGCGCAGGCGATGGAAGAGTACGGAAGCGACAAGCCGGATCTCCGCATTGATCTGCGGGTGACCGACATGACCGATCTTCTGGGCAATATCGGCTTCGGCCCGTTCGACGGCAATGTGATTAAGGCCGTTCCGGTTTCCGACTGCAAGCTCACCAGAAAGGCGATCGACCAGATTTGCGCGGACATTGAGGTGCAGGCGGGCAGCAAGGTGTATTGGTTCAAGACTGACGAGAGCGGCGCGATCGCCGGCGGCATCGCGAAGTTCATCAATGCGGATGAGGGTAAGGTCTCTGCGGTGAAGGACAAGCTCGGCCTGAAGCCAAACACGCTGGTTATTCTATCCGCGGGGGCACTCGGAATGGCGCAGAAGGCGGCAGGCGTCGCGGTCAAGAAGCTCGGCGAGGCCTGCGAGGGACATATGGATAAAGAAAAATATGAATTCTGCTGGGTCGTGGATTTCCCGATGTACGAGATCGGAGAGGAGTCCGGAGAGCTGGAGTTTTGCCACAACCCGTTCTCGATGCCCTCGGGCGGTCTGGACGTACTTATGAAAGCGGAGCGCGGCGAGATCGATCCGCTTGAGATCCTTGCGGATCAATACGACCTTGTCTGCAACGGCATTGAGCTCTCATCCGGTGCGGTCCGTAATCACGATCCGGAGATCATGATCAAGGCGTTTGAGCTCGTGGGACTGGGCGAGGATGAGGTGAAAGCCAAATTCCCGGCTATGTACACGGCGTTTACGTACGGTGCACCGCCACATGCAGGCATCGCGCCGGGCATCGACCGCATGGTGATGCTGCTTTCCGGCGAGGAGTCGATCCGTGAGGTGATCGCATTCCCGATGAACAAGAACGCGCAGGACATCATGATGGGAGCTCCGTCTGAGGTGGAACAGAAGCAGCTCGACGAGCTGAACATCTGCCTGAAGCTGAAGGAAGGAAAACAGAACGGAAATTCGACGGCTCCGGAAGATCAGACCTGAGGCAACGAGTCAGGAGACCGGTGCGGAAAACCGGAAAAAGGCGGAAAAAAGGATTGACACGCCCGGTATGGTGTACTATAATATTTGACGTGTCGCCAGTTATTTCCCGTTAATCTGGGATAACTGCGCCTTTGCTTGCGTATAAATGTTCGAACCATTAGCCCCGGTAGGACATTTTACCATAACAATAACAAACGGCGGGACGCCCGGGAGCGATCAGCAAGGATTTCCGGAGCTTCGCCAAAAAGGATCTTCCGCAGGGAGGATCGCCGGGAGGGCGGAAATAAGCCTCTGCCAGATCGGAGCATGTGAACGATTACAAGGAGGAAGACCAATGAAAACATTTATGGCAAGTCCGTCGACGATTGAGAGAAAATGGTACGTAGTGGACGCAGCTAATATGACGCTTGGCCGTCTGGCAGCAGGCGTTGCAAGTGTCCTGAGAGGAAAGAACAAGCCGACCTTCACCCCTCACCTCGATACAGGCGATTATGTGATCGTCGTGAACGCTGACAAGGTCAAGGTGACCGGCAAGAAGCTGGATCAGAAGATTTACTATCATCATTCCGAGTACGTAGGCGGTATGAAAGAGACTACGCTGCGTGAGATGATGGCGAAGAAGCCGGAGAGAGTTATCGAGCACGCTGTGAAGGGTATGCTTCCGAAGGGCCCGCTCGGCAGAGAGATGTACAAGAAGCTCTATGTATATGCCGGACCGGAGCACAAGCAGCAGGCCCAGAAGCCGGAAACGCTGACATTTTAAAAGGAGGTAAGGGACATTGGCTAACGGAAGATTTTACGGAACAGGAAGAAGAAAAAAATCGATCGCCAGAGTATATCTGATGCCGGGAACAGGCAAGATCACGATCAATAAAAGAGACATTGACGACTATTTTGGACTGGATACGCTGAAGCTGATCGTGCGTCAGCCGCTCGCAGCGACGGAGACCACGGATAAGTTTGACGTCCTCGTGAACGTACACGGCGGCGGGACAACAGGGCAGGCAGGCGCGATTCGCCACGGCATCGCGAGAGCGCTGCTTCAGGCGGACAACGACTACAGACCGACGCTGAAATCCGCAGGTTACCTTACGCGTGACCCGAGAATGAAAGAGCGTAAGAAGTACGGTCTCAAAGCAGCTCGTCGCGCTCCGCAGTTCAGCAAGCGTTAATCGAGAGCTGCAAAATGCGAAAAAAGCCCGGAAATACGCCATTTTCCGGGCTTTTCTTATGCCCAAAATTCTGAAACGGCTGTCCAAATTTGGCGTGATTTGAACCGTTTTCTATGGGTTTATAGGGGCTAAAATTGGGGCTAACCGCCCTTTTTTGACCCCTTATGGGTTTAATCCGGGGCTAACTTTTGCCTCGGATTTCATATTTTTCATACGGATTTCCGCTCTGCTGAAATGAATTTCAAGTGCATATTGAAGGATTACATAGGCGTGTATCTGCCCTCGTTTGTGGGGCTGGGTACACGCCTTTTTTCATTTCCATCTGCGACAGAACAGGAGGTAGAAAGATGCGCAACGAGATTCAGGTATTCACCAATGAAAAGTTCGGCAGTGTCCGGACAACCGTCATTGACGGTAAGCCGTGGTTTGTGGGCAGGGATGTGGCGGAGGCCCTCGACTATGAAAGTCCCAGAAGCGCCGTTTCAAAAAAGGTTGATGCGGAGGATAGAGGTGTTGCCGAAATGGAAACACCTTCGGGCAGACAGCAGATGACGATCATCAACGAGAGCGGTCTGTATTCCCTCATCCTCTCCAGCAAGCTCCCTACAGCGAAGCAGTTCAAGCACTGGATTACGCATGATGTTATTCCCGCTATCCGGCAGCATGGAGCTTATTTCACTGATGCCGCTCTGCTACGGCTCCTTTCCGACCCGACGCAGGCTCATATGCTGGTCATGGAGTATGTGCAAGAGGCTCTGGAAAATGAGCGGCTCACAGCAGAACTCCAGGCGGCGCTTCCCAAAGCGATGTACTACGATACTTTCGTGAATCCGATGGAATGTACCAACATCCGTGCAACGGCGAAAGAGTTGGGCATCCCGGAAAAGCGGTTCACCAGGTATCTGTTGCGCCACCGCTATCTGTACCGCGCTCCGTCCGGGATTCTGATGCCCTATGCTCTCTATTATAATAAGGGCTTCTTCATCGTCCGGGATTTCCACAAACGCAATAGCGCGGAATGTGGCCAGTACACCCTGTTTACTGCCACCGGCAAGGAACACTTCATGGATAAGGTGCCTGAGATTCTGCGTGAGACGTCCTGATTCTGTGCCGCAGATGGATTTCAAACATCATTTCAGGAAAGCGAGGAAAAACAAATGAGTGATGCGACAAGAGAACCGGCGATGCAGGGCGGCCAGAAGTTGGACATCAGTGTCAAGGTCTATCCTGTGCAGGACGGCAAGAACCTGTTGGCAAACGCCTCCGTGACGATTGGCGGGTGCTTTGCCATCAGGGGTGTGCGTGTGATGAACAGCGAGAAAGGCGCGTTCGTGTCCATGCCCCAGCGAAAAACTGCGGAGGGCGAGTATAAGGACATCTGCTTCCCCACGACTGCGGAGATGCGCAAGACGCTGAACAGTGCTGTTCTGGGTGAGTACCAGCGCACAATGGCTAAAACCGAGGATCGGGGTTCGGTGCTGGATGCCGTCAAGCAGAAAGCAGCCGAGGTCAAACCTCCCGTGCCGGGCAATACGAGGGCTGCGGACAGAGGAGGGCGTTAATTGGCAGATGATAAGACCGCAAAAAATCCGGAACAGGTGCAGGGCATTCCCATATCCGAACTGCATCCCTTTGAAGGACACCCATTCAAAGTGCTGGACGATGATTCCATGGCGCAGACCGTGGAGAGCATCCGGCAGATGGGGATTGCCAACCCTCTCATCGTGCGCCCTGACCCGGACGGCGGCTATGAGATCATTTCCGGCCACAGGCGGCTCCATGCTGCGGAATTGGCGGGATTGGAAACCGTTCCGGCCATAGTACGGGAACTGGATGATGATGCCGCTGTTATCATGATGGTGGATTCCAACCTTCAAAGGGAAAACATCTTGCCTAGCGAGAGGGCCTACGCTTATAAGATGAAGATAGATGCCCTCAAGCATCAAGGACAGCGCACGGATCTAACTTCTACACAAGTTGTGTCGAAGTTGGCGGCTGAACAGGTTGGCGAAAGCACAGGGGTAAGCAGAGAATCCGTGCGCCGATATATTCGTTTGACAAACCTGATTCCCGAAGTTCTGGATATGGTGGATGAGAAGAAAATCTCATTCAATCCGGCTGTGGAGCTGTCTTATCTCAAGCCACAGGAACAACGGGATTTTCTCGACGCAATGGACTATGCGCAGGCAGCTCCCTCTCTCTCCCAGGCGCAGCGAATGAAAAGGCTCAGTCAGGAAGGCAGATGTACTCTTGATGCCATATGCGATGTCATGGATGAAATCAAGAAGGATGACATGGGAAAGATTTCTTTTAAGACAAGCGACATTCAGCGTTTTTTCCCGAAGTCGTACACCCCGAAACAGATGAGCGA